>JBFGDF010000026.1:0-27980 GCA_041580775.1 Gemmatimonadales bacterium
GGTGCTCCGGCTCGGGATCGTGACCGACACCGACGATGCGACGGGGACGGTTGTCGCCGAGCACGTGGGCGGGCGCACCGTGACGGACACCGCGCTGGCCATTGCCATGACCGCGCTCACCGGCACGATCCAGCAGCGGCCCCCGACGTATTCCGCCAAGAAGGTGGGCGGGACGCCGGCCCATCGCCGGGTGCGGCGCGGCGAGGCGGTGACGCTCGCGCCCCGCCCCGTGCAGGTCCGGCGCTTCACCGTGACTGCCCGCGCCGGCGCCGACGTGACGTTCGCGGCCGACGTTGCGAGCGGCACCTACGTGCGGGCCCTCGCCCGGGACCTGGGGCAGGCGCTGGGGTGTGGGGCGCACCTTCGGGAGCTTCGGCGCACGGGCGTGGGGCCCTGGCAGGTCGACGAGGCCGCTTCCCTCGACGCCGTGGCCCGCGGGGAGGTTGCTCCGGCACCCCTGCTCGCCGCGGTGCTCCATCTCCCCCGGCGGGAGGTCACCGGCATGGAGGCGGACGCGGTTCGCCATGGCCGCCCCGTCCCCAGTGATGCCGCCCACGACGGGCCGGTCGCGGTGGTGCAGGACGGTGAACTGCTGGCCATCGCGGTCCGGCGCGGGGATACGCTCCGGCCTCGCACGGTGCTGACCGCATGAACGGTCCCACGGTCGTCACCGTCGGCAGCTTCGACGGGCTCCACCTGGGCCACCGCGCCGTGCTGGAGGAAATTGCGCTGCGGGCAGGCCGCACCGGGTGGCGTAGCCTCGTCGTCACCTTCGCGCCCCATCCCCTGGAAATCGTCAATCCGCAGGCGGCGCCGCCGCTCCTGACGCTCGACGACGAACGGCGGGAGCTGTTCGCGCAGAGTCCGGTGGACGCGGTCGCGTTCCTCCCGTTCACCCGCGTCCTCGCGCACTACACACCGGAGGAGTTCGTGCGGCTGCTCCTCGAGCGCTTCGCCCTGCGCGAGCTGGTGATCGGGCACGATCATGGATTCGGCCGGGGGCGCACCGGCGACGAGTGGGTGCTGCGGGCGTTGGGCGCCCGCCTGGGGTTTGCGGTGGACGTCGTGCCGCCGATCCAGGCGGACGGCCGGGAGGTGTCGTCGACGCTCATCCGCCGGGCCCTGGCCGGCGGAGACCTCGCCACGGCCGAGCGGCACCTGGGGCGCCGGTATTCGATGAGTGGAGCGGTCGTGCGCGGGGCGTCCCGCGGGCGGACCCTGGGGTTCCGCACCATCAACGTACAGGTGCCGGACCGGCGCAAGCTCCTCCCGCCCGACGGCGTGTACGCTGTGAACGTCGAATGGGCTGGCGGGCGCTCCGGCGGGATGATGCACATCGGCCCGCGACCCACGTTCGGGGAAGTCGACCGCTCGCTGGAGATCCACCTGTTCGACGGGACGCCGGAGCTGTACGGGCACCGCGTCAAGGTCACGTGGGCCAGCCGGCTCCGGGACGTCCAGGCCTTTCCCACGGCCGAGGCCCTCCAGCGCCAGCTCGCCCGCGACCGACAGGAGGCCCTGGCGGCCCTGGCAGTGCCACCCACGCCCTCGCCTGGTTAACTTGTGCGGGCTTTAGCCCATACGCCATGCTCAGCTCAATTCGCAACCGTCTGATCGTCATCGCGCTGCTGCTCGCGGGCAGCGTCTGGTCGTTGTGGCCGCGCGAGGTGACCGTCCGGCAGCTCGGCGAGGACGGTCGCATGCAGGACGTGCGCCAGATCCGCACCCCCCTCAAGCTGGGGCTCGACCTCCAGGGTGGGATTCACCTGGCGCTCGAACTCGACCAGAGCCGGGGGGCGGTGGCCAACCCGTCCGACGCCCTCGACCGCGCGCTCACCGTGATCCGGCAGCGCATCGACGAGTTCGGCGTGGCGGAGCCGCTGGTCCAGAAGGCGGGCGACGAGCGGATCATCGTGGAGCTCCCCGGCGAGCGCGACCCCGCGCGCGCCAAGAGCATCATCCAGCGGTCGGCCTTCCTCGAGTTCCGGATTACCGACATGCAGGGCCAGTTCCGCGAGGCGATCCCGCGGATCGACCGGGCCCTTCAACGCGAAGGCGTGGTCTCGCCGGTGGAGCGCCCGGCGCGCCGGGCCATCGAAGACCTGTTGGAGACGGCCGTCGACAGCGCCGCCGCCGACTCGGCGGCGGCCGACTCGGTTGGCGCCCCGGGACCGTTCTCCACCCTCCTGTTCGAGGGGCAGCTGCCGGGCGAGTATCTGGTGCCGGAAGAGAGCTACCCGCGGGTGGACAGCCTGCTGCGCCTGCCCACGGTGGCGCGGGAGATTCCTCGCGGCCTCGAGCTGATCTGGGGCGCCGATCCGAGCTCGCAGGGTGGCCGGTCGTACCGGCCGCTGTATGCGGTGGACCGCCGCGCGATCATCACCGGCGAGCAGCTCGCCGACGCCGAGGCGTCGCTCGACCAGCTCAGTGGCGGCGCCATCGTGCGATTCCAGCTGACCCGGGCGGGCGGCCGCATCTTCGGGCGCGAAACCGCGCGGCACATCGGCGACAACATGGCGATCGTGCTCGACGGCAAGGTCCAGAGCCAGCCGCCGGTGATCCGGTCCCAGATCAACCGCGACGGGCAGATCGAGTTGGGGAACGCGGACCTGCGCGAGGCGCAGGATCTCGCCCTGGTGCTCCGCGCCGGTGCGCTGCCCGCGCCCCTGCAGATCGTCGAGGAACGGACCGTCGGCGCGAGTCTGGGTGACGACTCGATTCGCAAGGGCATGACGGCCGCGATCATCGGGGCCGTGGCGGTCGTCGTCCTGGTGGCCCTGTACTACCGCTTCGCCGGGCTGCTCGCCGTGGCCGCCCTCGGCGTATATGCAATGTTCACGCTCGGCGGACTGGCCGGGTTTGGCGCCACCCTCACTCTGCCGGGGCTGGCGGGGTTCATCCTGTCGGTGGGCATGGCGGTCGATGCGAACGTGCTCATCTTCGAGCGGATCCGCGAGGAGCTCAAGACGAGCAAGACCGCCCGCGCGGCCGTGGACCAGGGCTTCCAGCACGCCATGCCGGCCATCATCGACTCGAACCTCACCACGGTGCTCACGGCGCTGTTTCTCTTCCAGTTCGGCACGGGCCCCGTCAAGGGGTTCGCGATCATTCTGATCGTGGGGATCTTCGCCTCCTTTGTGACCGCCGTGTTCGTGACCCGGACGTTCTTCATGATCTGGCTGGAGCGCCGGTCCCCGACCCAGGAGCTCGCGATCTGATGCGGCTGTTCGACAACGCCAAATACGATTTCCTCGCCATTCGCCGCGCGGCCTACGTGATCACGGCGCTCGTGGCCTTGCCCGGGGTCGCGGTACTGGGGCTCCGCGGCCTGAACGAGGGCATCGAGTTCACCGGCGGCACGCTGATTCAGGTGCACGCCGTGGATTCCAGCGTGACGATCGCCGCGATCCGCGGTGCGCTCGATCGCCAGGGGGTCACCGGCGCGCAGCTCTCGACGTTCGGGACGGCGCGGGACTTCCTGATTCGGGTGCCCATCGCCGCCGGCAGCGAGGCCACCGAGGATGTGGCCCAGCAGGCGGCACGCGCCGTGGACACCGCGCTGACGCGGACGTTCGGCGCCGAGGCCTACGGCGTGGAGCGGTTCGAGGGCGTGGGTCCCAAAGTCGGCGGCGAGCTCCGCACCAAGGCGCTGATGGCCGTCCTGCTCTCGTTCGGCGCCACGCTGATCTACCTCACGTTCCGCTTCGAGTGGCGCTTCGCCATCGCCGCGATCATTGCCACCGCCCACGACATCCTGCTCACGGTCGCGTTCGTCTCGCTGATGAACCTGGAGATCACGCTGGTGGTGGTGGCGGCGGTGTTGACGATCGTCGGCTACTCGCTGAACGACACGATCGTGGTGTTCGACCGGGTGCGGGAGAATCTCCACAAGTTCAAGCGGGCGAACATCTACGAGATCCTGAACCGGAGCGTCAACGAGACGCTGCCGCGCACCGTGCTGACGGGCGGGACCACGCTGGTTGCCACCGTGGCCTTGCTGGTCTTTGCCGGCCCCGTCATTCGCGGCTTCGCCTGGGTGATGACCTTCGGCATCATCGTCGGCACCTTCTCGTCGATCTACATCGCCTCCCCCGTGCTGCTGGCCATCGAACGCAAGTGGCCCGGAGAGGACGTGCGCGGAGCCCGCGCGTTGGCTCCGCAGGGCGGGGGCGCGCCGGTCACCTGAGACGCCCCCGTGCTCGTCGACACGCACTGCCACCTGGGTGACGCGGCGTTCGACGAGGACCGAGCGGCGGTGGTCGCCCGGGCCCGGGCTGCCGGCGTGGGGCACATCGTGATCGTCGCCGACTCGGCGGCGGCCACGACGCGCGCCCGCGCGCTCGCCCAGGCCCTGCGGCTGTCGGCCACGGCGGGCGTGCACCCCCACGAAGCCCGCACCTGGACCCCGGCGGTGCGCGACGCGGTGCGCGCCGCACTCGACGATCCCGTCGTCGTCGCCGTGGGCGAAACCGGGCTCGACTACCACTACGAGCACTCCCCGCGGACCGCGCAACGGCAGGCGTTCGAGGACCAGCTCGCGCTGGCCGCCACGGCCGGCAAGCCCGCGGTCGTGCACGCCCGGGACGCGGATGACGACATGGCCGCGATGCTCCGGGCGGCGGCCGGCCCGGCCGGCCCGGTCGTGGTGCTCCACTCGTTCAGCGCCGGCCCGCCCGTCGTAACAGCAGGGCTGGAGACGAACGCGTATTTTTCCTTCAGCGGGATGATCACGTTCCGCTCGTGGCGGCAGGCGGAGGTCGTGGTGGCGTGTCCGGCCGACCGGTTGCTGGTCGAGACCGACGCGCCGTACCTGGCCCCCACGCCCCACCGCGGGCAACGGAACGAGCCCGCGCACGTCCGCCGGATCGCCGAACGGCTCGCGGAGCTGCGTGGCGTGCCGCTCGCGGAGATCGCTCGTCTGACGACTCAAAACGCGGCGCGCTGCTTTGGTGCGCGCGTCGCCCAACCTCTCGATATTCCCCATGACCAAGGTCCCGTCTGATATCGCCATTGCCCAGGCCGCGCGCCTCCGTCCGATTGCGGACGTGGCGGCGCCGCTGGGGCTGACTCCTGATGACCTCATCTACTACGGGCACACCAAGGCCAAAGTGCGCCTCGAGGCCGTTGCCGACCGGCCACGGCGCGGCAAGCTGGTACTCGTGACCGGGATCAACCCGACGGCGGCCGGGGAAGGGAAGTCCACCGTCACGATCGGGCTCACGCAGGCGCTCCAGCGCCAGGGCCGGAGTGCCGTCTGCTGCATCCGCGAGCCCAGTCTCGGCCCGGTGTTCGGCATCAAGGGCGGGGCCGCGGGCGGCGGTTACGCGCAGGTCGTGCCCATGGAGGACATCAATCTCCACTTCACGGGCGACTTCCACGCCATCTCCGCCGCGCACAACCTGTTGTCGGCCATGCTGGACAACCATCTCCATCAGGGGAACCCGCTGCGCATTGACCCGCGCCGCATCACCTGGCCCCGCACGATGGACATGAACGACCGCGCCCTACGCCACATCGTGATCGGGCTGGGCGGCCTGAACGGCGGCGTGCCACGCGAGGATCGGGTGGTGATCACGCCGGCAAGCGAGATCATGGCGATCATGGCGCTGGCCCGCGACCCGGAAGACCTGGAGCAGCGGCTCGGGCGGATCATCGTCGGGGCCACGACGGATCGTCAGCCGGTGCGCGCCGGTGACCTGAAAGCCCAGGGCGCGATGGCCCTGCTGCTCAAGGACGCGATCCAACCCAACCTGGTCCAGACGCTCGAAGGTGGGCCGGCCTTCGTGCACTGCGGGCCGTTCGGCAACATCGCGCACGGCTGCAACTCGGTCATCGCGACGGACGCGGCCCTGCGGCTCGCAGACCTCGTCGTGACCGAGGCGGGGTTCGGGGCGGACCTGGGTGCCGAGAAGTTCTTCGACATCAAGTGCCGGACGGGGAACCTCGAGCCGGCCGTGGCCATCGTCGTCGCCACGGTGCGGGCGCTCAAGCTGCATGGCGGTGTGCAGAAGGACCAGCTCGCGACCCCGAACCCGGGCGCGGTGGAGCGGGGCTTCGCCAACCTGCGGCAGCACGTCGAGAATCTGGCGCAGTTCGGCGTGCCAGTGCTCGTGGCGCTGAACCGCTTCGTGACGGACACCCGCGAAGAGCTCGCGGTGGTGGAGCAAGGGTGCGCGGCGCTGGATGTGCCGGTCGCGCTCACCGATGTGTGGGAGAGGGGCGGGGAGGGCGGTCTCGCGCTGGCGGAGCTGCTGCTCGCGACGCTCGCGAAGGGGGGCGTGCGGTTCACGCCGCTCTACGACACCGCGCGCCCCATCCGCGAGAAGATCGAGGCCATTGCGACGACGATCTACCGGGCCGACGGCGTGGACTTCCTGCCGCCAGCCGAGCGGGCGGTGCGGCAGCTCACCGAGTTCGGATTGGGGGAGACGCCCGTCTGCATCGCCAAGACGCAGTACTCGTTCAGCGACTCGCCGGCCCTGCTGGCCGCGCCGCGAGGCTTCCGGATCACGATTCGGGACCTCTATCCGTCGGCGGGCGCCGGATTCGTCGTGGCGCTCGCGGGGGATATCATGACCATGCCGGGTCTCGGCAAGACGCCGGCCGCCGAGCGGATGCGGCTCCACCGCGACGGCACCATCGAGGGGCTTTTCTAGAAGGGGAGGGGCATGCGTCTCGTCGCCACGTCGGCCGCGCCGGCCGCGATCGGTCCCTACAGCCAGGCGGTGGTTGCCGGCGGGCTGGTTTACACCGCGGGACAGATTGCGCTTGACCCGGCCACGATGCGCCTCGTCGACGGCAACGTCGGCGTGCAGACCGACCGGGTGTTCGCCAACCTCAAGGCGGTGCTGGCCGCCGCCGGCTCGGGACTGGATCGGGTCGTGAAGGCCACCGTGTACCTGGCGGACATGGGGGACTTTCAGGTGATGAACGAGGTGTACGCGCGGGAGTTCGGTGCCCATCGGCCCGCGCGGTCCACGGTGGCGGTTCGGACGCTGCCGAAGGACGCCAAGGTCGAGATCGACCTGATCGCAATGGCATAACGCCGTACGGGGGCGGATTGGGCCTGGTGGTCTGCGCGGTCTTCAAAACCGTCGGGAGGCGCCTGTGGCGGCTCCGGTGGGTTCGATTCCCACACGCTCCCGCCATGGCGGCCTGGCGATGAACCGCGCCTTCGTCGTGGTCAATCCGGTTGCCGGTCGCGGCCGGGGCCGGCGCCTCGCCCGGCCCATCGGCGACGCGTTCCGGGCCCGTGGTTGGGACGTCGAGCTGCGCGTCACGACCCGCGCGGGAGAAGAGCGTGCGCTGGCCGTGGCCGCGGCCCGCGATGGCTGGCCGCTGGTGGTGGTGGCCGGGGGCGACGGGACGGTGCACGAGGTGGCCAACGGACTCCTGCGGGAGTCGCCTCACACCGCGCTCGGTGTGCTCGGCGCCGGGACGGGCAACGATTTCGCCGGTCTGGTCGGGACCGCCGGGGACGTGGAGCAGGGCGTGCGGGCGCTGGAACGCGGGCACGACCGGTCGTTCGACGTCGGGCAGGTCGAGGGGGAGTTCTTCACGAACGGGTTCGGAGTCGGCTTCGGCCCAGCGGTACTCAAGCGGATGCAGCGGTTTCCCCATCTGCGCGGATCCGCGCTCTACTTCGGTGCCGCGATGCGCACCTTCTTCGGGTTTCGGCCGCCGACCGTGGAGGTGGACGCCGGCGAGCATCGCGAAGTGGGGCCATTGATGCTGGCCGAAGTCGCCATCGGGCGCACGGCCGGTGGCGGGTACCGCTTCACACCGCAGGCCGATCCCGAGGACGGGCTGTTCGACGTCTGCATGATCCGCCGCGTCGGTTTGCTGCAGTTCCTCCGCTACTTGCCGCGCGTGGCCGCGGGCACCCACGCCACCCTGCCGCCAGTCACCATGGTGCAGGCCCGGACCGTACGCATCGCCACCCCCGGGAGTCCGCTGGTCGCTCATCTGGATGGGGAGGTCCGCACCTATGGTGGCGAGGCGGTCGACATCCGGCTCATGCCCCGGGCGCTCAAGGTCCGATGCGCGTCCTGACGGCGGGCGTCGTCCTGCTGCTTGCCGCCGGCACGGCCCACGCGCAGCTGCCCGTTCCGACCGCGCGGCCCCCGCGGGCCGACACGGCGAGCGCCCGCGACACGGTCAAGGTGCCGCCCTTCCGCATCCAGCCCCCCATCTCTCCCCTCGGGGCCTTCGCCCGCTCGATGCTCCTGCCCGGATGGGGGCAGGCCGTGCTCGGGCGGCGCGTGACCGGGGCGGTGTTCGTGTTCTGGGAGGGCATCACCCTCACGATGACGCTCAAGGCCGCGCACCAGCTTGGCTACCTCGAAGACATCGGGGATGCCGAGCGTGTGGAGTCCAAGAAACAGGAGATCCAGGATTGGGCCGTCCTGCTGGTCTTCAATCACCTCGTCGCCGGAGCGGAGGCGTTCGTCTCCGCCTACCTCTGGGATTTCCCGGTCGAGCTCGATACCCGGGCCGTCGGGCACGGGGCCGTTGGACTGGGTGTGCGGATACGCTACTGACTCAGGGAAACGAGTGGAGCGTCGGCCCGTCCGCCGTGATCAGGGCGTAGCGGCCACGCTCGAGGAAGGCGCCGGGGTTGAGGTACCATCGTCCCGGGGCCACCTCCTCGAGCGCGGGGCGATGGGTGTGGCCGAGCACCAGGAGCTCCACCTCCGGGTGGTCGGCCAGATATGCGCGCGCCCATCCGGCCTGCGCGGTGGCCGCGCGCTCCAACACCGTCTCGTCGCGTGTGGCTTCCGCCAGCGTCCCGGACATCGCGTTCACCAGGCGGACCCCGAGATCGGGATGCAGCCAGCGGAACAGCGCGGCAGTGGCGGGCCATCGCGTGACGCGGTGCATGATGCGCGCGCTCACGTGCCGCTCCGCCACACCGTCCCCGTGGGCGACGTACGCCCGCCGCCCGGCGAGCGGGAGGGACACCCCGTCGGGGTGGAACGCCGCGCCGAGCTCCCCCCGCCAGAAGTCCCCGCCCCAGCGGTCGTGATTGCCGCCGGTGAGGGTGAGCCGCACCCCGGCCCGGCGCACGCGGTCGAGCGCGCTGAGCACGGGAAACGCCCGGCGCGGTATCACGGCGCGGTACTCGAACCAGAAGTCGAACAGGTCGCCGTTGATCACGAGGTGTCCCGCGAACGCGGGCACGGCGTCGAGAAACCGGTGAAAGGCGTCGGTCACCTCGGGCGGGACCTGCCCGAGGTGGGCATCGCTCACGATGGCGACCGCAGCGCTGGGCACGGGTCGCAGTATATTGAGGGGCGCCATCCGACGCTACGCATCGCCATGTCCGGAACCACAAGTATCGACGTCACCGTCCGCTATGCCGAGACGGATCAGATGGGACTGGCCTACCATGCGAACTACCTCGTGTGGTGCGACATTGCCCGGACGGAGTACCTGCGGGAACGTGGGCTGAGTTACCGGACCATGGAGGCGGACGGGCTGCTGCTGGCCGTGGTCGAGGCGGAGGTGCGCTATCGGGCCTCCGCGCGCTACGACGACCGGTTGCGGATTGCGTGCTGGGTGCGCGACGTTTCGTCGCGCCGGGTGGAGTTCGGCTATGCCATGGAGCACGCCCCGTCAGGCCGGCCCGTCGCCACGGCCCGCACGGCGCTCATGGCTCTCGACCCCACGTATGCGATCACCAGGATACCAGTGGAGATTCGTGCCGCCCTCGAGCCCATCCCGGATCCAGTCCGCCTGTAGCGCCGCGGTGCTCGTAGCTGCTCTGGTCCCGGGTGCGGCCGCCCGCGCCCAGGATCCGGCCACCGTGGAAGTGCTGGCGACCGTCCTCCAGGCGGAAGACGCGCGCCGGTTCGACGCGGCCCTGCTGACGGGCGCGGCCCGGCATGCCGATCCCGGCGTACGCCAGGTCGCCGCGTTGGCGATCGGGCGCATCGGGGACCGCGCCGGGACCGATCTGCTGCTCGAAATGTTCCAGGATCCCGACAGCACGGTGCGGCGCAGCGTGACGTTCGCGCTGGGTCTGCTGGCGGACGAGCGGGCGTTGCCCACGTTGCGTGAGCTGGTGGTGAACACGCCGCCCGATCGGCAGCACGATGTCCACGCAGAGGCGATGACCGCCATCACCAAGGTCGGTGGCGCCGGGGCCGCCGCCGCCATGCGCGAAGTCCTCGGGCCGTGGGTGTCCCGCGCCGCCTCGACCGTCCCGCCCGTGAGTGTCGACGCGGCGCTGACGGATGCGTGGCGGCTCGGGGCCGAGGCGCCCGTCGAGCTGCTGATCGAGTTCACCGTGTCGCCGGTCCGGCGCGTGAAACTCGGCGCCATCTACTCGCTCGCCCGGCTGCGCCCGCCGGCGGCGTCGGACGTGCTGCTGCTGGCGAGCGACGACCCGGATGCCGAGGTGCGCGCCTACGCGGTGCGTGCGCTCACGGCGAGCTACGCGGATACGACCGGGCTCGACCGCTCGGCGCTCGCCGCCCGCGTCCGGCGCCTCGTGTCGGACGAGGACGCGCACGTCCGGATCAACGCTCTGCGGAGCCTCGGCACCTATCGCGACAGCGCTCTCGTCGCCACGGTCGGCGATCGGGTCGCCGACGGCGATCTGGGCGTGCGCGTGCAGGCCGTGCTGACCCTCGGTGACCTCGGCGGCGCGGCGGCCCAGGCGGCCCTGCGCGACCAGGTCGGGCGCCGGCCGTTCGCCGTGCGCCGCGCCGCGCTCATCGGCCTGGCCCGCGTGGCCGGGACCGCGGCGCTCGACCTCGTGGGGGAATGGCTCGCGAACCCCGACTGGACCTTCCGCCTGGCGGGCGCCGAGGCGCTGGGGCACATCCCCAGAGACACGGTCATCCCGTGGCTCACGTATCTCACCCAGGACGAGGATCCCCGGGTCGCGGCCGTGGCCCTCACGAGCCTCGCCGCGGTGGGACCCGACACGGCGACCGTGTGGTCCCGGCAGCTCATCACCCATCGCGACGCGGTCGTGCGCGCCGTTGCCGCCGACCGCCTCGCCGCCGCGGCCAACCCGGCCGACATCGATCGGCTGGTCGCCGGGTTCCGCCTGGCGCTCCGCGACTCGATTCCCGACGCGCGCATCGGGATCGTCACCGCGCTCGGCCGGATCGCGGAGCGCGGCTTTGCCGAGCGCGTCGCCGTCGAAGACCGGTTCCTCGCCGCGTTCCCGACGGTCGACGACTATCTCGTGCGACGGGCCGCGCTCGACCGGTTCCCCGAGGCCGCCCGCCGCTGGGGTCCCCCCACCCCGATCGAACCCCGACGCGGCCTCCAGGACTATCGCGAAATCGCGCGGCGTTCCCTCACCGGTTCGGGAGGAACGCAAACCATCGTGGTGGATACCGACCGCGGCCGCATCACGATCGACCTGTTCGCCCGCGATGCCCCGATCTCCGTGACGGTCTTCCTCCAGTTCGTCGACCAGCGCGTGTTCGACGGCACGCCGTGGCATCGCGTGGTGCCCAATTTCGTGATCCAAGGCGGCGACCCGCGCGGCGATGGCTGGGGTGGCCCGGGCGTCGTGCTGCGTGACGAGGTGAATCGGCACCGCTATCAGCGGGGCACGGTGGGCCTCGCGTTGTCCGGCCCCGATACCGGCGGGAGTCAGTTCTTCATCACGCACAGCCCCCAGCCGCATCTGGACGGGATCTATACGGTCATCGGCCGGGTAATTTCGGGCATGGAGGTTGTGGACCTGACGACCCAGGGCGACCGGATCCGCTCCATCCGCCGCCAGTGAGCCCCGCCGTGCGTCCGTCCCTCGCCGTGTGGACTCTGGCGGCGATCGCGTGGAGCGCGTTCCCCGCGGTGGCCCAGATCAACTACTTCGGCCAGAACAAGATCCAGTACCGGGATTTCGACTGGCAGGTGCTGCGGGGCGAGCACGTCGACCTCTACTTCTATCCAGAAGAAGACGAGCTCGCGCGCCTCGCGCTGGTCTACGCCGAGGAGAGCTTCACCGTCCTGGAGCGGAAGTTCGGGCACACCCCGCCGCGCCGTATCCCCGTCATCATCTACGCGTCCCATGCGGACTTCGAACAGACCAACGTGCTCCCCTTCGTGCCGCCCGAGGGCATCCTCGGCGTCACGGAGTTCCTGAAGCGGCGCGTCGCCGTCCCGTTTCAGGGGAGTTACGCCGAGTTCCGCCACACGATCCGCCACGAGCTGGTGCACGCGTTCCAGCTGAGCGTCGGGGCGGAGCGGTACGAACGGTTCCCGCGGGGCAGCCGGCCCACCCTGCCGCTCTGGTGGTCCGAGGGCCTGGCGGAGTTCTGGTCGGGCGGGGAAGACACGCGTGACGAGATGGTGCTGCGCGAGCTGACGATTTCTGGGGTGCTGCCCTCCCTCCAGCAGCTCACCTGGATCTTCGGCGGCGTAGTGTATCCGCTCGGCGGGGCGATCCACCGCTGGCTGGCGGAGACGTACGGTGACTGGCGCGTGCAGGTGCTGTACCGCGATCTGTGGAAGTACGACTCCTTCGAGCAGGCGATCGAGGCCGTCTACGGCCTGCGGTTCGAGGAGCTGAATGACCGGTATCAGCACGAGTTCCGCCGGCGCTACTTCCCGGCCGTCGGCGAACGAGCGCCAATGGGCCTCACCGCCTGGCAACTCGCCGAGGTGGCCATCAAGCCGGTCGCGTACGCCAGCCCGGCCGACTCGAGCACGCAGGTGCTCTACCTGTCCCCTCGCAACGGGTACATGTCCATCTACGCCACACCGCTCGACCGGCCGGGGGAAGGCCGACCGGTAGTGCGCGGCCAGCGGTCGCCGGAGTTCGAGTCGTTCCACCCATTCGCCTCCCGCCTCGACGTGCGCGACGGCGTCGCGGTGTTCACCTCCAAGTACCTCGAGCGTGACGCCCTCTTCTTCTGGGACCTGACCGAGGACCGGGTGGTGGGGCGCTATCAGTTCCCCGATCTGGTCTCGGTGTTGTCGCCCGCCTGGGCGCCCGACGGGCGAAGCGTCGTGTTCAGCGGCCTCACGGTCTCCGGCATATCCGATCTGTACCGCCTGCGGCTCCCCGAGGGGACGCTCGAGCATCTGACCCAGGATCGCTACCAGGATCTCGACCCGACCTTCGCCGCCGACGGACGCACGATCGTATTCGCCTCCGACCGGACGCCGTACGGGGCGGAGGGCGGGCTCAATCTGTTCCGCTTGGACGTCGAGAGCGGCGTGATCGACTACCTCACCTATGGCCCGTGGCGCGACGAGGGGCCACGGTGGGCCGGCAACGGCCGGATCTACTTCTCGTCCGATCGCGGGGGCGTCTACGACGTCTACTCGGTGGACTCGCTCGGGAACGGCCGGCAGGAAACGCGCACGCTGTCCGGGGCGTTCGATCCGCAGTGGCTCGAGCCGGAGGGCGCGCTGCTCTACGCGGGGTTCCACGAGCTGTCGTTCGGGATCTTCCGGGCGCGGCCGGAGGACCTTGCCGACCCCGTCACCTTCGCGCTGGCGCCCGAGCGGGCGGCGCCGGGCTGGCCGTGGCCCGAGCTCACCGATTCGCCCTACGCCCGCGCGGACCCGACCCGGTACGAGCGGAAGTTCTCCCTCGACTTCGCCGCCGGCGATGCCGTGGTGGCCCCGGGCGTGGGCGCGGCGGCCGGGGCCCTGTTCCTGTTCTCCGACTTCCTGTCGGATCATCTCCTCTTCCTGAGCCTCACGTCGTTTCAGCAGAGCCAGCTTGGCAACCTGCTCGAGAACTTCAGCGGGTCGGCGTTCTACCTGAACCAAAAACGCCGGCTCAACTGGGGCGCCGGGGCGTTCCGGCTGCGGGGCGTGTTCTACGAGGGGGATTTCGAGACGATCTACGAGGAGACCTCGTTCGGCGGCTTCGCGGTCGCGCGCTGGCCGTTCTCCCGCTTCTCGCGGGTGGAAGGGCAGCTTCGCCTCGAACGGTCCGACCGGTTCGATCTGGTGGGCGGCGACCGGGAGGAGCCGCGACGGGTCGGCTGGCTTGCCTCCAACTACGTGAGCCTCGTGCGCGACAACTCGCTGTGGCTCGCCACCGGGCCCATCGACGGCGAGCGGCGCAACCTCACCGTCGGCGTGACGAACGATCTCTCCAACGGGCGGTTCGATTCCTGGCTCGTGAACGCCGATCAGCGGCGCTACTTCCGGCTGGGACAGCGCTCGAGCGTGGCCGTGCGGCTCTACGGGTATCTGTCCGAGGGACGGCGCCCGCGGCGCATTTCCATCGGCGGCTCGTGGGGCCTGCGCGGGTACCCGCGGTACGGCGGCGTGTCCGGCACCCGGGCGTTCCTGGTCAACACCGAGCTCCGCTTTCCGCTGTCCACGTTTGTCGCGATCGGGTTCCCGTTCGGCGAAGTCCGCTTCCCCGGGGTGCAGGGCGCCCTGTTCAACGATCTCGGCGGCGCGTGGACCGACGGGACGACCGCGCGCGGCGTGCTGGGCAGCGCGGGGTTTGGCCTGCGTATGGCGGTGCTGTTCCCGCTGGTGCTGCGGCTCGACGTCGGCTGGCGCTACGCGTTCGGCAATACCCAGCTGTACTCGATCCCCGACCTGAGTCGGGACCGCAGTTTCGTGGATTTCTTCTTCGGCTTTAACTACTGATGTGGCAAGGCGTTGTGCTTGACCGGCCTCGGTGGCGCTCCTATTATCCGCTCATCGTCGCGGCGCTGGTGGGCGTGGGGTGTACCCCGCGCCTGACGAGTATCGCCCCGGTCGACCTCGTCCCGCTCCCGGCGGACAGCGCGGCCGGCTGGGCCCGCGAGTTCCGACCCGCGGTGCCGTTGCACTATGAGTTGCGCTGGCGGTTCGAGAATCGGCAGGGCCGGTCCGCCGGTCGAGCAGCGGTGCGGTACGCCCCGCCGGACACGGTGCGGTTCGACTACCGCGGGCCGTTCGGACGATCCGGCAGTGCGGTCGTCGTGGGGGGGGAGGCGGTGTGGGCGGAGCCAGAAGGGGATTTCCGGAGCCTGATTCCTGTTGCCCCGGTCTTCTGGGCCGCGTTGGGTATCACGCTGCCCCCGCCAGTCGGGGCGAGCGCGTTGGGGCGGGACGGAGCGCTGCGGCGCGCGTGGCGGTACGTTGACGGGAACGAGGCGATCGATTTCATCTACCTGCGGGAGCAGTCGCGGCTCCTGGCGGAGTTGCGCCGCGATGACCGGATTGCCGGCGTGGCCGACGTCGAGCTGGCAGCCGCGTCGCGCGCGCCGGTCGGCGCCGTCATGCGCTTCCCGGGGGACGGCTCGCGCCTCTCGTTCACCGTCACGTCCATTGACACCGTGGGGTCCCATCCACCGGAGACGTGGCGCAAGGAGCCGTAGCGTCGCGGTTGCGGTCGTCGCGCTCGTGGCCGGCGGCTGCCTCTACGGGTTTGCCGGCGGGGGGTTGCCGTCCAACATTCGCACCGTGGCCATTCTCCCGTTCGACAACCAGACTGCCGAGCCGCTGCTCACCCAGGAAGTGGCCGACGCGCTGCGCGAAGCCATGCAGGGTCGGCTCGGGCTTCGACCCGCGTCCGAGGCCAACGCAGACGCGGTCGTGCGCGGCACGATCCTCCGCTACGAGCCGGACATCGCCCTGTCGTTTCAGGCCGCCGGCGAGCGCGGCAACGTCCAGGTGACCGCGCGGCGCGTGCAGCTCACGCTGCGGGTGCAGATCGTCGATCAGCGGGAGGGCCGGACGCTGTGGGAGCGGCAGAGCCTCCTCGTGGATGGAGAGTACGAGCCGCCCGATGAGCCGCGCGGCCGCAGCCGCGCTCTCGACAAGCTCGTGACGGACATCGTGGACGGCGCGCAGTCTCAGTGGTAACCGCTCGCGTCGGGAACCGTGCCGGCAAGGTCAAGTGGGGCTGCCTGCTCACGCTCGTCGTCCTGGCGGCGGCCATCTACTACGGCGTCGATGCCGGGTTCCACTACGCGCGCTACTTCCAGCTGAAGGACGAAATGCAGACGGTGGCGAACTTCGCGACCACCCTGGACGACGAGGCCATCGTGCGACGGCTGCGCGCCAAGGTCGACGAGCTCGGCCTGCCGGCCGATGCGCGCCGGTTCCGCGTCCGACGGCGGTCGCGTCCCCGCGAGATCATCATCACCACGTCGTGGCCGGACACGATCCGGCTGCCCTTCTACAACCTCCCTGTGACCCATACCCCCGAGGTTCGGGGCCAACTCTAGAGCATCCATGTTCACCTTGCCGTTACCGGCCGTCACGACTGCGCTCGCGTCGGCCTCGGAGGGAGCTGTGGGCGGCGACCTGCTCTCCCGGCTCTTCTGGCTGCTCCCCGTGATGCTCCTGGCCGGCAAGTTCTCCGGCGAGCTGTTCGAGCGGATCAAACAACCGGCCGTGCTCGGCGAGCTGATCGTCGGCGCGCTGCTCGGGGGTTCCGTGCTCGGGATCATCCCCACGGCGGCGGGCGACCCGCTGACCGAGCTGGTCCAGATCCTGGCCGAGCTCGGGGTGGTCGTCCTGCTGTTCGAGATCGGCGTCGAGACGGACATCAAGCAGATGTTCCGCGTCGGGCTCGGTGCCCTTGCCGTGGCGACGGTGGGCGTCGTGCTGCCGTTCCTGCTCGGGTTCCTGTACTGGGCATCCCCCCTCGTGACGGAGCGGTTCAACCTCGTCTCCAACACGACGACCGCCATCTTCATCGGGGCGACTCTCACGGCGACCTCGGTCGGGATCACCGCGCGCGTCATGACCGACCTGCACGCTCTGCGGTCGGTCGAAGGGCAATTGGTGATCGGGGCGGCAGTCATCGACGACGTGATGGGCCTCGTGATCCTGGGCATCGTGACCGCGCTGGTGGGCGGCAACCATGTCGGGGTGCTCGAGGTGGGCCGCTCGGTGCTGTTCGCCGTCGGGTTCCTCGCCGCGGCACTGGCCGTGGGGTTCGCGCTCGCGCCCAAGATCTTCTCCCTGATCGACAAGATGCAGGTCCGCGGCGTGCTGCTCGTCTCGGCGTTTGCGTTTGCCCTGATCGTGGCGTCGCTCGCCAACATGGTGGGACTCGCGATGATCGTCGGCGCGTATGCCGCCGGCCTCATCCTGTCGGGCACGAACCAGTTCGACGTGATCCACAACCGCATCAAGCCGGTGTCCGACATCTTCACGCCGATCTTCTTCCTCTCGATCGGCGCGCAGATCGACGTGAGCCTGCTCAATCCGTTCACGGGGGAGAACCGGGCGGTGCTGGCCATCGGGCTTGTGCTGCTCGTCATCGCCGTCCTGGGCAAGTTCCTGGCCGGCTACGCCGCGTTCTGGAAGCGCTACAACCGCGCCGGGGTTGGCCTCGGGATGATTCCGCGGGGCGAAGTCGGGCTGATCTTCGCCAACATCGGTCTCATGAACGGCGTGCTGTCGCGCGAGGTCTTCAGCGCGGTGCTGTTGATGGTGATCGGCACGACGTTCCTCACACCGCCTGTTCTCAAGGTGGCGTTCGTGCGGGGCGGCACCACGGATCCGTCGACCGGTGAGCTCGAGCCGGAAGCTGCGTGACCGCCAGGCGGCGGGCCGCTGGCGGCGGGCGCAGCTCGGCCGGGTGGTCTTCACCAACGGCGTGTTCGAGCTGCTGCATCCGGGGCATGTCGCGCTGCTCGAAGCGGCACGCGGGCTGGGCGACGCGTTGATCGTGGGGATCAACACTGACGCGTCAGCGCGGCGTCTGGCGAAGGGGCAGGGTCGCCCGGTGGTCCCGGCTGCCGATCGGGCGGGGGTGGTGGCGGGCCTGGGCGCGGTGGACTGCGTGGTGCTGTTCGACGAGGATACGCCGGAGGCGTTGATCGACGAGTTGGCGCCGGACGTGCTGGTGAAGGGTGATGACTACGACCCCGAGCGCCTGCCCGGCGCGGCGCGCGTGCGCGCCCGAGGCGGCACCGTGATTGTGCTCCCCCGGGAGCCGGGCTATTCGACCACCGAGTTGCTGGAGCGGATCCGTGCCTCGTCCTGACGGCCGTGCCCCCGACGCCCTGCGCCCGATCACGCTCGAGCGCGCGGCCAATCCCTATGCGGAGGGCTCGTGCCTCGTCCGGTTCGGCGCGACCCTGGTGCTGTGCACGGCGAGTGTGCTCGAGAGCGTGCCGGCCTGGCGCCGGGGGCGCGGCATCGGCTGGCTCACGGCCGAGTACGCGATGCTGCCGCGCGCCACGAGTGAGCGCACCGCGCGCGAGCGAGCGGGCCCCGGCGGCCGTACCCAGGAGATTCAGCGGCTCATCGGCCGGAGCCTGCGCGGAGCCCTGACGAGCTTCGCGTTTGGGGAACGCACGATCCAGATCGACTGCGACGTACTGCAGGCGGACGGCGGCACCCGCACGGCGGCCATCACCGGCGCCGCGGTGGCGCTGCGGGATGCCTGCACGTGGCTGGCCGCCACGCACGACGTGGCCGATCCGTTCGGGCGGCTGGTGGCGGCGGTGTCGGTCGGCATCGTGGCCGGCGACCCGGTACTCGATCTCTGCTATGCGGAGGACAAGGTGGCCGACGTGGACGCCAACGTCGTAGTGCTGGACCCCGACCGGTACGTCGAGGTGCAGGCGACGGGCGAGGCCGGCCATTTCGGGCGGCGCCACCTCGACCGCCTGCTGGAACTCGCCGACGCCGGCATCGCCGAGCTGTTCGCCCTCCAGCGGCGGAGCCTCGGCGCGTGACGCCGCGCCTGCTCGTGGCCACCCGGAACCCCGGCAAGCAGCGGGAGATCCGCGCGCTGCTGGCCGACGCCGCGTGCGACCTCATGTTCCCGGAGGACCGCGGCCTGTGGGAACGCCCCGAGGAGGCAGGGCTGGAGGATGCGGAGAGCTTCGAGGGCAACGCGCGCCGGAAGGCGGAGTACTTCGCCAAACTCGCCCGCTTTCCGACCGTGGCGGAGGACTCGGGCCTCGAGGTGTTCGCGCTGGGCGGCAAGCCCGGCGTCCGGTCGAAGCGCTTTGCGTTTCCGCCGCGCGACGACCTGCAGGCCCAGGACGAGGCCAACAACCGCGAGCTGCTGACGCGGCTCGTTGGGGCTCCCCCCGAGCGACGCCGGGCCCGGTACCGCTGCGCGCTCGTGTTTCTCGAGCGGCACGACGCCCGGCCCTGGGTGTTCGAGGGGCAGTGTACGGGGCGCATCCTCGAGGCCCCGGCGGGAACGGGCGGGTTCGGCTACGACCCGATCTTCTTTTCGGACGAGTTGGGCAAGAGCTTCGGCGAGGCGACGGCCGAGGAAAAGGCGGCGGTGAGCCACCGCGGGCGGGCGTTCGCCGCGTTCGCGGCGTGGCTTGCGGAGCATCCGCTGTGACCGCACCAGCCGGTTCCGCGCGCGTTCGCTGGGCCTGGGTGCTGCTGGCCGCCGCGACGCTGCTGCTGGCGGCGCACATGTTTCGCTACGCCCCGGCGGGTGACGGCTTCTACTGGGACCGGTGGAAACACCGCGAGTGCGAAGCCGTCGATGGGACGCTGGATTGCACGGGCGTGCCGCCACGGGTCCAGGCGCAGCCCGTGGCCGGAGGCTAGGCCACCTCGTCCGTGTCCACCTGTCCCGTGAGCTTGCGCGTGATGTGCGACCAGGACATCCCCACCGCCAGCAGAACCGCGATCGCCACCAGCACGACGTGGGCAACGGCCCGGGACGACGCGAGCGCCAGCACCCCCCAGTAGGTCAGCAGCCAGACGACCGCCGCCAGGAGCGCGATCACGAGCAGTGCGCCGCGCGTGCCCAGCGAGCGCCTGGTGGCCTGCACGAACACCGCCCACCCGATGACGAGCAGCAGCGCCGCCACCACCTTGAACGGCGTCAGTGCCGCCGCCAGCCCGGCGCCCTGCACGACGGGCTGCACGATCCAGTGATACAGCGAGATGCCCTCGGGGTTGTACGAGGCGTACACGAGCACCACCGCGCCGACCAACCGGAGCAGCAGCCCCTGCCAGGACAGACCATCACGCATGCGCATCACCGGCCGAACTCGAGAAGAGCACGGCGAAAGGTAGCGAGGCGTGAACCGCCCGACCAACGGGCGGAACGGCTCAGGCGATGGCGGTCCCGGACGACCGGGCGGCGGCGGTGCGTCGTGCCGGCCGCGGCGCGGTCGGACGAGCGATGGGAGCGGGATGGACCACGGCCACCTCCTCCTCGATTTCTTCCACCGACATACGCATCAGCTGGACGTCGTGCTTGGTCGCACGGCGGATCGCGTCCCGCTGGTCGGCGGTGAGGGCGATGGTCAGGGTCGTAGCCGGCACGGATCGCGGCCCGCCCGGCGGCTTCGGTGCTGCTGGGGGCATCGTTCCTCCAAGGGCTTGAGGAAGGGAACGAAGGTGGCGCCTCTCGGTGTTGCGCGCAAGCCCCAGTGTCGTGAACGGGCCTCAGGTGCCAAGGGGAGGCTCGGCTTGGCAGACGGGGGCGGAAGCTCTAAGTTGCGTGCGGGCAGAGTCTTCGGGGCGTGGCGCAGTCCGGTAGCGCACCTGCTTTGGGAGCAGGGGGTCGCCGGTTCGAATCCGGCCGCCCCGACTCGCCCTGCCTTACCGGCGGGGCGTCGTCGTTTCGTCCGGCTGCGGTCTCTGGCGTTGCGGCGTGGTCGAATCCGGCTGCCCCGACTCGCCCCGCTCACCACTTCCTCGGCAGGTCCTCCACGACGCGGTAGGTATCCCGCGCAATCAGCAGCTCCTCGTTGGTCGGGATCACGTACGCCTTGAGCGTCGCGTCCGCCGTCGAGATCTCGGCCTCGGCCCCCACGGCACCCGCGTTCCGCTCGGCGTCGAGCCGGAGCCCCAGCGCGTCGAGCCCCACGCAGATACGCTCGCGCACCGCCGGCGCGTTCTCGCCGATTCCGCCGCTGAACACCACGGCATCCGATCCGCCGAGTTCGGCGACGTAGGCGCCGATGTAGTGCCGCACCCGGGCCGAGAACATGTCGATCGCGAGCCGCGCGCGCCGGTCCTTGTTCTCCGCCTCCTCCTCGAGCAGTTCCCGCATGTCGCCGGTGAGGCCCGAGAGACCGAGCAGGCCGGACTGCTTGTTGAGCAGCGCGTCGATCTCGCTCAGCTGCATGCCCTCCTTGACCGCCAGGTATTCCACCAGCGACGGGTCGATGTCGCCCGACCGGGTGCCCATGATCAGCCCCTCGAGCGGCGTGAACCCCATGGACGTGTTGAACGAGCGGCCCTCGCGGATGGCACAGGCCGAGCAACCGTTGCCGAGATGGAGCGTGATGATCCGCACGCGCTCGGGCGGGAGCCCCAGCATGCGGCCGTAGCGGTATGTCACGTAGCGGTGGGACGTGCCGTGAAAGCCGTAACGCCGGATCTTGTGCCGCCGGTAGAGCTGGTAGGGCAGCCCGTACAGGTACGAGGTCTCCGGCATCGTGGCGTGAAACGAGGTGTCGAACACCGCCACCTCCGGCACGCCGTCGCCGAGCAGCGTGCGGGCGGCCTGGATCCCCTTGAGGTTCGCCGGATTGTGGAGGGGGGCGAGCTCGATGCAGTCGGCGATGCCGTCGAGCACCGCGTCGTCGATCCGCACCGACTTCCGGAAATGCTCGCCGCCGTGCACCACCCGGTGGCCCACGGCGTGGATGTCGGCCAGGGACGTGATCGCGTCGATCCGCGAGGTGCTGGAGATGATCCAGCGCAGCACGTAGTCGATCGCCGCGCGGTGATCGCGCAGTGGCTCGGCGTGCCGGTCCGGCCGGCTGCCCTCAGCGGTCACGGTCACGAGCGCCTGGCCGCCCACCCGTTCGATGATCCCGCGGGCGAGGCGCCGGTCGGCGTCCCGCTCGATCCGGTCGCGGTCGGTCGCGATCAGCTGGAATTTGACGGTGGACGAGCCGCAATTGAGCACGAGGACGTTCATGGCGACCTCGGGGAGGGAAGGGGGGAGCGCACGCCCGCAGTATCACCAGCCCGGCGGCCCGACGCTAGCCGAGCGGCACCGACCCTTGACGTGCCGATCTCTTCGCCCATTATCGAGATAGCTCCCAATGCCCGAGTGAAGCGACGTGGCGCGAAAATCCCAGGCCATTTCCGCCGACGGCTTCGACCTCGAACGATTCTTCGATTTCGCGGTCGACATGCTGTGCATCGCGGACGCGAGCGGGTATTTCCGGAAGGTGAACCGCTCGTTCGAGCGCGTGCTCGGCTACACCAGCGAGGAGCTGCTGGCCAAGCCGTTCGTGGAGTTCGTGCATCCCGACGACCGCGCCGACACGGTGGCGGAAACGGCGCGACTGTCGTCCGGCCAACTCACGCTCGCGTTCGAGAACCGGTACCGGTGCAAGGATGGCAGCTGGAAGCACATCAGCTGGACGTCCTACCCGGACCCGGAGTCGGGACTGCTGTACGCGGTGGCCAGGGATGTCACCGAGCAGCGCCAGCGCGAAAACCGGCTGGACGGCATCACGGGTGTCACCAACCACGACGCGTGGGCACAGGTGCTGGATGGCGAGTGGCGGCGGGCCGTCCGGCTCAAGATCCCGCTCGCGGTGGCGCTTCTCGACGTCGATCACCTGCGCGCCTACAACGAGCAGCACGGGCATCTGGAGGGCGACCGGCGGCTCCGGGAGATTGCCGGCACGCTCGACCGGCGGCTGCGCCGGACGGGCGACCTGGTGGGTCGCTACCGGGGCGGCACGTTCGGCGTGCTGTTCGGCGGAGCCCCGGACGCGCGCCAGGCGACGGCGCATGCGGACAAGCTGCGGGCGGCCGTGGAGGCGCTGGACCATGCGTTCGACGGTCCCGGCGGCAAGCTGGCCCTCACGATGAGCGGCGGCGTGGTGAGCCGGGTGCCGCGGCGCGATGGCAGCCTCGACGCCCTGATCGCGGCCGCCAGCGCCACCCTCGCCAAGGCTAAGGCGGCCGGGCGCAACAGAGTCCTCTCCGCGGACGGCTAGCAGTCGGGGGTTGTCCCCGACCCCCGTCTCCCCCAGGTTTCGCGCGGCGCCCGTAGCTCAGTTGGACAGAGCATCGGCCTTCTAAGCCGAGGGTCGGAGGTTCGAATCCTCCCGGGCGCATTCACCCGCCGCGCATCCGCGTGCCGCGAATCACCCGGCCGTGAGATAGAGCCCCGCGCCCGGCCCCACCGGGAACCCCAGCAGCATCCACACGACCAGCAGCACCGACCACACCACCAGAAACGTGACGCTGTAAGGCAGCATCGTCGCGATCACCGTCCCGATCCCGGCCTTGGGCTCGTACTTCTGCATGAATGCCACGATCAGCGCGAAGTACGTCATCATCGGCGCGATGATGTTGGTGACGCTGTCCCCGACACGATACGCCACCTGGGTGAACTCGGGTGTGTACCCCAACAGCATGAACATCGGCACGAACACGGGCGCCATGATCGCCCACTTGGCCGAGGCGCTGCCCATGGCCAGGTTGACGATCGCCGACAGCAGCACGAGGGAGACAAAGAGCGGGATGCGCGAAAGGCCGCTCTGCTGCAAGAACTCCGCCCCGCGCACGGCGAAGATGAGGCCGAGATTGGTCCAGTTGAAGTACGCCACGAACTGGGCGGCGAAGAACACGAGCACCATGTATCCGCCCAGGGTCTCGAGCGCCTTGCCCATCCCGTTCACGACGTCGGCGTCGTTCTTGACGGTGCGCGCGCCCACACCGTACGCGGCGCCGAGCACGGTCCCGCCCAGAAAGATGTAGAACACGATTCCACGCAGAAACGGCGACCGCAGAATGCTGCCGGTCCCCGCTTCCCGCAGGAACCCGTGCGGTGGGATCAGCCCGGCCAGGGTGAGCGCGGCGAGCAGGAGTGCGGCGACCAGGGCGAACTTGAGCCCCCGCCATTCCTGCGGCGTGACCGCTTCCACCCGCTCGGCCTCGGCCGCGCCGCGGTACTCGCCGAGCCGGGGGGCCACCAGACGCTCGGTCACCCACGTGCCGGCCGCCGCGATGAAGAAGGTGGACACGGCCAAGAAGTAATAGTTGCAGGCCGGGTTCACGGTGTACGCGGGGTCCACGATTTGCGCGGCCTCTTCGGTGAGGCCCGCGAGCAGCGGATCGAGCGTGCCGAGCAGCAGGTTGGCGCTGTAGCCGCCGGACACACCGGCAAACGCCGCCGCGAGCCCGGCAATGGGATGCCGGCCGGCGGCCTGGAAGATCATGGCCGCGAGGGGCACGAGTAGCACGTAGCCCACCTCGCCCCCGGTGTTGGACATCACGCCCGCGAACACCACGATGGGCGTGAGCAGGCGTGCGGGCGCCGACACCACCAGCAGGCGCAGCACCGTGTGAATCAGCCCGGAGGCCTCGGCCACGCCGATCCCGATCATGGCCACGAGCACGGTGCCGAGCGGCGCGAACCCCGTGAAGTTGGTGACTGTCTGCGTGAAGATCCGGTGCAGCCCCTCGATCGACACCAGGGAGATTGGTTCCACCAGTGCGCCCGTCGCGGGATGCGTCACCGCCAGGTCGAACCAGGTCACGACCTCGGACAGTGTGACCACGAGCAGTGCCATCAGCAGGAAGAGGGTCGCCGGATGGGGCAGGGCGTTGCCCACCCGCTCCGCGCCCGTGAGAAACCGCTCGACCAGCGATCGTCTGGCGGCCAGCATCGCGCACCTTGTGGTGAAGAAGTGGGGGGTGGAAGAACGACGGGCGGCAATGTAACGGGTGGACCCGCGCGGCCGCAGCCGCGTGCCCCTAGGACGACACGATCACGGGCTCCGGCTTGAGTTCCACGCCGAACGTCCTCGCGACCGCCGCGCGAATCTCGTCGGCAAGCGCCAACAGATCGGCGGTGGTGCCATCGTAGTTGACCAGCGCGAGCGCGTGGTGCGACGAGATGCCGACCCCACGCCGCCGGGTCCCCTTGGGGAACCCCGCCCGCTCGACGAGCCACGCCGCCGGTACCTTGACACCATCCGGCGTGGGGAACGTGGGAATGACGCCGTCGCCGCCGGCCGCCCGCCACCGCGCCTCGAGGGCGGCGAACGCGGCCGGAGACAGGACGGGATTGAGAAAGAACGAGCCCACCGACCGGGTGTCGGGATCGGCGGGATCGATCACCATGGCCTTGCTCCGCCGCAGGGCCAGCACCGCCTCGCGCACGCGCCGCACCTGCGCCGCGGGGGGGAGGCCCGCGAGACCGCCGGCACCCTCGACGGCGGCCGTGAGCTCCGGGTAGCGCAGCCCCGGCGCGCGGTCGGCGGAGAGCCGCAGCCGCACGACCAGCACCACGTACCGGTCGCGATCCTCACCTTTGAACCGGCTCCACCGATAGCCGAAGCCGCACTCCGCGGCGGCGAACTCCACCACCTCCAGCGTGCGGCGGTCCAGGCAGGTCACGCGCACCAGCGTTTCCGCCACCTCCTGCCCATACGCTCCCACGTTCTGGATCGGCGTGCCGCCCACCGTGCCCGGGATGCCGGAGAGGCACTCGACGCCCACACGCCCGCGGTGCACCGCGTCGGCCACGAGCGTGTCCCACGAGAGGCCCGCGCCCGCGGTCACCTCGACCGCATCGCCCGACGACGCGAAGCGGAGGTCGTCGGCCGTCACGTGCAGCACCACCCCGGGGAAGCCGGCGTCGGGCAGGACGACGTTGCTGCCGCCGCCGAGCACGAGCAGGGGGAGCGCGCGCGCGCGTGCGAAGTCCAGCGCCGCCCGCGCGTCGTCGGCCGTGGCGCCGTCCACGAAGTAGCGCGCCGGGCCGCCCAGCTTGAGTGTCGTGAGCGGAGCGAGCGGCACGTGCTCGCGGATGCGTTCGTCGGTCATGGGCCGGTCCCGCCGCCGCTGGCGTCGGGGCGGTAGTGCTCGAACAGCCGCAGCACGCGCGTCATCTCCTCGTCGGTCAGCAGCACGGGCTCGCCGACCTGGAGCGCGTGCCAGTAGAGCGTGGCCAACGCCTCGACTTCGACGGCGAGCGCCAGTGCCTGCGCCACCGTGCGCCCGCAGGTCACGATCCCGTGATTGGCGAGCAGACACGCATTCAGATCCCCGAGCGCCTCCACCGCGGCGGCCGCCAGGTCGGGCGAGCCGAACGTGGCGTAGCGGCTGCACCGGATCTCCCTGCCGCCGGCGGCCGCCACCAGGTAGTGGAACGCCGGAATGCCGCGGCGCAGGCAGGCCAGCGAGGTCGCGTGCATGGGATGGGCGTGCACGATGGCCCCCACCATGGGCCGCGCCGCGTAGATGCCCGCGTGCAGCCGCCACTCGGTGGACGGACGGCGACGCCCTCCGCGCGGCCTGCTGTCGAGCGACGCGAATTCCACGATGTCTTCGCCATCCATGTGGTCGTAGGAGAGCGCCGACGGCGTGATCAACATGCCCTCGCCATAGCGCGCACTCACGTTGCCGGACGTGCCGTGATTGATGCGGAGCGCGTTCATGCGGCGCGCGCCTTCGACGATGACCCAGCGCAGGTGCAGGTCGGCGCGTGGGCTCACGTGGCGCGCTCCGGGTACAGCCCTGCCAACCCCTCCCGCGAGGCCGCGCACACGCCGCGCTCCGTGACGAGTCCCGTCACGAGCCGCGCCGGCGTCACGTCGAACGCGTAATTTGCCGCCGGCGTACCGGCCGGCAGCACGCGCACCCGCTCGATCCGACCGTCCGCCGCGCGGCCCGTCACATCCACGAGCTCGGCCACGTCCCGCTCTTCGATGGGAATGCTCGCCGCGTCCAGCACCCGCCAGTCGATCGACGGGCCGGGGACCGCGGCATAGAACGGCACCCCGGTGTCCCGCGCCGACAGCGCCTTGAGGTACGTGCCGACCTTGTTGCACACGTCGCCGGCCGCGGTCGTCCGATCCGTGCCGACGAGCACGAGGTCCACCAGCCCCCGCTGCATCAGGTGGCCGCCGGCGTTGTCCGCGACCACGGTGTGGGGGACGCCGTCCTGCGCCAGCTCCCAGGCGGTGAGCGCCCCCTGTATGCGCGGGCGCGTCTCGTCCACCCACACGTGCAGCGCCACGCCGGCCGCGTGCGCCCGGTAGATGGGCGCGAGCGCCGTACCCCAGCCGGCGGTGGCGAGCCAGCCGGCGTTGCAGTGCGTCAGCACGTTCACCGGCCGGGCCACGCGGGCCGCGACCTCGCGCAGCAGCGAGACGCCATGTTCGCCAATCGCATAGTTGATGGCGAGATCGTCGGCGAGCAGCACCGCGGCCCGCGCCACGGCGGCCGAGGCGCGTTCGGGGGCGGGCAGTGGGCGGACATGCGCCTGCACGTCCTCGAGCGCGTGCCGCAGGTTCACGGCGGTGGGCCGCGTGGCGGCGAGCAGCGTGACCGCGGCGTCGAGGGCCGGGTCACCCGGGTCTTGGCGCAACGCCAGCGCGAGCCCGTAGGCCGCGGCGATCCCGATCAGCGGCGCCCCGCGCACGCGCATCGCCCGAATGGCCTCGGCCGCGTCGTCCACCGTTTCGAGCCGGCGCACCACCCGCTCGTGCGGGAGACGCGTCTGGTCGAGGATCTCCACGGCCCAGCCGTCCGCCGCCGGCCAGAGGGCCCGATGCGGGGGCGCCGTCACGGCCGTACCCGGTGTCGCCATGCCTCCGCCCGCTCGGTGAGGTCGCCCGGCTCGAGGGTCTGCAACCGTCCGTCGACCACCACCGCCCGGCCGCGCACCCACACGTGGGTCACGTGCTCCCGCCCGGCGGCGTAGACGAGGTGGGAAACCGGATCGTAGCATGGCTGAAGTTCGGGAGCCCCCAAGTCCACCGCAATGACGTCGGCGTCGAGACCGGCCCGCAGGGTCCCGATCCGACTGTCGAGGCCAAGCGCGCGGGCGGCAGCACAGGTGGCCATGGCCAGCACCTCGTGCGCGGGCAGCGCGTCGGCCCGCCCCGCGACGCCCTTGGCCAACAACGCCGCCAGGCGCAGCTCGCTCAGCATGTCCAGACGGTTGTTGCTCGCGGCCCCGTCGGTGCCGATCCCAACGTTCACGCCCCTCGTCCGGAGTGCGGCAACGGGGGCCAGCCCGCTGGCCAACTTGAGATTGGCGGCCGGGCAGTGGGCCACGTGCGCGCCGCGCGCGGCGAGCAAGTCCATCTCCGCGGCGGTGAGATGCACGCCGTGCGCCGCGATCA
>JBFGDF010000027.1:0-27791 GCA_041580775.1 Gemmatimonadales bacterium
CCGGCAGCACCTCCACGCAGTTGCCGAGGAGTCCTACCGAGAGGGCGCGCCGCGCCATGGCGGCCTCGCGGACGCGGGCGATCGCGTCATCCAGGGACTCCGTGGCCTCATCGAGGTAGCGCGTCGCCAAACGTCGCTCGATGCGGGCCGGATCCACCTCCACGGCCAGCATGACCGCGCCGTTCATCGTCACAGCGAGGGGCTGCGCACCGCCCATCCCGCCAAGCCCGCCGGTGAGCACCGTTCGTCCCGCAAGCGAGCCGTCGAAATGCCGGCGGGCCACGGCCCCAAACGTCTCGTAGGTGCCTTGCAGGATGCCCTGTGTGCCGATGTAGATCCAACTGCCGGCGGTCATCTGCCCGTACATGATGAGGCCCCGGCGTTCGAGCTCGCGGAACTTCTCCCACGACGCCCACCGCCCCACGAGATTCGCGTTGGCAATGAGCACCCGCGGCGCGTCCTCGTGGGTCCGGAAGACGCCCACCGGTTTGCCCGACTGCACCAGCAGGGTCTCGTCGTTACCGAGCGTGCGGAGGGTGCGGCAGATCGCGTCGAAGCTCGGCCAGTCGCGCGCGGCCTTCCCCGTGCCGCCGTACACCACCAGATCGGCCGGCCGTTCGGCCACGTCGGGATCGAGGTTGTTCATCAGCATCCGCAGCGCGGCTTCCTGAATCCACCCCCGGCAGGAAATGGCCGTGCCGCGCGGGGCGCGGATGGTCCGGTCCGTCCCGGCCGTCACACCAGCACCTCCCTGGTCAGCAGCGCGAACAGCCCCTCGAGATCCGGGGCCACCAGGCGGTCGCCCGTAAGCGGCGCCACCACCTGGCGCACGCGCGCGTGCAGGGGCTCGACGCCGCGCCCCGCCCGGAGCGGTCGCAGCAGATCCAGTCCCTGCGCAGCACACAGCAACTCGGCGGCCACGACGCGCTGGGCGTTCGCCAGGATCCGACGCGCCTTGAACGCCGCCGCCATGCCCATCGGGACGACATCCTCCTGGTTCGCGTCCGTGGGAATCGACTGCACGCTCGCCGGGGTGCACAGCGCGCGCGCCTCAGCCACGAGCGCGGCGGCCGTCACCTGCACCATCATGAAGCCGGATTGCACGCCGGGCTGGGGCGCGAGAAACGCCGGCAATCCCTGCGACAGATCGGGATTCAGCAGCCGTTCCACGCGCCGCTCGGCAATGCCGGCCAAGGTCGTGAGGGCGATGGCCAGAACGTCCAGCGCCATCGCCACGGGCTGCCCGTGGAAGTTTCCCCCCGACAGGATCTCCTCCCCGAACAGGAGGGGATTGTCGGTCGAGGCGTTGAGCTCCGTCTCGGCAATCCGGGCGGCGAACTCGATGGCGTCGTGGACCGGTCCGAGAATTTGCGGCGTACAGCGCAGGCTGTAGGCATCCTGCACACGCACGTCGTTCTCGCGGTGCGACTCCCGGATCTCGCTCTCGGCCAGAAGCTCGCGCAGCAACGCCGCTGACGCCACCTGGCCCGGATGCGGGCGAGCCGCATGCACGCGCGCGTCGAACGGATCCGGTGTCCCGCGGAGCGCCTCGAGCGACATGGCCGCGGCGCCGTGGGCAGTGCGCCAGAGGCGCCGCGCGTCGTGGACCAGGAGCGCCAGCAGCGCCGTCTGCGCCTGCGTGCCATTGATGAACGAGATGCCCTCTTTGGCCTCGAGCGTGAGGGGCTCGATTCCCGCCTGCGTGAGCGCGTCGCGCGCCGGCACCCGCGTTGGCGTACCGGCCAATTCCACCTCGACCTCTCCCTCGCCCAGGAGCGGCAGCGCCATGTGCGCCAGGGGCGCGAGGTCGCCGCACGCCCCGACGCTGCCCTGTTCCGGGACGATGGGATGGATGCCCGCGTTCAGCAGGGCGGCCAGGCGCTCCACCACGACCGGCCGCACCCCGCTGGTGTCGCGCAGCAGCACGTTGGCGCGCAGCAGCATCGCCGCCCGCACGACGTCGACCGGCAAGGGGTCGCCCACGCCGGCCGCGTGGCTGACAATGAGATTGCGTTGGAGTTCGAGGAGTTGATCGGCGGGAATCCGGACGTGCGCGAGCTTGCCGAACCCGGTGTTCACCCCGTAGATGGTGGCGCCCCGCGCCACCGCCGCCTCGACGCGCGCCCGGGACGCCTGCGCGCGCCGCACCGCCTCCGGCGACACCCCCACCAACGCATGCTCACGCGCCACCGCCGCCACCGCGTCGAGCGTGAGCGACGAGCCGTCCAAGGTCACCATGCGCAGGAATATAGGGGGAAGGCGACGACAGGTGAGAGGCGCCGAGCGAGACGGTGAGAGGGAAGAACGGCCAGCGCGGTTGGGGTGGAAAGCAGAAGGCGGCATCCCCATCGAGATGCCACCTCCCGCCTCCCACCTGTCGACCGCTCGCCGTCGCTCGGTGGAGCCCTTGCCGTCTCGCCTGTCTACCGTCTCCGGACGACCAACTCCCGCTCCCCGGCGGTCGGCAGCCCTCCCCGCACCTGCAGTTCCGGATTGCCCGGATCCGTCTGGTAGCTCCAGTCGAAGATCAGGAAGTCCCGGCCCACGTGCGTCGGTCGCACGCCGCCGTAGCGGGCGAAGCCGTCTCCCCCGTCCATCTCGAACACGTAGCCCCACCCGGGCAGCGCCTCGATGGACGTCCGGCTGTAGCCGGAGAGCGGGGCGATGTCGATGGATGTCAGGTCGGCGACCGGGGCGGACCCGTAGAGCGCCACGGTCGTTCCGGTCCGCTCCGGCACGAAGAACAGCCGCTGTGTGCCCGCATCCCGGAAGATCCAGAAATCGATCGTGGTCGACGCGCTCGACCCGACGATGCCAAGCTCCTGCGGGTCCACCTGGCCGTTCCCATTGATATCCTGGTAGAACCGGAAGCCCGCGCGCGTCGGATCCACCGCGTCCGCGTAGATCACCACGTTGCGCGCGTCGGGACGGGGGGTGTCGGCCCGGAGATCCGACCACAGGCTCTCGAACCCCTCGACGCTCTCCGCCGACACGCCGAAGCAGCGTGGCACGCCGTTGGGCAGCGCGCCCGCGATGAACTCGGGCGACACCGTCGTCCCCTCGAGACTCCACTGCGCGCCGCACAAGTTGTCGTCGAGCGAATAGGTCGCGCTGTACACGCGGTACTGCTTGAACCCCGCCGGCGCCGACTGGAAGGGGTTGTCACCCCACACGAGGGCGATGGCCCCGTTCAGCGACGTGGCCGACAGGAAGTTCGGGCGCTGCAGCCGCAGCCGCTCGTCGATCCGGACCTGTGTCAAGACGCTCTCGACGCCGTCCACCCGCACGGCGGACACCGCGTAGTCGAGGTCCGGAATGCCGGTGTCATGGAACGTCGTGGAGGTCGTCTCGCCACGCAGATCGAACGAGCCGGACGTCCCGGGACGAGAGTACACCCGGTACACGAGCAGATCGGACGCGAGCACGGGATCCCAGCGCAGCAGCACGCCGGCGGGCGCGTCGGGGTCCCCGCTCGGTTCGATGGAGTACGTGAGGTTGAGCGGTCGCTCGATCCCCGGGGCGACGATGTCCTCCTCGCACGCCGTGCCGAGCACCATCGCGCCAACCATCATCACCAGATATCGCCGCATGGTTCGATGCCTCACACGTAAGCGCCACCTGCTTCAAGGGCATGGGCCGTGCCTTGAGCGCCGGTCGCGTAAGTGAATGTCCTGTAGACTTTTACGGCACAGCGCCCGATTCCCGTCCTGTCCACTTTTTCGGACAACCGCCGTGTCGGGCGTCAGTTCTCGATGGTCTGCTGGTCGTACTGGAACTTGATGTCCGGCTGGTCGAGCAGCGAGATGAAGAAGTTGAACGCGAAGTTCCCGTTCGGTGACTTGAGGAACTGGAACGTCGCCCGCCAGCGGTGCAGGTCGCGCTCGAGCCGCACGACGTGTTGCCCGAACTCCTTGGTGGTGAGGTTGTACTGCGTGCTCCAGGAGAGCGACCAGTTGCGCGTCGGATCGAACCCGAACGCGAGGCCGAGTGACCGGTTGGCCAGCGGCCCGAGGCCCTGCGTGGGAAGCGCGCCCTCGATCGGCCGGGCGCGCTGGTCGTCGTAGGTCACCGACAGTGAGAACGGTCGTCGGCCGGTGCCGCGGCGCGGCCGGCGGTCGTAGTCCTGGAAGCGGTCGCCGGTCGGCCCGGGGATGAGGCCCGCGGTGGCGGCGGTATCGAGCGGTGCAAGGCTCTCCTCCGGTTCGCTGGGGGGCCCCTGCCCCGTGAACAGGCCCACGATGCTCCGGACCGTGCGCTCGGAGATCGTGAAGCGCGCCGAGATCCTGGTCAGGAACGGTTCGAACGCCGCCGTGTCGGTACCGACCTGCCCCCGCCACAGGTCGTGCGTCATGCTGAGCGAGAACCCGGGCAGCAGATCGGTCGTAACCTGGTTGGTGATCGCCGAGGTGCGCCAGCCGGTCCGGCCCGGTTCCTTGGCCTGCTCGAAATCGTAGACGAGTTCCGACGTCTGGAGCGCCAGGATCTTGATCTTGCGGGCGTTGCGCGGGTCACTCGTCGTGTCGCCCGGCGGGGGCGTGAGTTTCCCCTCGAAGTTCTGCGTGAGACTGATCCCCATCTGGTGCTGGGCCATGCTCCGCAGCGTCGGCGTGCCGCCGGGGCCGGCGAGTGCCCGGGCGAACTCCTCGTTCACTTCCGCCGCCGGCGCGTAGCTCCACCGGATCACCGGGGAGATCTTGTGGCGGATCCGCTCCACGGGCCCCACCCCGGGGAAGAAGCCGAAGAAGCTGGGCGACAGACTCGCGCCGAACGAGAACCGCTTCCCCTGCTGGACGTAGGCCCCCGCCGTATTCCGGTTGCGCAGCACGAACGGCTGCCCGCCGACGACGTTCTGGATCCCGACCGACGGCTGCAGCTTCCACGTGCCGGCGAACAGCGTCGGCAGCCCGAAACTCGTGGTCCAGTCGATGGCCGTCGTGAAATCGAGGCCGTAGTAGAGCAGCGTGGTGTCGGCGGGGTTGAGCGAGTCCACCACGACCGCGCTGCTCCGGGCTTCGCGGATGTCATCGCGGAACGAGAAGCTGTTCTGCCAGTTCCAGCCGCCGAGCCGGAGCGGGGTGTTGAACTGGATGCTGGTCGAGCGGTTCTGGGCGAGGATGGTGTCCAGCGGCAGGGCGGTATCCCCGGGCAGCCCGGGTACCGGGATCGTCCCCGCGATCTGATTGTACGCGCGACTGTTGGTGACGGTCAGGCTCGGTGACCAGGTGATGAAGCTGGTGAGGTCGATGGGCATGGGTGTGAGCGACAGCGACGGCACGGTCTGATTCACCGCGCCACTCGTCAGATCCTGCCGCAGCGAACCGCCGAGCCCGAGCGTGCCCCAGCTGAACTGCTTCGAGAAGTTGACGTTGCTGCCGAGGCTCGCGGTCGCCAGAAACGGATCCACCGCGTTGCGCTCGACGACCCGCGCGCTGGTGGCGTAGTCCACGCTGGCCGTGAGGCGCGTGCGCAGGTTGAACGTCTGCTGGTGTCCCCACCGCAGGCGGAGCGACCGGCCGCCCGGGGCGCCCTCCTGCCCCTGCTCCCACAGACGGGTGACCCCGATGCCTCCCTGCATGAACTGATTCAGCCAGCGGTAGCGCAGTTCCCCACCCAGCGCCACCGAGGTGCCGGAGTACCAATCGAAGGCGAACTGGGCGTCGACGTAGTCACTCACGGCGAAGTAGTACCCGATGTTCGTGACGTGCCGCTGGTAGCCGACGTTGGGCCGCACGAGGTCATTGATGCCGAACCGTGGCACCAGCAGCCCGCTGCGGCGCCCGGGCCGCATATCCTGGAAGATGAACGGGAGCCAGAGCACCGGCACATCCCGCACGTAGAGCACGGCGGGACGGGCGATCAACACCGTGTTGTTGACCCATTTCACGGAGCCGGACGAGAAATGGTAGTGGGGGTCGGACAGGTCGCAACTCGTGAGATCGCTGCGCCGGGCGTAAAGCCGAACGGAGGCCGAGTCGATCGAGAGGCCTCCGCGGAGAAACCAGTCGACGCCCGACTGGTTGAAGTTCGTCAGCGCCCGGTCGACGAACCCGCGGCGCTCGCAGGTGTCGTAGCGCATCCGCTCGCCGACGAGGATCGTCTCCTTTTCGAACAGCGCAGGGTGTCCGCGGGCCAGCAGCTCGCACTGCGCCTGCCGGAACCGGACGGTGTCGGCTTCGAGCACGGCTCCCTGCTGCTCCACGAGTCCCCGGCCGATCAGCTCCACCGCCTGGGAGTCGGCGAACAGGATCACGCTGTCACCGGCGTACCGCACCGCCTTGTACCCCGTCAGCGCGAGCAGGGCGCGCAGCACAGAATCGGCTTCGGGGAAGGTGCGGGTCGGCGCCGTGGGCAACCCGAGCCGGCGCGCCGTGGCGGTATCGATGCCCTGCCGCTCGGGGCCCGCCCGCGCCTCGAGCGAATCGGGCACGGGCGGGCGGGCGACCGTGTCGCGCGCCGGCGGCCGGACCGGGACTTGAGCCTCGAGCGGCGCCATCCCTCCGCCGGCGAGCAGGACCACGACCAGGCCCGCCCCGATGGTCGGCGCGCGCGCGCGCCACACCAGCCGGCCGATCACGATCCCGCTCTCGTACAGCAACAGGAGCGGGATCAGCAGCATCGACATCGAGAGCACGTCCGGGGGCGTGAGCACCGCCGCGATGATCGCCGCCAGGACCAGCGCAATGGGCCGGTGCTTGGCGAAGAACCGCGGATCCACCAGTCGGAAGGCCGAGAGCAGCACGATGACCAGCGGCAGCTCGAACATCACGCCGAAGGCGAGCACGATCTGGGCGGCGAACCCGAAGTACTCGTCCGCGGTGATGATGGACTCGAGGTCCGCCCGCTGGAAGCTGAACAGGATGCGGAGGGCGGCCGGCAGCACCCAGGTGTAGGCGATGAACACGCCGACCAGAAACAGGACCAGTCCGGCAACCAGTGCCGGCGCGGCGAAGCGCCGCTCGCGGGGATACAGGGCCGGCTCGAAGAACGCCCAGACCTGCCAGATGATGACCGGGGCCGCCAGCACGATGCCGACCAGTAGCGCCAGCTTCAGGGTGATCAGGAACGCGTCGGTGGGCCGCGTGATGAACAGCTTGCCGTCGGACAGGAACGGCGCGATGGGCCGCTTGAGAAGGGCCAGCACATCGAAGTGCTGGACGACCAGGAACCCGATCACCGTGCCCACGACGAGGGCCGCGAGACTCCAGAGGATGCGCCACCGGAGCTCTTCCAGGTGATCCAGGAAGGGCATCTCGCCCCGTGTCCGGCGCTCGGTCATGGAATGCCCAGGCCGCCGGGCGCGGCCGTCAGGGAGTGGTTCGGAGCTTGTCCCGCGCCAGGGCCGCCTCTTCCGAGCGGGGGTAGTCGGCCAGGACCCGCTGGTAGTACACCCGCGCCGCCGCGCGGTCCCCGCGCTGCTCGGCCAGGAGGCCGAGCTTGTAAAGCGCCGCGGCCGCCCGCCCTGACGTCGGGTAGCTGCGCACGACCCGCTCGTACGCGGCGGCCGCCGAGTCCGGAGACGTGGGCGCCCAGGCTTCGCCCATGAAGTAGAGCGCGTCCGGTACCCGGTCGTGATTGGGGTACGCCTGCAGCAGCTGCCCGAACGCCATGCGCGCCGCCTGCGGACTGCCTCGCCGGAGTTGCTGCAAGCCGAGCTCGAACAACTGATTTGGTCCGGGGAGGCCGCCCACGCCCGAGTCGGCCGGCGCGACCCCGGGGCCGGCCGCGGGTTCCGTCCCGCGCCGGTCGAGCTGCGCCCGCATCTCGGAGAGCCGCTGCTGGCTCTGGCCGGTCAGCTCCTGGATCTGCACCAGCTGCCGCTGGATCTCGGTGAGGTCGGTCCGCAACTCACCCCTGAGCAGGGTCAGACTCCGCTCGTGCGCCGACACGGAGTCCTGTACCGTCCCGATGAGCCGCATCACCCGCGCCAACTCGACAGCCCGCGCGGAGTCCACGCGGGCTGCCTCGGCCTCGTGGGCCGCGAGTTGACGCTCCAGGCGACGGACGTCGCCCTTGAGCGCACATCCGCTCAGGACGACGGCCGTCGCCAGGATTGCTGCGTTGTGCTTCACATCCCGGCGGGGGCCTTCAACATGTCGCCGCCCGCGCTGACGGTGAACTCATCACGCCGGTTCCGCTCCCACGCGGCCTCGGTGCGTGCCGGGTCGAGCGGCTGCTCTTCGCCCCGCGACGCCGTGGCAATCCGATCGGCGGCGATGCCGCGGTTGACCATGTAGTTCTTGGCCGCCAGGGCACGCCGGTTGCCGAGCGCGAGGTTGTACTCGTCCGAGCCGCGCTCGTCGCAGTGGCCGGTGATCGTGATCCGGAGCATCGGGTTGGCCTGCAGCAACGCGATCTTGCGATCGAGCTTCGCGGCATCGCCCGGGCGGATGTTCGACTTGTCAAAGTCGAAGTTGATCATCTCGGCCAGAATCCCCTTGGCGCGCTCGGTTTCCCGCGCGATCATCGCCAGCGAGTCGGCCCGGCGCCGCTCGGCCGCCAACCGCTCAGCCTCTTCCCGCGCGCGGCGGATGCTGTCCTCGCGGGCGCGGCGTGCCGCCTCGGCACGCGCGATCGAGTCACGGATCGCCGCCGAATCCACGGCCGGCGTGGGCGGCGGAGCCGGCTGGCCGCCGCACGCCACGGCCGCGGCCACGACAACGGCTCCGAGGCTCAACGTCAAAGGAATCGAGAATCTCATGTGATCACCCCAGTGTAGAGAACGTGAAGACGGCACAGGTGTCAGCGAAGCACGGGAATTTTCCTAGACCACCCAATTTAATACATCCGGCCCGACCATGCAGGAAGCCGCACCTCCCCGGTCCGGGTCACCTGCCGGACCCGGCCGGTCTCCAGATCGATGACCCAGAGCTGGCGCCGGCCCGTCCGGTCCGAGACGAACGCCAGGTGCTGGCCGTCGGGCGCCCAGGTGGGGTCCTCGTTCCGGCCGGCGCTGGTCAGCTGCCGCACCGTCCGAGTCGCCACCTCCATCACAAACACCTGCGGGCTGCCCCCCACGTCCCGATGGAACGCCAGCGAGCGACCATCCGGGGACCATTCCGGGGCGTGCGAACTCCCCGTCACCCCGTAGTCGAACGGTGCAAACAGCTCCTGTCCGGTGCCGTCCACCGACATCACGTAGATCTGCGGCAGCCCGGACCGGGTGGACGAGAACGCGATGCGCCGACCGTCCGGGCTGAACGTGGGGCTCAGGTTGTCGGCAAACCGCCCCGAGGTGAGCCGTTGCAGGCAGCAATCGGACGCGAGGTTGTAGGTGAAGACGTCCGTGCCCTCCTCGTCGGAGCGACTGAACGCGAACAGCGACCCATCCGGCGAGAAGACCGGGGTGTAATTGAGCGCGCTCTGCGTGAACGACAGGCGCAAACGCTGGCCCGTGGTCAGATCCTGCAGGTACACGTACCCGCCCCCGTCGTGGAACTCGGTATACGCGGCGCGCCGCCCCCGCGGGTCCCAGGACGGTGAAAAGGCCGCGGCGCCGTCCGGGGAAACCGGCTGCACGTCGGCCCCGTCGGCGTCCATCCGGAAGATCCGCCGGCCCTGCAGGAAGAGAAACCGCGTGGCGGCAATCCCCGGCGTGCCCGTGATGACCCGCACGATCTCGTCGCTCATGCGATGGGTCGCCATGCGGAAGTCGGGATCGCTCAAGACCGGGATCCCCGCGGTGAATTCCCGCCGCACCGTCTCGCCGCGCACGTCGTACACGGTGATCGCCACGACACCCGCATCCTCGGCGCGCGCGCGCACGGCGAAGTCGGCGCCCAGCGCGCCGTAGAGGCGGTAGTTGACGAATTCGCTCCCGGTGCCGGAGGCCGTCTGGATACCCAGCACCAGACTGTCCTCCGCCGGGAGGGTGATGATCTCGAAATCGTCACTGAACTCGAGATCGCGGGTCACGATCGTCCGCACCGAATCGAGCAGCTCCGTCCGGGGGCCACCCAGCACCAGCAGGCCCGGCCGCACGCCGGGCTGGTACGTGATGCCGACCCGGACCCCCTCGGTAGGCTCCTGGGCAGCACTCACGGCCGGCACCAGCGCCAGGAGCGGGAGGACAGCGAGCGGACGCAGGCTCATCGGACCTTTGCCGGATCGAAGAAGAAACTCACGGGCAACACGTCGTTGGCATAGCCGGTGGGAAGCGCCCCAAAAGCCCCGTTGGAGGCAGCCGCCTCGATGGCTCCCTGGGCCTCCAGGTCGAAGGCGAAGTTGCCGGACCGGCTGACGAAGCTGAGGTTGGAGATGGAGCCGTCGCGGTGCACGAGGAAGAATACCTCGGAGCGCAACGCGACGTTGCCGCCCGGACGCTGCCAGCGCCGGTAGACCTGGACGACGATGTTCCGCAGGTACTCCGGGAAGGGGAACTCCTGCCCTTCCACCTTGACCGTGGCGGGATCCGCGCCGGTGGACGGCTTCACGTCGGGCAGCGGCTCGGCCGTCGGCGTCGTCCGCGGGGCCGGCTCCCGCTGTTCCTTGCGGGGCTCTGGGGGCGGCGCCTGCTCGGCGACCGTGGTCCGGCGCGCCGGCGTAGGCGCGGGGGCCGGACGCTCAGCCGGACGCGACACGACCTCGGGGGCCCGGCGGGCTTGCGGCTGCGGGCGCGGCGCAGCCACCAGCTCCACCCGGTACACGGGGGGCGGCTGCCGGCGGCCCTCCGCCGGCGCCACGAGCAGTACCGCGGCGGCCAAGGCGTGGACGGCGACCGAGCCCGCGACGGCCACCCCGCGCCCCCGCACCCCGGCCTGGAGGAGGCGTCGGGTGCGCGCCGCGTGCCTCATCGTCCGAACTCCTCCGATTCGGCCACCAGCCCCACGTCGCCCACCCCCGCCGCCCGCATCGCCGCCAACACCCGCACGACCTGGCCGTAGTCCACCCGCGCGTCACCCCGCAGGTAGATCCCCGACGGCTGGCGCGACCGGACGATGGCCGGGAACGCCGCGCGAAACTCCTCGAACGAGAGCGCGTTGTCGTCCACGAAAATCCGACCCTGCCGGTCGACCGACACCACCAGCCCTTCCTTCGGCTGGAGCGGCCGCGCCTCGGCCCGGGGAAGCTGCACGTCCACACCCCCCTGCATGATGGGCGCGGTGATCATGAAGATGATCAGCAGGGTAAAGGCGACATCCACGAGGGACGTCACGTTGATGTCGGCGAGGAGAGGAAGCTCGCCGTGGCCCCGGAGCCCACCGCTCGCCATGGCCTAGAGCCTCCCTTCCCGCGCGAGCGTGCCCACGATCTCGTGGGAGAACCCTTCCAGCTCGCCCGCAAACAGCCCCAGCCGGCTCACCAGAATGTTGTACGCGATCACGGCAGGGATCGCGACCATGAGTCCGAGCACCGTCGTGATGAGGGCCTCCGCCACCCCGGGCGCGACCGCGGAGATGTTGCCCGACCCACCGGCGGCGATCCCCAGGAAGGCGTTCATCACCCCGACCACGGTGCCCAGCAGCCCGAGCAGGGGGCTCACGGACCCGATGGTCGCGAGCCATGGGAGGAAGCGCGCCATGAGATCCCGCTCGGCGCTGATCTCCTTGGCCAGCATCATCCGCAGGGCCTCGAGCTGCGTCATGGACAGCGTGGCCTGCGCGGGGTCGGCGGTCGCCTGCAGGGCGCCCGGTCGCAGCTCGGCAAAGAAGTTCAGGCCTTCCCGCAGAATGCGCCCGTACGGCGAGGGCGGCAGCTTCATGACCGCGTGGTACGCATCCTCGAGCCGGGTCGTGCGCTCGAGGCTCGCGAAGAAGCGGTCTCCCTGGCGCCGCACGCGGCGGAACTGCCAGAGCTTCCACACGATCATGAACCAGCTGAGCAGGGAGAAGAACGCGAGGACGGCCAAGATGAGCTTCGTGATGGGCGTCGCCGTCTGTACCAACTCCCACGGGCTGGACGGGAGCGCGCCGCCAACCTGCATCATGCTGCCTCCACACTGGCAAGCCAGTCGTACGTTTGCCGCAGCCCCTCGGCCAGCTCCACTTCGGGGCGCCACCCCAGTACCCGCGCCGCCTTGTCCACCGCCACCGCACTCCGCAGCAGCTCCCCGGCACGCGCCGGCGCGCGCTCGATCGGCACGGTGCGTTCCACCGCCTGCATCATGGCCCGCGCCAGGTCCGTCACGCTCGTCTCGCGCGCCGTCCCCACGTTGATGGCCGCGTCGTCGAGCGCCTGCGGCACCGGAGCCGGCGATTCGGTCGCGAGCACATTGGCCCGCGCGACATCGCCCACGAAGACGTAGTCGCGCGTCTGGCTGCCGTCCCCATACACCGTGATCGGTGTTCCGTGCCGGAGGCGGCTCCCGAAGATCGCCACGACGCCCGCCTCCCCGTGCGGATTCTGGCGCGGTCCATACACGTTGGCATAGCGCAACGCCCGCACGCCAAGGCCGTGCAGGATCGCATACTGGGCCAGGTAGTACTCGGACGCGAGTTTGCTCACCCCGTAGGGCGACACCGGCAGCTTGGGCGCTGGTTCCGGGTGTGGCAGCTCGTCGCTCTCACCATACACCACCCCACCCGACGACGCGAACACGACCTGCCCGACCCCCCCTTCGCGAGCGCCTTCGAGCAGGTTGAGCAGGCCGCGCAGGTTCACGTCGGCGTCGAATCCGGGGTCGCGCACGGACACCCGGACGTCCATCTGCGCCGCGTGGTGATTCAGCACGGTGAACCCCCCGGCGGCCAACAGCGCCCGCGCGGCCGGGGCCCGCACGTCCTCCTGCACGAAGGTCGCGCCCGCCGGGACGTTCTGTCGCTTTCCGCTCGAGAGGTTGTCCAGAACCGTGACTTCGTAGCCCCGTGCCAGATAGAGATCGGCGACGTGCGAGCCGATGAATCCGGCGCCGCCCGTCACCAATACGCGTTTCGTCATCGCCGCCGTGTCCCTCTCCGCATGTCACTCCCCTGCAGAATATACGAAGCGGCGGCGCTCATGCCGGTCCATGGTCCGTCGGGCCCGGCTGAGCCCCGCCGCGTCGAGGAGGCCGCTCCGGCCTCGCGCTATGCTGGCATCTTGCGGACCAGCCGCACCGGCACGCCCTGCCCGTCTGGACCGACCGTCCGAATGCCCGGCGTGAAGATCGACGTCACGACTCCCGTCGCCGATCGGTCCCGCACATGGACGATCCGCAACTCGGCCATCGCCTGATTGGGCGCATCGGCAATCGCAACGTCTTCCTCTTTGGGCAGAATCTCGAACACGTCGCCCGGCGCGATGCCGCCGTTCCGCCCGAGGTCGATGAAGAGAATGTCGTACTGCATGGGCACGGGATGCGGGTCCCGCAGCGCGATGACATTGCCCTGAATCCCGTCGGTGACCGGCTGGGCGCGGGCCGTCCCCGGATCGCGGAACGGCTCGGCCGGCAGCGCATACTGCCCCGCCCGGACCTGCCCGAACTGCACCGTGATCTCGGCCATCACGTCGCGCCCGCTCACGTGCACCACCCGGGCGAGCGCGGTGGGCTCGACGATGTCACCCCAGCCCCGGCCCACATCCCGCCGCAGCCGCACGGTGACGAGCGAATCCCCCACCTGGTAGGTCGCGCCAAGCGGAGCCTGCACGGTGATGACCTGATAGACGATCGCGGAGGCGCCGGCGACGCCGCGGATACTGCCGGGATCGGCGTTGCCCTTGACCTCCGCCCAGGGCAGCTTCTCGCCCTCGGTCAGGAAGCCGGCGCTGTAGAAGTCACCCCAACGCACCGCCCGATAGCGGTCTTCCAGCTCCATCTGGAGTGACGGCAGGTTGCTCCCTCCGCGCTCGCGGCGGGCAAACACGGTCCGGCCGGTCGGCGGCGGGGCGGGCGCCAGCACCGGCGCCTGCTCCGGCAGCTCGACGGGCACCTCCACCGGCTCGCCCGCGGGCGGCGTCTCAATCGGTCGCGGCGCCGCCGGTTCGACCACGACAGGCGTCGCCTGCTCGACCCCAACCGCGGTCTGATCGCGCGGCACGAGCGTCAGCTCTTCGCCCGGGAAGATCCAGTGTGGATCCTCGACCACCGCCGTATTCAGCCGGTAGATCTCGGGCCACAGCAGCGGATCGCCGAGATACAGGCGCGCGAGCCCCCACAGGGTCTCCCCGAGCTGCACGACGTGGCGCTCGGCTTGGGGCGTCGGCGCCGGTGTCTCCTGCGCGCCGGCCGGGAGCGGACCCCCCACCATGAGTCCCAGCGCAAGGAACAGCGGACCAAAACTCTTGATCGACATACGCTTACCTCTCTCCCGCCTACCCGATGCGGAACCGGCCGGCCTGACGTGGGTGCGAGGCCCTCACCGAATGGCCTCCAATATATAAGTCGCTTGATGGCAACGCCATAGGCTACGTGCCATGATGTGGCGTCACAGGTCCGGCAGCGGTCAGATAATACGGCCGACCGGAGCCCACGGATGTGACCGGAGCCACAGCCACGGCCCGCCGCCTGCGAAACGACAATCGGCGGACGACGCGCCGGCCGTCCGCCGATGAAGCTCGCCCGGAACCGCCGCGTCAGAACGGTAGGTCGTCTTCCTCCTCGTCCAGCGACTCCGGGAAGTCTTCGTACGACTCGGTCTTGGCGCCGGCGTTGGCGGCGGGTTGCGCGGCGCGCGCGCGTGACGGAGCCGGCGCGTCGTCGGCCGATCCCCCCCGCGCCGAGAGCATGATCATCTCGCGCGCGTTCACTTCGGTGGAGTAGCGCGTCTTGCCCTCGCGATCCTCCCAGGTGCGATACTCGATGCGGCCCTCGACGTACACGCGATCGCCTTTCTTGAGGTACTTCTCGGCGATATCGGCGAGCTGCGAGATCCGCGAGTTCCAGAGCACCACGCGGTGCCACTCCGTCTTTTCCTGGCGCTCGCCGGCGGCGTTGTTCCACTGCCGGCTGGTCGCGACCGACAGGGTGGCCACCCGCTGGCCGCCGGCCGTCGAACGCACTTCGGGATCCGCGCCGAGGTTCCCGATCAGCTGCACTTTGTTGAGGCTTCGACCCACGACAACCTCCGCGAACACGAGATGAGCATCGGACGCCCGGAAACTACCGACCCGCCGATCCAAGCGTCAACCAAACCGCCGCACGGGTGCGTGATCTTACGCCGGGCCCGTAGGGTGCTGGAGCGCTCGGGCGAGCACGAGCGCGTCTTCGTGCGGGCGGTGGTAGTAGCCGCGCCGGCGACCGACTTCCGCGAACCCCGCCCGTTCGTACAGCCGACGGGCCGCCGCGTTCGAGACCCGTACCTCGAGAAAGACGCGCAGCACCCCCGCGCCCGCCAAAGCCGCGAGGGCCGCGTCGAGCAGGGTCTGGGCAACCCTCCGACGGCGCGCGGCCGCGGTCACCGCGACATTGAGGATCTCCGCCTCCGGTCCCAGTCGCCAGGCGATGAGATACCCCAGCACCCCCTCCCCCTGCTCGGCGACGAGGAAGAGGTCGCCCAGGTGGTGCCGAAAGGACGCGAGCGACCACGGGTCACCGAAGCTCGCCCGCTCGATGCCCGTGACCGCCCCCAGATCAGCGGAGGTGGCCGCCCGAATCCGGTAGCGGTCGGCCATGACTGCGCTCCCACTTCGCCTGCGCCTCCGCGGGGCGCCCGTAGTCGGGTTCGTACGCCAGGATGTCCGGCACCGGGCGCGTCCCGCCCGGGAGACCCTCCACGGCGATGAGCGCCGCCGCCCGTGGGGCGCCCAGCGGCGGGCCGACGGGCGCCCGGCCCGTCCAGTCACGAACCTCGTCGGCATAGCGGACGGCGCCGTCGCCCACGGCCACCGCCGGCCGGACTGGGGTCAATTCGCGCAACCGCGCGACCGTCACCAGGGAGGGCGGCACGATCGTCTCGATCCCCCGGTCGCCGAAGGCATACACCGCGCCGAACACGTCCCCGCGGAGGGCGTCGTACAGCGCCGCCGCGGGTCCGGCGTGCCAGCGCGACGCCGCCCACGCGGCGGCCAGCAGGGACGGCGCGGCCGCCACCTCGAGCCCCGGGAGCGCCCGCACCAGCCCCTGAACCGTGGCCGCCCCGATGCGCAGTCCCGTGAAGCTGCCCGGGCCGTCCGCCAGCACGACCCGCCCCACGTCGGCGAGGGAGCCTCCGGCGAGTCGCGCGACTTCTTCCAGCGCGGGAAGCAGCGCGGCGCCGTGGCGGCGGCCGGCGAGCGTGATTTCGGCGAGGAGCACGCGGTCCCGCCCGATGGCGACGCTCGCCACGTCGGTGGCCGTATCGAGGGCGAGCGTGAGGCTCATGGCACGCGTTCCAGCATGCGGAGCTCGGGGGCGGCGGCGTGGCCCAGGAGTATCTGGATGTCCGGTTCCGGCGCGTACGTGCCCGCCCGTTCCGGCCACTCGACCAGGAGGAGCCGCGCGCGGGCCAGCAGTCCCGGGAAGTCGAGATCGAGCGCCTCATCGGGGTGCCGCAACCGATAGCAGTCCACGTGGATGATGGGACCTTCCCCGGACGCATACTCGTGCACCAGCGCGTAGGTCGGGCTGCGAGCCGGCGCGGCGCCTGCCGCGCGGGTGATCGCCTGGGCGAAGGTCGTCTTCCCCGAGCCCATCTCTCCCACCAGCCACACCACGGCCCCCCGCGGCGCGCTGTCCCAGATGGCCCGCGCCTCGTGGGCGAGTTGGTCCAGGGTCACCGACCGCTCAGCCACGGCGCCGCGACCGACCACCGGACCGTCCCGTGCTGCCCGCCCCCGCCCCGACTCCTGTCGGCGTGCGGCGTACGGGATCGCCGGCCGCCCGGAGCTCGAACAGCTGGTCGCGCAGCGTGGCGGCGAGCTCGAAGTCCAGCTCGGCCGCCGCTTCCCGCATCTGCCGCTCCAGCATCGCGATGAGCTGATCGCGGTCGAGTGGCGGGGCCGCCGCGGGTTCCCGATCCTCCGCCGCCGGCCGTTCGGCCCGCGCGTCCGCGACCCGCGTGACGAAGCGCACCTGGTCCACCGACTTCCGGATCGACGTGGGGCGGATCCCATGCTCCCGGTTATGACGCGCCTGGATGTCCCGCCGCCGCGCCATCTCGGCCAGGGCCCGCTCCATGGACCCCGTGTGCCGGTCGGCGTAGAGGATCGCGCGCCCCCGCTCGTGGCGTGCCGCGCGGCCCACGGTCTGGATCAGCGAGCGGTCCGACCGCAGGAACCCCTCTTGATCGGCGTCCAGGATCGCGACCAGGGCCACCTCGGGCAGATCGAGGCCCTCGCGCAGCAGGTTGATTCCGACGAGCACGTCGAACTCGCCGAGCCGCAGACCCCGGACGATCTCCATCCGCTCGATGGCGTCGATGTCCGAGTGCATGTAGCGCACACGCACGCCGGTCTGCTGCAGGTAGTCGGTGAGATCCTCCGCCATGCGCTTCGTCAAGGTCGTGACGAGCACGCGCTCGCCCGCCGCTGCGCACGCCCGGATTTCGGCCAGCAGATCGTCCACTTGGCCCCGCACCGGCCGCACGTCCACGGCGGGATCCACCAGACCGGTCGGGCGGATGATCTGCTCGACGACCTCGCCGCCCGACAGCCCGATCTCGTACTGGCCCGGCGTGGCCGACACGAACAGCATCCGCGGCGTGAGCTGCAGGAACTCGTCGAAGTTGAGCGGTCGGTTGTCGAGCGCCGAGGGCAGCCGGAAGCCGTGCTCCACGAGCGTCCGTTTGCGCGACCGGTCGCCCTCGAACATCCCGCCGAGCTGCGGCAGGGTCACGTGTGACTCGTCCACGATCGTGAGATACTCCGCCGGGAAGTAATCGAGCAGGCACGCGGGCCGCTCCCCCTCCTGCCGGCCCGACAGTGGCGGCTGTAGTTCTCGATCCCCGCGCACGTCCCGATCTCGAGCATCATGTCGATGTCGAAGTGCGTGCGCGAGTCGAGCCGCTGCGCCTCCAACAGCTTCCCCTCGGCCCGCAGCAGGGCGAGCCGGTCGGCGAGCTCCCGCCGGATCAGCCCCACGGCGCGTTCGAGCCGTGGGCGCTGCACCACGTAGTGGGTCGCCGGATAGATGGCGCAGCGCTCGAGCGGCGCGATCACGTTGCCGGTGAGCGGGTCCACCTTGGCGATTCGCTCGATCTCGTCACCCCAGAACTCCACGCGCACAGCCTGTTCCTCGTACGCGGGGAAGATCTCGACCGTGTCGCCCCGCACCCGGAAGGCCCCCCGTTCCAGCACCACGTCGTTGCGCGAGTACTGCACCGCGACGAGGTCGGCGAGCACGTCGTCGCGCGGCCGCGCCTCGCCCACCGCCAGCGTGACCATTAGCTCGCGGTATTCCGCCGGGTCGCCGAGGCCGTAGATGGCGCTCACCGTCGCCACGATGATCACGTCGTCCCGCTCCATCAGGCTGGACGTGGCCCGGAGCCGGAGCATCTCGATGTCCTCGTTGATCGAGGCGTCCTTGGCGATGTAGGTATCGGTGGCGGGGACGTACGCTTCCGGCTGATAGTAGTCGTAGTAGGAGATGAAGTACTCCACGGCGTTCCTCGGGAAGAACGACTTGAGTTCGCCGTACAGCTGCGCCGCCAGCGTCTTGTTGTGGGAGAGGACCAGCGCCGGCCGACCCGTGGCCGCAATGACGTGTGCCATGGTGACCGTCTTGCCCGACCCCGTGACCCCGAGGAGGGTCTGGTACCGGGTGTCGCCACGAAACGCGTTCGTGAGCGCGCGGATCGCCGCCGGTTGATCGCCGGCGGGACGGAACGGCAGCTCGAGTTCGAACGTCGTCATGGGCGGGACGCTACTCGCCGGTGTCTCGCGCCACCGCGTCCCTTCGTTCGACGGCGCCGACACCTTTCACGCGCCGCATCGCCCGCATCACCTTGGAAAGATGACCGCTGTTCTCCACCTCGATCACGACCGAGCCGAACATGGCGCCGTCCTTGGACGACAACTCGGCAGTCTTGATGTTCGTGCCGGTTCCGGAGACGGCCTCCATCAGATCCGCGAACAGACCGCGACGGTCCTCCCCCACGATGCCCAGCGCGACGACAAACAGCTCGCCTTCCACGGACTGCCAGTCGATCTCCACCCGCCGCTCCGCGTCCTGCGGCATGGTCAACAGGTTGGGGCAGTCGGCCCGATGGATCGAGATCCCGCGTCCCTGGGTGACATAGCCGACGACCGGATCGCCCGGGACGGGCTGGCAGCACTGGGCATAGCGGACCAGCAGCCCCCCCAGCCCCTGCACCCGCACGCCGCGCCGCAGCCGAAACCGGTCGATGACCCGGCCGATGGCGGAGGGCCGCGGTGCCTGGAGCTCCTCGCTGGGCTGCTCGGGGAACAGCGCCCGGATGACCTGGCCCGTGGGCACATCGCCCCGCCCGAGCGCCTGAAACAGCCCGTCCGCTGGCCCGAGGGACAGCGCGGTGGCCGCGGCCTCGACCGCGTCGTCGCCGGGCATCGTGAGGCGGCGACGGCGTAGCTCCCGTTCGAGAATCTCCTTCCCCAGGGCGCTGCTCGACTCCGCTTCCTCCTTGTTGATCCACTGGCGGATCTTCTGGCGCGCCCGCCCCGTCCGCACATGGTTGAGCCAATCGCGACTGGGGCGCGCCGCCGGTCCCGTGAGGACCATGACCGTATCGCCGTTCTTGAGCGGCCGATGCAGGGGCGCGATCCGGCCGTTCACCTTGGCCCCCTGGCACCGGTAGCCGACCTCCGTGTGCACGGCAAAGGCGAAGTCGATGGGCGTCGCCCCCGACGGCAGCCGTTTGACGTCGCCCTTGGGGGTGAACACGAAGATCTCATCCTGATAGAGATCGATCTTCAGGAACTCGAGGAACTCCTCGGGCGAGTGCGCGTCCTGCTGCAGCTCGAGCAGCTGGCGGAACCAGGCGAAATGCCGGTCCAGCTCGTCGACCCGACGCCCCTCCTTGTAGACCCAGTGGGCCGCGATCCCGTATTCCGCCGTGCGGTGCATCTCGCGCGTCCGGATCTGGATCTCGTACAGCTGGCCGCCGGGCCCGAAGATCGTCGTATGGAGCGACTGGTACCCGTTCGATTTCGGCGAGGCGATATAGTCCTTGATCCGCTCCTGCAGCGGGGTCCACTGGTGGTGGATGATGCCGAGCGCGTGGTAGCAGTCGCGCACGTTGTCCACCAGCACCCGGATGGCCATCAGGTCGTAAATCTCGTCGAGCGACTTGAGGTCTCGCCGCCGCAGCTTCTTGTAGATGGACCACAGGTGCTTGGGTCGGCCGCTCACTTCGAACCGCGGGATGCCCGCCTTGCGAAACTGCTCCTCGAGCGGGACCCGCAGGCGGTCGATCATCGCCTCCCGCTCGACGCGGTTTGCCTGCAGGCCGTCGGTGAGTACGCGGTAGTCGTCGGCCTCGAGGAACTTGAACGCGAGGTCTTCGAGCTCGGCTTTCAGCCCGGCCATGCCGAAGCGGTGGGCGAGCGCCGCGTAGATCTCGCGCGTCTCGAGCGCGATCCGGTGCTGCGCCTCCTGCGGCTGGTGCTCCAGCGTGCGCATGTTGTGCAGCCGGTCGGCCAACTTGACGATGATGACCCGGGCATCGCGGGCGATCGACAGGAGCAGCTTCCGGTAATTCTCGACCTGCTCCTCGGTGCTGGACCGGAAGGTGAGGCTGGACAGCTTCGTCAGGCCGTCGACGATCCCGGCTGGCTCGTCTCCGAACGTCTCGCGGACCTCGTCGACGGACACGTCGGCGTCTTCCACCACGTCGTGCAGCAGGGCCGCGACGATGGTGGTCGTGTCCATCTGCAGCTCCACGAGGATCCGCGCGACGTCCACCGCATGCGAGACGAACTCGTCGCCGGAGAGCCGCTTCTGCCCCCGGTGCGCGTGCGCCGCGAAATCGAACGCCCGTCGGATCATCTCGACGTCGAGCCGATCCTGGCGTTCGGCCAGCGCCTGTCCGAAACCGGCGGTCCAGACCGCTGCCACGCCCGTCACAGGAGGCCCGCCTCGGCGAAGCTGAAGTAGCGGTCGCCGCCCACGATCACGTGATCAAAGACCGGGATGTCCAACAGTCTGCCAGCCTCCACGAGTTGCCGGGTGACGGTCCGGTCGTCGGCGGACGGCGCCGGGTTCCCGCTGGGGTGGTTGTGCAGCACGACGATGCCGGCCGCCGCCTCCGCAATGGCCGCGCGGAACACCTCACGAGGATGCACCAGGGAGCTGTCCAGAATCCCGCGCGTGATGAGGAGCTCCCGCACCACTCGGTGCTGCGTATCCAGTGCCAGGAGCCGAAACTCCTCCACCGCCAGGTCGCGCAACGCGGGGCCACACCACCGATACACGTCCGCCGGACTCCGTACGATGCGGGCGCCGTCCTCGGGCTCGACCGCCATGCGACGCGCCAGCTCCAGCGCCGCCACCACCCGCGCGGCCTTCGCCGCCCCCACGCCCCGCACGTCGGCCAGTCCCCCCACGGGACGCCGCGCCAGGGCACGCAACGAGCCGCCCGTCGCGCGCAGGAGCTCGGCGGCGACGCCGAGGGCATCCCGGCGTGACGTTCCCGTTCCTAGGAGAATGGCAAGAAGCTCGACGGCCGTCAACGCGCCCGGACCCAGGGTCCGGAGCCGCTCACGTGGCCGGTCGGCGGCGGGGCTGTCGGCGAGGCGGACCTGGGGCATCCTGGCCAGGATGACACCCCCGGGAGGACGACGCATGGCCAAAACACTGCGGGGCGCCGCAGCGCCCCGCATCGGTCGTCAGGCCCCTGCGCCGTGGCACTTCTTGTATTTCTTGCCGCTCCCGCAGGGGCAGGGGTCGTTACGGCCCACCTTGGGGACCGACCGCTGCACCGGCCGCGGCGGCGAGTCCGACCCGACCGCGGTGCCCACCGGCGCTTTGGTGGCCGCCAGCGCCGCCCCGGCCAGGGCCGGAGGCGCGCCCACCATCATGTCCGCCTCCGAGGCCGGGTGCTGGGCCTCGGTGGGAACCGGGCGGCGCGGCATCGGGCGGGTCGGCGCGCCCCCTGTCAACTGCACCTGGAACTTGAACAGGCGGTCCATGAACGACGCCCGGATGTCCTGCATCAGATCGACGAAGGTCTCGAACGCCTCCTGCTTGTACTCGATGAGCGGGTCCTTCTGTCCCCACGCGCGGTACTGGATGGCGTTGCGCAACTGGTCCAGATCGTAGAGGTGGTCCTTCCACTTCTCGTCCAGCACCGTGAGCAGCACGTGCGCCAGCAGCCGTTCTTGCAAGTCCGGCACGCCGTGCCGCCGCCCCAGCTCGCTCCATGCCGCCAGCTTGCTCTCGAACTGTTGGCGCGCGGCCCGCTTGACCGCCGCCGCGAGCGCGTCCCGGTCGGGCACCTGCTCCGCATCCTCGATCTCCTTCGCCGAGATCAGGTAGCGCACCATCAACTCGGTGGCGATCTGATGGCGATCCCACGTGTCCGGCTCTTCGGTTCCCGCCTCCTGCGCGAATCGCTCGGCCGCCTGTTCCAGCATCTTGATCGCTTCGGCTTTGAGCTCCTCCCCGCCCTCGAGCGCGAAGAGCCGCAGCGAGTAGATCACCTCCCGCTGCTGGTTCATCACGTCGTCGTAGTCGAGCAGGCGCTTGCGAGCCTGGAAATTCCGCAGCTCGACCTTCTTCTGCGCATTCTCGATCGCCCGGGTCACCAGCGGGTGGGTGATGACCTCGTCCTCCTCGACGCCCGACTTGTCCATCCACTTGGCGACCCGATCCGAGATGAACAGACGCATCAGGTCGTCTTCGAGCGAGAGGAAGAACAGGCTCTGGCCGGGATCGCCCTGCCGGCCCGACCGGCCGCGCAGCTGGCGATCGATACGCCGGGACTCGTGCCGTTCGGTGCCCACGATGACCAGGCCGCACGGAGGCTCCGTCTGGCAGCCGAGCTTGGCGATCTCCGCGTCGGTGAGGTCCGGCTTCTCGAGCTGCTGGCCAAAAGGCGCGAGCTTGGCCTTGATGCCGCAGAACCGACACTTGCGCACGCCCATGCCGAGCTTGATGTCGGTGCCGCGCCCGGCCATGTTGGTCGCGATCGTGATCGCCGCGGGCCGGCCGGCCTGCGCCACGATCTCCGCCTCGCGCTGGTGGTACTTCGCGTTCAGGACTTCGTGCTTGAGCCCGCGTCGCTTGAGCATCCGGGAGAGCGTCTCCGAGATCTCGACACTCGTCGTGCCCACCAGCACCGGCAACCCGCGTTCGTGCTGCCGCCCGACCTCCTCGACGATGGCGTTGTATTTCTCCCGCCGCGTGCGGTAGATCCGGTCGTGGTTGTCCACGCGCCGGACCGGCCGGTTGGTGGGAATGACCATCACCTCCAGGCCGTAGATCTGGAAGAACTCGTTCTCCTCGGTCTCGGCGGTGCCCGTCATGCCGGACAGCTTGTCGTACATCCGGAAGTTGTTCTGGATCGTGATCGTCGCGAGCGTCTGCGTCTCCCCCCGCACGGAGACGCCCTCCTTGGCCTCGACCGCCTGGTGCAGGCCGTCGGACCACCGCCGTCCCGGGAGAATGCGGCCGGTGAACTCATCGACGATGAACACCTGCCCTTCCTGGACGACGTATTCCGTGTCCTTCTCGTACAGCGCGTGCGCCTGCAGCAGTTTGTGGATGATGTGCAGCTTCTCGCTCTTCTCGGCGTACTCGGCTTCCAGCCGCTGCCGCCGTTCGATCTTCTCCTCGGCCGACAGCGTCTCGTCGCGGTCCACGGCCCCCATGGCCTCGGAGATGTCCGGGATCACGAACAGCATCGGGTCGCCGGGGCTCATCGTCTCGACGCCCTTGTCGGTGAGGTGGACCGAGTGGCCGCGCTCGTCCAGCACGTAGAACAGGTTCTCCTCGACGTCCCGGAACTTCTGCTCCTTGCCGGGGAGCTTCCGGTCGGCGATGGCGTCCAGCTCGACCTTCTGCACCAGCTGCTGCACGCCCTGCTCCTGAACGAGCTTGAGGAGCTTCTTGTTCTTCGGTCCTCCGAGGCGGGCCTTGTACAGGGCCACGGCCCCTTCGTAGCTCTCGGGATCGGCCTCGAGCAGCTGCTCACCCTCGGCCACGAGCTGATTGACGACCTCGGTCTGACGCCGCACCAGGCTCACGACCTGCGAATTGAACTGCCCGTATTTCTGGCTCTCCTCGCTGCCGACCGGGCCGGAGATGATCAGCGGCGTGCGCGCCTCGTCGACCAGGATGCTGTCCACCTCGTCGATGATGGCGTAGTAGTGGCCGCGCTGGACCCGCTGATCCAGCGAAAACACCATGTTGTCGCGCAGGTAGTCGAACCCGAACTCGTTGTTCGTGCCGTACGTGATATCGCATGCGTACACGGCCCGGCGCTCGGGGCTGGAAGGCTCCGTGTCATCCAGACAGCCGACCGTGAGGCCGAGGAACCGGTAGACGTGGCCCATCCACTGTGAGTCGCGTCGGGCCAGGTAATTGTTGACGGTGACGAGATGCGCGCCGCGCCCAGCGAGGGCGTTGAGGTACATCGGCAGGGTCGCCACCAGGGTCTTCCCCTCGCCGGTCGCCATCTCGGCGATCTTGCCCTGGTGCAGCACGATCCCGCCGATGAGCTGCACATCGTACGGCACCATGTCCCACACGAGCTCGTGCCCGGTGACGACGACCGTGGATCCCTCGAGGCGGCGACACGCTTCGCGCACGGTCGCGAACGCCTCGGGCAGGAGTTCGTCGAGCATGCTCGCGATCACGCCCTTCAGCGCCTGGTCGAGCTTCTGCACTTCCTGGTCGAGCCGGTCGCGCTCGATGGGGTCCGCGCACGCGTGTTTCGCCGCCCGCGCTTCGGTCAGTTCGGCGTCCAGCGCGCCGGTCCGCTCCCGCAGCAACCCGCGCAGCTTCTCCGTCTGCGCCTGGATCTCGGCATCCGAGAGGTCGGCAAGCCGCCGCTCGTGCTCCTTGATCGCGTCAATGATCGGCTGAATCCGCTTGAGCTCGCGCTCGAACCGGGTGCCGAAAATGGCGTTGACGACGTTCTTGAGCATCAGTCCTCGTCTACGTACAGGCGTCGCTCGGCGATGTACTGGGCGACGGGTCCGGGCACCAGATAGCGGATGCTCTCGTGGCGACGGCATCGCTCGCGGATCCCGGTGGCCGCAATGTCCACGGCCGGTACCTCGAGCGTCCGCGTCACGAGCGGGAGCGGCGGCACCGGCGTCCCGGGGCGGGTCAACACGACGATGGTCGCCAGGGCCGGCAGCGCCGCCGCCTCGTGCCAGCGGGGAAGGTCACAGGCCGTATCGGATCCAAGCAGTAAAGATAACGAGGCCTGCGGAATTTCGGTGCGCAGCTCGCGCAGGGTATCCACCGTGTAAGACGGACCGCGGCGGCTCACTTCGCGGGCGTCTACCACGAAGCGCTCGTCGTCGGCGACGGCGAGCCGCAGCATGGCCAGCCGATCCGCGGCACTCGCCCCGTGCCCGCCGGCCTTCAGCGGCTGCTGGCCGGCCGGAATCAGCCGAACGTGGGTCAGATCGAGTCGGCGCCAGGCTTCTGCGGCGACGATGAGATGCCCGTGGTGCACGGGATCGAAGGACCCGCCGAAGACGCCGAGCCGCACCGCCTACGGGGCCGGAACGGCTGGACAGGTGTTGCCGAGGCCGGGAGCGTCCGCGTAGAAGCGCCGCAGATGCTCACATGTCTCCGATGCTTCCTCCTCGTACCCGATGCGACGGTAGGTCGCCACGAGCTTCATCAGGGCTTCCGGCACGTGGCGGGACTCGGGCCAGGAGGCGACGACGCTGCGGTAGTAGATGATCGCGGAGTCGTAGGCCCGGATCCGGAAGTAGAAGTTGCCGTTCTTCAGGGCCTTGAGGGCAAACCGGTTCTGCAGCGTCTGGCTCTTCTCCCGCGTCTGGACCGCGGCGGGCGCGTTGGGGAAGCGCGTCAGGACCTCCGAGTAGACGGACAGGGCCTGCTCGCCGTACGTGGGATCCAGCTCCGGCCGCTTCCACAGGCGGGCGAGGGCGTCGCCCGCGCGCATCAGGGCCGTCGGCGCGAGCTCGCTCGACGGGAAGTCGTCCGCGACGCGCCGTAGCTCGCGCGTGGCCTCGAGATAGTCCCCTTCGCGCAGCCGGCACTCGCCGAGCAGGTACCGCGCTTCGGCCATCCGCGGATCGCGCGGCGGCAGTTCGAACAGCAAGCGCGTGAAGCCCCGAATGGCACCCCCGCAGTTGCCACGCTCGTACTCCGCCTTGGCGGCCTGGAACAGGTCCGCGGGCGTCGCATACAATTCCGGCTTGAAGCGATTCCCGCAGGCCAGACCCGCCACCGCGAGCAGTATTGTGGTTCCTCGACGCACGACTCTATGACACTCCTACGGGAACACCGTTCCCGCGTTGGCAAGCCGATTGAGGCGGTCCCGGGCCTCGGCGGCCACGGAATCGCCGGGCTGCGCGTCCGCCAGCACCCGCTGAAAGGCCTCGGCGGCGCCGACCAGGTCACCGCGGGCCACCATGACGTCGCCCAGGCCGAGGTACGCGCTGCGCCCGAGCGGCGAGTCGTCCCCGTGCACGACGGCGCGACGGAACCAATCTTCCGCCCGCTCGAGCCGCCCGCCCTGCAACTCCGCCCGCCCCAGCCGCACCGCACATGACAGGGCACCGATCGTGGCTCCGGGAAGGACGCCGGTCGCGCGTTGCCGCCGGACCAGGCCCTCGAAGATGGCGACCGCCTGATCGCATCGCCCCACCCGAACGAGCGCCTGGCCGTAGGCGTACATCAGCGAATCCTCGGCGCGCGCGTCGGGGGCGTTCGCGGCCGCAAGCGGCAGGACCGCGAGCTGATCCGCCGGCGCGGCATCGGCCGTCGCCCGTGCCAGCTGCAGCGCCAGCGCGCCCAGGGCCCGCCCCGGGGCGAGCTCGCGGAGCCCCGCGAGCGCGGCCTGGAGGGCTGGGCGGTCCCCAGCCTCACTCGCCGCCCGGGCCACGCGCTCGAGCCCATCCGCCGCCTCGTCGACGCGCGCCCCGTCCGCGCGCCCGAGCGCGGCGTACTCCGCGGCGGCCCCTGCAAGGTCGCCGGCCTGGAGCGCGGCGCTCGCCGCCTTGGCGCGCAGGCGGGCGCTCGGGGTCCCCGCCTGCACGACCGCCAGCCGGTACTCGGTCAGCGCCTCGTCGTGGTTCCCGGCCACGTAGGCGCGGTCGCCGAGTTCCTCATGATTCGCCGCGCTCCGGACACAGGCGGGGAGCAGCAGCGCCGCCGCCGCCACCAGCAGCGCCGAGCGGCATCGACCGCTCACAGAACCGGCCGCTCCCCGCGCTCGAGCAGCGCCAGGTAGACCTGGGCCCGTGGGTCGCCCGGATGGTCGCGCGCCATGGTTTCCCAGGTCTCGCGCGCCGACGCGGCGTCTCCGGCCAGGTAGCAGGCCAGGCCGAAATTGGCCTGGGCGTCGACTGAGTGGGGCCGTGCGGCCAGGACCGCCGAGAGCGCTTCGCGCGCCTCGAGCGAGCGGCCGGCCTCCAGCAGCAGCTTGCCAAGTCGCAGCCGCAGGTCGTGGAACGCCGGCCCCAGCTCGAGCGCCCGCTGGTACTGCCTCAGCGCCTCATCCACCGCGCCCGCTTCGGCGTACGCCTCCCCGAGCAGAGCGTGATGGTTGGCCAGCTTTCCCGCATGGTGCGCCGTGAGGCCGTCCTGGCCCCGCACCGTGACCTGCCGGGCGTCTTCGAACGCCGCTTCCGCCTCCTCGGTGCGACCGAGCTCCCCGAGGATGACCCCGCGGTGCACCAGCGCCTCGACGTAGCGAGGGTTGGTCCGCAGGGCCTCGTCCAGCAGCTCCAGGGCGCGCTCCGGCTGGCCCACGAGATTGTAGCACAGGCCGAGCAGGTGCTGCGCGTCGGCAAATGCGCGCCCGCGGTCGACCAGGTCTTCCAGCAGATGAATCGCGCCG
>JBFGDF010000028.1:0-25165 GCA_041580775.1 Gemmatimonadales bacterium
ACGATCGCCGTCGCCGCGCTGTCGAACACGGCCGCGAAGGCGGCGTACGCCGCGTGGCTCGGCGCTCCGGCGTTCCGGTCCGCGCTGCTCAAGGTGCTGGGGGCGGCGTTTCTCGCCGGTGTGGCGCTCCTGGGTCTGACGATCCTGAACTAATCCTCATAGACGCTTCACGAAACGTCCCGTGGTGACCGGATAGACTGCCCCGTGCACTTAATTCGGACCTTGACATGATGTTTAAGCCGAGGCATTTGGTCTCCATCGCCGCTGTGGCGGCGTTGGCGTGCGGCGGTGATCGGCCCGCAGCGGGCGGGCAAGGCGACACCGCCACAGCAACGATGGCGGCGGGGGATCCCCGGGCGGCCATCTTCGTATCGAAGGGCTGTCCGCAGTGTCACAGCATCTCCGCGTTGGGGGTGAAATCGGCGGCCGAGGTGGGTCCCGACCTCACGCTCGCGTATGAGGACGTGCAAGCGCGGTTTGGCGTGACCCTCGAGGAGTTCCTGCAGAACCCGACCGGGACGATGCAGGTCGTTCTCAGCACCACCATTCAGCTGTCTCCAGCCGAGCGGGACTCGATCATCAAGATCCTGCGGGGTCTGCACGAGGCGCGCGGCGGGAGTTCCACTACGTCCCCATCGTGAGGGGGAGGGAGCAGTCATGAACCGTCGGTTCCTGGCCGCCGCCGTGCTGGCGGCCGCCGCCTGTCAGCCATCCGGTCCCGGCACCAGCGGGCGCCTCGCGGACGCGCGCGAAGCCGCCCAGCGGACGTTCGTCGAGCCCGGCCAGCTGGATGAGTTCTATCTTTTCTATAGCGGCGGGCATTCGGGGCAGATCTACGTCGCCGGCGTGCCGTCCATGCGCCACATCGCCACCATTCCGGTCTTCGCGCCCTACCCGGCCACGGGCTACGGGTTCGACGAAGAGACGCGGGAAATGCTGGGCGAGTACACGTGGGGCGACGTGCACCATCCCGCGCTGTCGAAGCGGAACGGCGACTACGACGGCCGCTGGCTCTTCGTCAACGACAACGCGAACAACCGTCTCGCGCGGGTCGACCTGCGGGACTTCAAGACGAAGCAGATCCTCGGACCGATCCCCAACTCGAGCGGTAATCACGGCTCGGCGTTCGTGACGGCGAACACCGAGTACGCGCTGGTCGCCAGTCGCTTCTCGATCCCCGTGCCGCACGGCACCTACGCGCCGCTGTCACAGTACGCCACGCAGTACAAGGGCGTCGTGAGCGGGATCAAGATCGACGCGCAGACCGGCCAGATGACGATGGGCTGGCAGATTCTCACGCCGCCGTTCAACTGGGACCTCGCGGCCACGGGTCGGGAGATCTCGGCGGACTGGGTGGTGTGGAGCTCGTACAACTCCGAGCGGGCGACCGGCCGGCTCGAGGTGACGGCGAGTCAGCGCGACCGCGACTACCTGGTGTTCGTGAACTGGCGCAAGGCTGCCGAGGCGGCGACCGCGGGCCGCGGCCGGATGCTGGGCGGCGTGCGGGTCATGGACCCCGCCGACGTGCGGGGCGCCATGTATCTCGTGCCGCTGGCCAAGAGCCCGCACGGCGCCGACTTCTCGCCCGACGGTCGGTACGTCGTCGGGAGCGGCAAGCTCGCGCCCTACACCACGGTGTACGACTTCGAGAAGTTCCTCGCGGCGGTGGCGGCGAACGACACGACCGGGAGCGAAGACGGCATCCCCGTGCTGCGCTACGAGTCGATCAAGGTGGCCGAGGTCCCAGTGGGACTCGGGCCCCTGCACACGCAGTTCGACGACCAGGGCTACGCCTACACGTCGCTGTTCATCGAGTCGGTCGTGGCGAAGTGGAAGCTGGGCCCGTTCGACGGCAACGATTCGGCGCTCGTCGTGGCGAAGATCCCGGTGCACTTCTCGATCGGCCACCTCGTGACGGCGCACGGCGACACGCGCAACCCGGCCGGCCGCTACCTGGTCGCGTTGAACAAGCTGTCGAAGGGCCGGCACCTCAACGTCGGTCCCTCCCAGCCCGAGTCGAGCCAGCTCATCGACATCACGGGCGAGGGGATGACGATGCTGTACGAGGCGTACACCGAGCCGGAGCCGCACTTCGCTCAGCTGGTCCGGGCGGACGTGCTGAACCCGATCGAGGTGTACCCGAAGGAGGAGAACCGCAACCCCAACGCGATCTGGGCGGCGAGCGACGCCAGCATCACGCGCTCGGGCAACATCGTGCGCGTCAAGCTGTTCGCGATCCGCTCCTACTTCGCACCGGGGGAGATCGAGGTGCAGCAGGGTGACTCGGTGATCGTCCACGTGACGAACGCCGAGCAGGAACGCGACATGCTGCATGGCGTCGGCGTCGCGGGCTACAACATCAACGTCGTGGTGGATCCCGGCGAGACCAAGACGTTCGCGTTCCGCGCGACCAAGCCGGGCGTGTGGCCGTTCTACTGCACGAACTTCTGCTCCGCGATGCACCAGGAGATGCAGGGCTACCTGCTGGTGCGGCCGCGGGGTGGCGGGGCCGCCGCGGGCGGCATGTAGGCATGCGGCTGACAGACTGGCTGCATGCGGAACTCTCGCCCCGGGCACGGCTCGCCGTGCTCGGGGCGGGCCTCCTCCTGCTCGGCACGGCCGTGTTTCCCCTGTGGCAGATGACCATGTTCGCGGGGCAATTCCCCGAGGGACTACGGCTCAGCATCTTCAGTTGGAAGATCGCCGGCGGTAACAACGGCGCCGATCTGCAGGGGATCAACATCCTGAATCATTACATCGGCATGCGGGAGATCCACGCGGCCGACTTCGTAGAAATGAAATTCATCCCGTTCGCCTTCGGGGTGTTCTTTCTGCTGGGCGGTCGGGCGGCGCTCTTCGCCCGGGTACGGGATCTGATCGACCTCACCGTCCTGTTCATCTACTTCGGCTTGTTCTCGTTCGCGACGTTTGCCTACCGGATGTACACGTACGGGCACAACCTCGCCGCCGAAGCGCCGGTGAAGGTCGAGCCGTTCACCCCGCCGATCTTCGGGCACCAGCAGATCGCCAACTTCGACGTCTACTCGCTGCCCGGCGCTGGGACCTACTTCGTCCTCGCCTACGGGCTCGTGCTGATCGCCGTCCTCGCGCTCGAGGCCCGTCGGCACCGCCTCTTCGCTCGGTGATGTCCGCGCTCATCCTCGCCCTGGTGCTGGTCGCGGGCCAGGACACCCTGCGCCTCGCGGCCGGCATCCACGCCGGTCCGCTCGTCCTCGAACACCCGACGGTGGTCCTCGGCGCTCCTGGTGCGGTGCTGCGGGGTTCGGGAGCCGGAAGCGTGATCGACATCCGGGCGAGCGGCACGACGGTGCGCGGCCTGCGCATCGAGCGCTCGGGCCGTGACGTCGATGGCGACGATGCCGGGGTCATGGTGCGCGCCGACTCCGTCGTTCTCGACGACCTCGTAATCCGCGACATCCTGCACGGCGTGTACGTGCGCGAAGCTCGCGACGTGACCCTGCGCGGGCTGGACATCGCCGGGCCGGGCGGCCTGCCGGAGAGCGAGACGGGCAACGGCATCCATCTGTGGTCGGCGCGCGGCATCACGATCACCGACTCGCGGATCGCATCGGTGCGCGACGGCATGTTCCTCGAGTACGCCGACAGCGTGGTGGTGCGCGGCCTGCACGTGTCCCGGGTGCGGTTCGGCCTCCATTACATGTTCAGCCACCACAACCGGTTCTCACACAACGTCTTCACCGACAATGCGGCGGGCGCCGTCGTGATGAACTCGAACGACGTGGTGATCACCGACAATGTGTTCGCGTGGAACGCGGGGAGCCGCTCGTATGGCCTCGTGCTCCAGACGGCGACGCGCCCCGTGGTGCGGGACAATCTGCTGGTCGGCAACGCCATCGGCGTGTTCTTCGACAACGTCATCCGGGGGACGTTCACGGGCAACGTCGTCGCCGGAAACTGGCTCGGGATGGAGCTGTTCGGCAACAGCGAGGCGACGCGCGTCACGGGCAACGCGCTGCTGAGCAACACCTTCGACGTGTCGGGTGGCGGTCACCCGGGCGCGTACGAGCTGTGCGTCGACGGGCGTGGCAACTACTGGGACGCGGCGGCGCGGGACGGGTACGACCTCGACGGGGACGGGACGCTCGAGCTGCCCCACGCGACGACGTCCCCACTCGGCGAAAGCGCGCGACGCCGCGTCGGCCTCCGCCTGTTCCTCGGCAGTCCCGCCGCGCGCGCGCTCGAATGGGCCGAGCGAACCTTCCCCGTGTTCGACGTCCCGGGCGCCGTGGACCACTGCCCTCTCGCCGCACCGCCGGAGCCCGCCATGCTGGCCCGCCTGCCCCACGCGCCCGCCGGAGCGGCGGGCGGCCTGCCAGCCCAGAGCGCGGCCGGCATTGCGGTGCTCGGCGCGGGCGGCCTCCTGCTGGCGGCGGTGCAGTGGCGGCGCAGGCCATGATCCGCGTCCGCGGTCTGACGAAATCCTACGGGTGGCGCACCGTGCTCGCGCCGCTCGACCTCGCGGTCGATCCGGGCCAGGTGGTCGCGCTCGTCGGACCGAACGGGGCTGGCAAGTCCACCACTCTGCGCATCCTCGCGGGAATCATCCGACCGTCCGGGGGCTCCGCAGAGCTCGGGGGACGGGATGCGCTGCGGGACGGCGTGGCTGCCCGACGCCACGTCGGCTACCTGGCGCAGAAGCTGGGCGTGCCGCCCGCGACCAACCTCGGAGATCTCGCGGCGCTCGTGGCAGCGGCGCGCGGGGTTCCGGGCGCGGACGCGCTGGCGGCCCTCGATGCCGCCGGTCTGGCCGGGCGGCTCGACGCGGCGGTGTCCGACCTGTCGGGCGGGCAGCGGCAACGCGCGCTGCTCGCGCTGGCCACGCTGGGTGAGGTGAACACACTGCTCCTCGACGAGCCGAGCATCTCGCTCGATGCCGAGGGCGCGGACGACGTGCGCGCGGCGATCCGCGCGGCGCGCGACCGCGGGGCCGCGGTGCTCTTCGCGTCCCATTATCTCTTTGACGTTGCCCGGCTGGCGGACCGGATCGTGGTCCTCGTCGACGGCAAGGTGACGGCCGACGGCTCGCTGCCCGAGCTAGCCGCTGCCGCCGGAGTCGCCTGGAGCGACCAGGTGGTGGATCCGCCGATCGAGCGGATCTACCGCATTCTCGTCCGGCGCGGCCGCGGCGACGGTCCCATGCAGCTCGTGCGGGACGACGCGGCGTGACCGGACGGGCGCTGGTCCGGTTCGAGCTGGCGGCCGCCGCGCGCGGGCGCGCCCTCACCGTCATCGCCGTGGGGTTCGCCGCGGCGAGTGTCGCAGTGGCGCTCGCGGGACTGTCGGCCGGGGGCGTCGTTGCGGTGCAGGGCTTCGCCCGCACGTCGGTCTCGTTGCTGCAGCTCATCGTGTGGACGGTGCCGATGCTGGGGTTGCTCGCTGGGGCGATCGCGGGGGTCGACACGCACGACATGGAGTTCCTCGTCGCGCTCCCCGTGTCGCGCGCCCGGCTCCTCTTCGCGCGCTGGCTCGCGCACCTCATGGGGCTGGGCGGCGCGCTGCTCGTGGGCCTCGGCGCCGCAGGACTGCTCCTGGGGGCCCTCGCGGGGAGCGCGGACGCCGCGCGGTATCTGGCGCTGGTCGGGGTCGCGACCCTGCTGCTCAGCGCGACCCTGGCACTCGGCGTCTGGATCGGTGTCTCGGCGCGCTCGCGACTGCGGGCGGTCACGATGGCGGCGGTCGTCTGGCTGGTACTCGTCATCGGCGTGGACATCGTGGCGATCGCGCTCCTCGCCCTGCTCCCCGCCGGCAGGGCCGGGTGGGGGCTGTCGCTGCTGCTGCTCGCCAACCCCGTCGACGCCGCGCGGGCGCTCGGGATCGGACTCTTCCAGGCGAGTACCATCGCCGGTCCAACCGAGGCCGCCCTGCGCCGGTTGCTGGGTGGCACGGGCGCCTGGGTGCTGCTGGCCGGGCTCATGGCCTGGACCCTCGTTCCCCTCGGACTCGCAGGTCGCCGGTTCGGCCGGCAGGACCTGTGATCCCTCAGCTGCGGTGCTGATCCGCGGCAGCCGATCGTGATCTCCTGGTTTCTCTCGCTCTCGCCGGTCGCGCAGGGGGGCGTGGCGGCGCTGGGCACCTGGTTCCTGACCGCGCTCGGCTCGCTGCCGGTGCTGTACTTCCGCACTGTGCCGCGGCGCGCCATGGATGCGGCGATGGGCGTTGCCGCGGGAGTGATGGTGGCCGCCTCGTGCTGGTCCCTCCTCGTGCCCGCCCTCGACCGCGGCGGCGTCGGCCCGGCCGTCGTGGGTGTGCTGCTCGGCGCCGCCGCGCTCTACGCGCTCGACCAGGCGCTCCCGCACCTCCACCCGGAGTTCCCCGACGAGGGCCAGCCGGAGGGCCCGCCCAGCGCCTGGCGGCGCTCGGCCCTGTTGATCGCCGCGATCACGCTGCACAATCTCCCCGAGGGCCTCGCCGTGGGCGTGGCGTATGGCGGCGGCGCCGTGGGGCCCGCCACGGCCCTGGCCATCGGCATCGGCCTGCAGAACCTGCCCGAGGGGCTCGCGATCGCGCTGCCCCTGCGCCGGGACGGCATGAGTCGGTGGAAGGCCCTGTGGTACGGCCAGCTCTCGGCGGTGGTGGAGCCGGTGGCCGCGGTGGTCGGCGCGGCGGTGGTCGCGTCGGCGAGCGGCCTCTTGCCGTACGGGATGGCGTTCGCGGCCGGTGCCATGCTCTACGTGGTGGTCGAGGAGTTGATTCCGGAAACCGAGCGATCGGGGAACATCGACATTGCCACGATCGGCTTCATCGCCGGCTTCACCGTGATGATGGCTCTCGATAACGCCCTGGGATGATATGAGCGACATACCGGCGGTGCTCTACTCGCCACAGGCGATTGCGGCACGGGTGACCGAGCTCGCGGCCCAGATCTCGGCCGACTACGCGCAGGCGGACGACGTCGTTCTGGTCGGCGTCCTCCGGGGCGCGTTCATCTTTTTGGCCGACCTGAGCCGGCAACTCACCGTGCCCTGTCGCGTCGATTTCCTCGCCGTTTCCCGCTACGAGCACGGTGCCGAGCCGGGCGCCGTGCGGCTGGTGATGGACCTGCGCACGGACGTCCGCGGATGCCACGTCCTTGTGGTCGAGGACATCGTGGATCGGGGTCACACGCTGGCGTATCTCGTCCAGACGTTGCGCGCGCGTGAGCCGGCGTCGCTGCGGACCTGCGCTCTGACCCGCAAACCCGCGCGGCTCGAGGTGGAGGTGGCCCTCGACTACGTGGGGTTCGACGTTCCGGACCGCTGGCTCGTGGGTTACGGGCTGGACTACGCAAACCGCTACCGCACGCTTCCCTACATCGGCACGATCGCGACCCCGGTTGAGTGACCGTTCAAGCGGCCTTCAGCCGCCTTTCACGGTGGCCGGGGCACTCTTCTTGGCGGGAGGCTCCGGGAGGGAGCATGGCTGCCAAGACCGTGATCGTTGGCATCGACGGATCGCCGGCGTCGACCCGGGCGGCCCGCGTCGGGTGTGCGCTCGCGCGGTGCACGCGGGGGGAGTGCAGGCTGGTCCACGTCGTCGCGGACACCTGGTTGTCGGATTACGCGGGTCAGCCCCCGCAGGGACCGCGCCGCCTCCTCGGGGAAGTGGTGCGGGAAGCGCGCGAGCGGGTCGCGGAGTCGCTTGGTGGCGCCGTCCCGGCGGCGGCGCGCGTGGGGCTTGAGGCGCGGGTCGGCCGCACGGCCGTGGTCCTGCGGACGGTCGCCGAGGAGCAACAGGCGGCGTACGTCGTCGTCGGCGGCAAGCACCACAGCGCGGTAGGCCGCGCGCTCGGCGCCAGTACCGCACACGACCTCGTGCGCACCCTCGACCGCCCCCTGGTGGTGGTGGGCGGCCGCGACGCGCCCATCCGCCGCGTTCTCGCGGCGGTCGATCTGTCGGCGGCGTCGCGCCCCACGATCGCAGCCGCCCGGCGACTCGCGCGCCTCATGCACGCGGAGTTGCGGATCGTGCACGTGCTGGAGCCCGTTCGCGTGCCGCTCACCTTGCCGTTCGCCCTCGACGCGGCGGAAATCGGCCAGCGCGCCGAGCGCGCGTTCGAGCGGCTCGAGCGGGCGGCGCCCGCTGCGCTACCGGGCGAATGGGTGCTGCGGCGGGGCCACTCGGTGGACGCGATTGCACACGAGGTGACCGAGTGGGGCGCCGACGTGCTCGTCGTCGGTTCCCACGGCAGGGGATGGGTGGACCGAGTCCTCATGGGCAGCGCCACCGAGCGACTGCTGGGCGCGCTGCCGACGACGCTGCTCGTTGTGCCGACCGCGCGGCGACCCAGCTCCGGGCGCCTTCCGCACAAGGCGGGAATCAAGGGCCGGCGGCCGCGCCGCAAACGAGAGGTGATGGCATGAAGGTGCGCGACCTGATGCAGAGCCGACTCAAGACGATCAGCACCGACGCCACCGTGGCGGAGGCGGTGGACGTGCTGACGTCCGCGGGCGTTTCGGCGCTGCCCGTGCTCGACCGGTTCGGCCGCGCGGTCGGCGTGCTCTCGAGCCGGGAGATCCTGCTGGCGGAGACACGCTGCCAGACTCCAGCAGAGCGCGAGCGACTGTTCGAGGGCACGCTCGTGCTCGAGGTGATGGCCCCGTGGCCGCCCGTCGCACACCCCGAGACGGAGGTCACGGAGGCAGCGCGCACGATGCTCGCGCTCAAGGTACAGCGCCTCTTCGTAGAGGATCAGGGCGTGCTCGTGGGGGTCATCTCACAGACCGACATCGTCGGCGCGGTCGCGGCGGCCCGCATCTGACCGCGGGCTAGCCTCCCACCGAAGGTCTCTCTAGCTTGTCGGGGCCCCCGGCGCGCCTGCCGGGCGGCTTCGGAGGTCGCGTGCCACGCAATCGAGGACGCGCCGGCGCCAGCTCCGCCGCGTCCAAGCGCCGCCGTCAGGCATCGCCGGAGAGCGATGTCGCGCGCGTCCGGCGCCGTTTCGAGCGGCTGCTCGCTGCCGGGCTCACGATATACGAAGAGCGTTCCCTCTCGGGTGTGCTCCAGCGGATCGTCGACGCCGCCCGGGACGTGGTCGGCGCGCGGTACGCGGCGCTCGGCGTTCTCACGGCCGATGGGCGGGGGCTGGGCGAGTTCGTGACCTCCGGACTCACCGCCGCCGAACGGCGGCGGATTGGCGACCTGCCCAGCGGCCGCGGCCTGCTCGGGCTCGTGATCCGGGAGCCGAAGCCGATTCGGAGCGCGGACATCGGCCGGCATCCTGCGCGCCACGGGTTCCCGCCGCACCATCCGCCGATGACGAGCTTCCTTGGGGTTCCGATCCGCTCGGGCGGCGGGGTGTTCGGCAATCTCTATCTGACCGACAAGGTCGGCGCTGCCGAGTTCGACTCCGAAGACGAGGCCATCGCGGTGCTGCTGGCCGCCCAGGCGGCCGTCGCCGTCGAGAACGCGCGCCTCCACGAGGAAGGCCGGGAGCTGCTTCACCAGGTGCGCGCCATGCAGCGCCAGCGGGACCTTTTCTTCGCGATGATGAACCACGAGCTACGGAACTCACTCACCGGCGTGTACGGCTGGGCGGAGCGGCTCGTGCGGCGGCGTCCGGGCGACGCCGCGCAGGCGGCGCGCGAAGTCTTCGACGGTGCGGAACGAACGATCACGCTGCTCAACAACTTCCTCGATCTCACACGGCTCGACGCGGGTAAAGTGCAACCGGTCTGGCAGGAGGTGCAGATTCGCACCGCGGTCGCCCGGGCCATCGCGGGCCTGGTGCCGGCGGCGGAGACCAAGCACGTCGCCATCGAGGAGGACTACCGCGCGCCGCCGGTGTCACTGCGCACCGACGGCATGCGGCTCGAGCAGATCCTCGTGAACCTGCTCTCGAACGCGATCCGTCACAGTCCTGCGGGGGAGCCGGTCGCCGTACGCGTCCGCGGCGGAGCGGACACGGTCTACTTCGAGGTCGAGGACGCCGGAGCGGGCATTCCCGAAGGCATGCGGGCCACGATCTTCGAGCCGTTCGAACGATTCGATCCGCAGTCGGGCGTCGGGTCGGGGCTCGGTCTCCCGTTATCCCGGCGACTGGCCGAGATCCTGGGCGGGAGCCTGGACGTCGAATGCCCGCCGGGCGGCGGGTCCGTGTTCCGGCTGTCACTCCCGCTCGCCCCACCGGCCGCAACATGAAGGCGCCTTCATCGTTCCTTTAGAATCGGTTATACGGGCGGACTCTAGCTATCCCTTCATGAAGATCCTCGTGGTGGAAGACGACCGGAAGGTTGCGGGTTTCATCGAACAGGGCCTGCGCGAGGAGGGCTACGCCGTAGACGTCGCCCCCGACGGCGAGCAGGCGACGATGCTGGCCCACGTCTACGAGTACGACCTCGTCGTGCTCGACGTCATGCTGCCGAAGAAGACCGGTCTCCAGGTCGCCAACGAGCTGCGCCGCGAAGGGCGCTCCACGCCGATCCTCATGCTCACGGCGCGCGACACCACCGAGGACGTGGTGCGTGGCCTCGATGCCGGAGCCGACGACTACCTCACCAAGCCTTTCAAGTTTGACGAGCTGCTGGCCCGCGTGCGCGCGCTGGTGCGCCGCGGCGGAGCAGGCCGTACCGAGCTACTGAAGTACGGACCGCTGGAGCTGGACCGGCTGAAGCACAAAGTGCGGGTGGACGGCAGGGCCGTCGATCTCACGCCGAAGGAGTTCCACCTGCTCCAGCACTTTCTGCTGCACCCCGAAGAAGTCGTGCGCCGCACCGAGCTGCTGGAGAAGGTGTGGGACATGCACTTCGACCCTGAAAGCAACGTGGTGGACGTGCACGTGGGCAACCTGCGGCGGAAGCTGAAAGGCGCCGCGGGTAAGGATCTGATCCAGACGGTGCGCGGGGTCGGATTCCGGCTCCAGGATCCCGATCAGGACGAGGATTGACCCGATCGCTCCGACGCGTCCTCGCCGTGCGGTTCGCGGCGACGATGGCGGTCGGCCTCACCGTATTCGCGGCGGCGCTCTGGTGGAGCACGTCGCGTATTCTCCGCGAGCAGCTGGACCAGGCGATCGCGGCCGGCGGCTTTCTCGCGACCGAACGCCTCGTCCACCCGGCGCCGGAAGGGACGCTCGACCCCCTCGTAGCAGCCGACGTCTCGCGGTACGCCCGTGAAGTGAACCGCTACGTGGTCCTGCGCGGTGCCGACGGCCGCGCCGTGCGTGCCGTCCCCGACGCCGCCGCCGACCTGCCGGTGGATACCGCGGCGTTCCATGCGGCCCGCGCGGGGCGACCCACATGGCTCACACAGCAATGGGACGGGATTGAGATACGGGTCGTCTATTTTCCCGTGAGCCAGGCCGGGGTAACCGGGGAACGCGTCATCCAGGCAGCCGCGCGGGTTGCGTCGATCCGCGCGGTGCAGCGGGATCTCCTCCTCGCCCTGGCCGGGATCGTGGTGCTCGGAACCATCGCCACCTTCTTCGGCGCCTGGTCCCTGGCGGGATCGGCCGTGCGCCCCGTCGGTGAGATCATCGCTCAGGCGACGCACATCGCCCCGTCCGACCCGGAGCCACGCATCGAGGCGCATGCCCGCACGGACGAGTATCGCGGGCTCGTGGCCGTGCTCAACGGCATGCTGGCCCGCCTTGCAGGCGCGCACCAGTTCCAGCGGCGATTGACGGCCGACGTGTCGCACGAGCTGCGCACGCCACTCACGGCGCTTCGCGGAGAGATCGAAGTCGCGCTGCGCACCGAGCGCAGCCCCCGCGAGTACCAAGTTGTGCTGCGGAGCGCGCTCGAGGAAATCGAGCGGCTGAGCCGCATGAGCGAAGACCTCCTGCTGATCAGCCGTGTCGATTCGGGGATCGTCCGCCCGCAGCGTCAGCCGACCGACCTCGATGCGCTGGCGGAGTCGGCGCTGCAGCGTCTGCGGCGCCTGGGCGAGGAGAAGGGGCTTGCGGTCGAGACGGCGCTCGGGCTCGGTGATGCGCTCGTGCCCTTGGATGACACGCTCGCGACGCGGGTGTTCGACCACCTGCTCGATAATGCGTTTCGGTTCAGTCCTTTTGGCGGCACTGTGCGCGTGACCACGGTCGCCAGGGATGGATGGGCGCACGTGGCCATCGAGGATTCGGGCCCCGGTCTCTCGGCGAAGGACCTCGCCCATGTGTTCGAGCCGTTCTACCGCGCCGATGTGGCGCGCACGCGAGGCCCCGGCGCGGGATTGGGATTGGCCGTCGCACGCGCCGTGACCACGATCCACGGAGGCCGGATCCAGGCCGGCAACTCGCCCGCCGGCGGCGCGCGATTTGACCTCGAGTTTCCGCTCGAGCCACACTCACCGGAGAGCTGACCATGCCCGAAACGCCGCTTGGTGAACAGCATCCGCGCGGCACGCTCCTCCTGATCGGCCTGTACGGCCTGCTGTTCGTGATCGGGTGGTTCGTCGTCTACGTGGCCGTGTATCTCGAACGGGGAGGAGTGACGCCGTGAACGTGCCGCTCTACGAGAAGATCTGGATGTGGGCGGCTGCGGGGATCATCGTCGTGTTCATCTCGATGGTCCTCGCCGGCGTCGCCTTCAGCGCCCTCCAGCCTCCCTCGCACGTCGAGACGATTCCGCCCGGCCAGGTGTGGACCGACGCGCGCTTCGCCGAGCGAGGCGTGACCGTGAGCCCGAGCGGCGCCACGGTCATCGCCGTCGGGATGATGTACGCCTTCGCGCCGGCGGAAATCCGGGTCCCCGCCGGCAAGCCGGTGACCTTCCGGCTGACGAGCCCGGACGTGGTGCACGGGTTTCAGATCGTCGGGACGAACGCCAACACCATGGTGGTGCCGGGGTACGTCAGCCAGTTCACGACGACGTTCCCCCGGCCGGGTGAATACCTGATCGTGTGCAACGAGTACTGCGGGCTTGGCCACCACCGCATGTTCGGCAAGCTCATCGTCGAGGAGCGTGCGCCATGAGTCGCGCCGACCGACTGCCCTACGCCCACATCTGGGTGGCGATACTCGCGTTCGGCGGCGCCGCCGCCATGGCGTTCATGCAGGCGCTGTCGCGGGCCGGTCTGCCGCTCCCGTACCGGGACGAGCAGATGTACTACCTCTCGGTCACCGCGCACGGTGTGCTGATGGCGCTCGTCTTCACGACGTTCTTCATCATGGGGTTCGGCTACGTTGTCGCGGGCCGGACGCTCGGACGCCCGGTGCGCGGTACCGGCGTCGCCTGGGCGGGGTTCTGGACTGCGCTCCTCGGTACGGTGCTCGCCGCCTGGGCCATCCTGTGGGGCAAGGCCACCGTCCTCTACACCTTCTACCCGCCGCTGCAGGCGCATCCGGCCTTCTACATCGGCCTGGCCCTGGTCGTGGTGGGGTCGTGGCTGTGGGCCGTCACCATGCTCCGCAGCTACGTGGCCTGGCGGCGGGACCACCGGGGCGAGCCGACGCCGCTCGCCATGCACGGCATGCTGGCCACGGTGATCGTGTGGCTGCTCGCGACGATCGGGGTGGCGATCGAAGTCGTGGTGCTGCTCATCCCCTGGTCGCTCGGCATCACGGCGACGGTCGACCCGGTGCTGGCCCGCATGCTGTTCTGGTACTTCGGGCATCCCCTCGTGTATTTCTGGCTCCTGCCGGCGTACGTGGTGTGGTACACCCTGCTGCCCGTTGCCGCCGGCGGGAAGCTGTTCAGTGATCCACTGGCCAGACTCGTGTTTGTCCTCTTCATCGTGCTGTCGACGCCCGTAGGCTTCCACCATCAGTTCATGGACCCCGGCGTCCCGGCCTCCTGGAAGCTGGTGCACGCGTTCCTGACGCTGTGGATCCTGTTCCCGAGCTTCGTCACGGCCTTCACCGTGACCGCGTCGCTCGAGGTGGCCGGCCGGATGAAGGGCGCGACGGGCTGGCTCGACTGGCTCACGAAGCTGCCGTGGGGAGAGCCGCTCTTCGCTTCCGTGGCGCTCGCGATGATGCTGTTCGCGGTAGGCGGGTTCGGCGGCGCGATCAACGCGTCATTCGGCCTGAACAGCGTCGTCCACAACACCGCCTGGATTCAGGGGCATTTCCACCTGACCGTCGGTACCGCCGTCGCGCTCACGTTCATGGGCGCGTGCTACTGGATCGTGCCGCGGCTGTCGGGCCGCGAACTCGAACTGGGGCTGCTGGCGAAGGCGCAGCCCTACCTGTGGTTCCTCGGTATGCTGCTGTTCTCGATCTCCAACCACACGACCGGGCTCATGGGCATGCCCCGGCGCGTGTACGAGGCGAGCTACGACGGCGCGCCGGCGGCCGCCGCGTGGGAAGGGCTCACCGGAATCTCGGCCATCGGCGGCATCATTCTGGCCGTCAGCGCCGGTTTCTTCGTGCTCGTCATGCTGGGCACGGCGCTGGCCGGCAAGCGCCGCGAGCCCGAACCGCTCGCGTGGGCAGAGCCGCTGCATCCGGTGGGCAAAGCGGGCCTGCTCGATCGATTCGGCGTGTGGACGCTCGTGGCTGCCGCGCTCGTCGTCATCGCGTACGCGATCCCGCTCTGGAATCATCTCCGCATGGAGCGCTTCGGCTCACCGGGATTCACACCCTTCTGATCCGCCGAACGCGGATACCGGCAACGGGGCCCTCGCACGGAGGGCCCCGTGGCGTTTTCAGGACGGCCCCTCGCGCGCTCTCCGCTCGTCCGTATATTGGCGACGGACCCCCCCCAAGGCGAGGATTCCCCATGGACCTGCCCCGGATCTTGCGAGAGGGATTCATCGCGGGCCTGATCGGCGCGGGCGGCGTTGCCGTGTGGTTCCTGCTCGTCGATACCATCGACGGTCACCCCTTCTTCACGCCCGCCATGCTCGGCTCCGCCGTCTTCTGGGGGCTGCGCGACCCGAGCACCGTCGAGATCGCGTTTCCGACCGTGATCGGCTACACCATGCTGCACGTGGTGGCCTTCGGGGCGGTGGGAATCGTCGCGGCCTGGCTCGCGGCGCTGGTGGACAAGTTCCCGATGACGCTGTTCATCGTGGTGGTGTTCTTCGCGATCTTCGAGGTCGGCTTCTACATCGTGGTCGCCCTTGTGGCCCAGCCGCTCCTCGGCGCGCTCGCGTGGTCCAACGTGGCCATCGGGAACGCCATCGCCGCGGTGGGGATGGGCTACTATCTCTGGCGCGCGCATCCGCACATCCGGCAAGCGCTCGCCGAGCACCCCCTCGGGGAGACCGAGGACGGGGAGTAGCGCGGCGTGGGCGCTCAGTCGAGGCGGCGGCTCCCGTTTCCCTGGTAGGCGTAGCGGAGCGTGAGGCACCCGGCTTCGGGGCCGGGGCAGTAGTACGCCAGGATGCCCACCTTCGCGTAGAAGCCGTCGCGCGTGCGCACGACGTAGGTGCGGCCCAGGGGCTGGAGCAGGTGCGAGAACATGCTGTAGCGGTACCAGCGCTGCAGCGCCGGATTGAGGGTGTCGGCGGCGAATGCGGTCGGCAGATATCCGCTGTCCGGCGCCTCGACCAGCGCATCGAAGGGCACCGGTCCAGCGTCCAGCGCGCCGCCGGACACGATGATGCGAAACCGCCGCACGGCCACGTCCCATCCGGCGGTGTCGGGCGGCGTGAGCAGGGCGCCGCGCGCGAGGTCCACGAAGCGCCAGGCGACGCCGTCGCGCGCGTCGAGCGTGAGGGTGTCGTGGACCAGGGTGTCCGCCGCGGTGGGGCGGGGCGTGGGCGTCGTCGGCACGAAGGTGGGCACGTCGCGCGCCGCGAGCGACGAAGCGAGCAGGTAGCCGAGCGTTGCCAGGAACAGTGCGAAGGCGCCGACCAGCGGGATCGGCCAGCGCGAATGGACGCGTGGAGCGCGCATGGTCGGGGGACTCTAGCGGTCCGGATGGAGTGACGTCAATGCAGTCAAGCGCGGTGCGATGACGTTTCGGACCTATTTCCAGGTGGACGGGGGCGATCGCTCCGGCCTCGCGGCGCAGGTGGCCGCGCAGCGCGCGCGGGTGACCGATCGGCTGAGCAGCGTGCGCCGCGTGATCGCCGTGCTGAGTGGCAAGGGCGGCGTGGGGAAGAGCTGGGTCGCCGCCGGGCTGGCACGGGCGGCGGCCCGGCGGTGGCCCGACGGGGTGGGTGTGGTGGACGCCGATCTGCGCAGCCCGACCGTGGCACGCCTCCTCGACGCCGTGGGGCCGCTGGCGGTTGCGCCCGCGGGCGTGGTGCCGGCGCGGGGGACGGACGCCGTCCGGGTCATCTCGACCGACCTGTTGCTCGATGCCGGGCGGCCGCTCACGTGGCGCGAGCCGGCGGCCGAGCGCTTCGTGTGGCGCGGGACGCTCGAGGCGGGGGTCCTGCGCGAGTTCCTCGGGGACGTCGAGTGGGGCGCGCTCGAACTGCTGCTGGTCGACCTCCCACCTGGAGCGGACGGCGTGGCGGACCTGCATGCGCTGGTCCCCGATCTCACCGGCGCGCTCGTGGTGACCATACCGACGGAGGAGTCGGAACGCTCGGTGGCGCGCGCGATGCGTGCGGCCGCCGATGCCGGCATCGGCCTGCTGGGCGTGATCGAAAACATGAGCGGACGGCACTGCGGCGCGTGCGGCGCCATCACGCCGCTGTTCGACGGCGACGCGGGGGCCCGCCTGGCCGCGGCGTTCGGCGTGCCGCTGGTCGCGCGCCTCCCGTTCGACCCGGCCGCCGACGCCGCCGTCGCGGCGCTCGCCACCGTGATGGACGTGCTCCCGTGAAGTTTCTCTGCATCGACTGCGACGCGCAGATGGCGTTCGAGGAGCGGCGCCAGCCGGGCGACGGCACCTTCGCGGCCTCGTTCCGGTGTCCCCGCTGCGGGCGGGCCGTCGCCATGCTCGCGAACCCGATGGAGACGCAGCTCGTCGGCGCGTTGGGGGTACAGATCGGGGGACGGGAACTCGACCAGGCCCCCTTCGAGCAGGTCCGCCGCACGATGGAGGGACGCGACGACGCCTTCGTCGAGCCGCCCGCCGAAGCGCGCGCCGGGCGCCCGCGGTGGAGCCCCGCCGCCCAGGCGCGCCTGGAGCGGGTCCCGCGGTTCGTCCGCGGCATGGTGATGAAGATCTACGGCGAGTACGCCGGCGAACGGGGTATCGAGGAGATCACCCCGGAGATCATGGACCGCGCGCGGGTGGACTTGGGGCTCGAGGGGATGTAGTGGCCGGCGCTCTGGAACGGACCGCCGCCGGGCTCCGGATCAAGATCGACCCGGCTCTCTGCGTCGGGTTCGCCGACTGTATTGCCGTGGCGCCCGAGGCGTTCATTTTGGACTCCGAGGGGGTGGTGTCGTTCGTCGAACCGGAAGGTGTGGAGCGCGAGCGGCTGATCAGCGCCTGTGAGGCGTGTCCGGTGGACGCGCTGCTCGTGTGGGACGCCGATGGCACGGCGCTGGTGGGTTGAGCGCGCACGTGGCCGACACACTCGGGGAGGCCTGACGCATGTATCGAGAAGTGTTCGTCCCGGTGGACAATTCGCAGCACTCGGATTGGGCGGTGGATCGCGCCATCGAGCTGTGCGCCGCGTTCGGTGGACGCCTGACGGGCAACCACGTGTACGCGGCCCGTCTCCATGACGTCCGGTTCCGCCAGCTCGAAACCGGGTTGCCGGCCAAGTTCCAGACGCCGGCCGAGATCAAGCGCCAGCGGCAGGTCCACGACAAGCTGATCGAGAAGGGCCTCCAGCTCATCTCCGACTCCTTTCTCGACCAGGTCGAGAAGCGATGCGCGGCGCGCGGCGTCACGCTGCGCCGCCAGCTGCTCGAGGGCATCAACTACGAGGAGATCGTCCGCGAAGTGAACCGGGGCGAAGGACAGCTGCCGAGCCTCATCGGGTTCGATCCGAACATCGCCGCGAATTACGATGGGGGCGACCGCCAGCGCAGCGACGTGCGGCTGGGCGAGGATGGCCGCATCGTGGCGGAGGCGGAAGACCAGGCGGACAAGCTCGCCGGATCGTCCGGCCGGAGCTACGACCTGCTCGTCATCGGGGCGCACGGGATCGGGCGGCAACAGTATTCGCAGCTCGGCGGAGTGGTCGCCCGCGTCGCGCGGGGAGTGGAGAAGGATCTGCTGGTGATCCGCGACGACCGGCCCCTGGCGGGCGGCAAGTTCATGGTCTGTGTGGACGGGTCGGCGTACAGCTACAAGGCTCTGCGCATGGCGCTGGAGCTGGCCAAGCAGTTCGATGGGACCGTCTACGCCTGCAGCAGCTTCGACGTCGAGTACCATCACGCGGTGTTCCACAACATCAAGGACGTGCTGTCGGTGCGGGCGTCGAAGGTCTTCAAGTTCGAAGAGCAGGAGGAGCTCCACAACAACATCATCGACAAGGGGCTGCTCAAGCTGTCCCAGGCGAACCTCATGCGGGCCGAGGCGGTCGCGCGCGAGTTCCCCGACGTCCCGCTCGTGACGCAGATCCTCATCGGCAAGCCGTTCCAGGTGATCCTGCAGTGGGCCGAGGAGATCCAGCCGAGCCTGCTCGTGATCGGCCGCCACGGCGCGCACCGCATCACCGGCACCGAGATCGGGTCGCAGTCGGACAACCTGCTCCGCCTCGCGCCGTGCAGCGTGCTGGTCGTGGGGACCGTGGGGATCAAGCCGGAAGACGTGCCCTGGATCGAGGAGGACGGCCAGGCCGGGTTGCCGTGGGCGCCGGACGCGGAAGTGCGGATCCTGCGGGTGCCGCCCTTCGCCCAGGGCATCGCCCGGCGCGCGGTGGAGGAGCACGTCATGGAGCAGGGCGGCGACATCGTGACGAGTCCACGGCTCGACGAGGCGATCCGCAAGCTCCTCCCCACGCACATGCAGCTCATCATGGGCATCGGCGATGCCGAAGAGATCGCGCGCGCCGAGCTCAAGGCCGACGAGCAGATGGCGAAAACCCTCGTGCTGGGAAGCGACGCCGACGCCGAGCCCGAGGGTGCGATGGTCGAGGCCCGCTGCCCCGTCCCGCCCTATCACACGACCACGCGGCCCAGGACAGTTGCGGACCCGCTGGTGTGGACCCGGGAAGCCTTCGAGCGGCTGCGGGCGGTCCCGCTCATTGCGCGACCCCTCGCCCGCAACACGGTCGAGCGGTTCGCGCGCGCCAATGAGATGTGGCGGATCACGACGACCGTGATGGACGAGAACAAGCAGGCGATGATCGAGGCCGACGAGTTCGACGCCGAGACGATGATGGGGATGTTCCGCGAGCTGCGGGCCAAGCAGATCCGGCTCGAGGCTGAGGGCGGCGACGCGCTGTCGGCCGAAATGCGGCAGTTCATCGAGGAGGCGAAGGCGGCCGGGGTGACGCGCTGCCCGATCCGGGACATCGAGGAGCAGATGGACAAGTGCCCGGTGGACCTGAAGTCGCTCACGCCCGCGGAGGCGAAGGCCGCCGCCGCGCGTCTCCTCGACGAGGAGAAGCGCTCCTCCTAGGCGCGCCGGTGCAGGGCCAGCGCGAGCGCGAGGGCGGCCAGGCCGAAGGCGCCGGCGGCGAGCGCGAACGCTCCGCCCGCCGACACCATGGTCGAGCCTCTGATCTGAATCGTCGGCGGTGGCCCGTCGCCGCCCTCGCGCCAGCGGCGGACCGTGCCGTCCGCGCTGCGGGTCTCGACGGGAAACACCAGGGTCTTGCGCCGCGCATCGAATCCCATCTGTGCAAAGACGGCAAACTCGCGGAACTCACCCCAGCCGAGGCGCCCCCCGTCCCACTGGATCGCGGCAGGCGTCGAGTCGGTGGCCGCCGTCACCCGCGCCGACCACCCGGGCGGAGACTCGGTGCCAAGCAGGCCGAGGACCTCGGGCACCTCGACGCGGACGGCGACGATCGGCGTGTCCGCGCGCGTCGCGACGCGCACGGCGATCCGGTCGCGCTGGCCGGGCACGAGGGTCGCGGGCGCGATGGCGACCTGCGCGGCGAGCGGGGGTGCGAGCCACGCGGCCGCGAGCGCGAGGAACAACGAGGTCGTCGGGCGCATGTCAAACTCGGGGTGCGGGGACCGCCGAATGTACGCCACGGGCGTGGGTGAGGGAATCGCGCGGGCGCGGCCGCGGGCTGCTTGACAGACATCCGGGTGGGACCCATACTCGCCCCGGTTCCCAGGACTTATCCGGCGGCGGCGCGGCGTGGCCGCCGTCTCGTTGTGGCATAGCACCGCTGCGCGTGAGGTTCCAGGACCGGAGGCCGTCGGCGCCGTTCGCAGGGCGCCGCCCCCGTGGGCCGAGTACGGTCCGCACCCGGAGCGAGGGAACTGATGCACCGATGCCCCCCGGCATCGCCCGCCGTCCCGCTGGCCCATCCGGCGCGCCGCCCGGCGCGCGCGGGGGCGTAGTGCAGTTCGTCCCGCACGTCATTGCGTGGAATCTCACGCGGCGCTGCAACCTCGAATGCGCCCACTGCTACATCGCCGCGGGGCCGCGCGAGTCCGCCGCGGACGAAATGGTCACGGCCGAGTGCCTGCGCCTCATCGATGACATCCTCGCCGTGAACCCCGCGCCGATGCTGATCCTGTCGGGGGGAGAGCCCCTGCAGCGCAGTGATCTCGCGGTGCTCGCCCGCCATGCGACCGACGGCGGCGCGACCGTGGTCGTCGGAACGAACGGCACCCTGCTGACCGACGAGCGCGTCGCCGCGCTGCGCGAGGCGGGCGTCCAGGGGGTCGCGGTGAGCGTGGACTCGCTGCGGGCGAGCTACCACGACCGGTTCCGCCATGGCGCCGGTTCGCTCGAGGCGACGCAGGCGGCGCTCGCCCGGCTCCGCGCGCAGCGTCTCGACTTCATCGTGCAGACGACGGTGACGCGGGGGAACCGCGGCGAGCTGCCGCGCCTCGTCGAATGGGCCGCGACCGAGGGGGCGACGGCGTTCAACTGCTACTTCCTCGTCCCGACGGGCCGCGGCGCGCGGCTCGGTGATCTGAGCGCGGACGAATACGAGAGCGTGCTGCGCGACCTCGCCCGCTGGCAGGGCGAGTATCGGGGCCGGATGCTGGTCCGCGCCAAGTGCGCGCCGCACTTCATGCGGCACATTCATACCGACGACCCGACCTCCCCGGTCACACGCTACGAGACCCGCTGCCCGTGCGGCACGCAGTACTGCCGCATCACGCCGGACGGCAAGCTCACGCCGTGTCCGTATCTGCCGGAAGTGGCGGGCGATCTCCGCACCACCGGCTTCGCCGAGATCTGGCGCGAGGCGCCGCTGTTCCGGCAGCTCCGCGAGGGGACGCTCGGCGGCAAGTGCGGGATCTGCGAGTATCGTCAGGTGTGCGGCGGCTGCCGCGCCCGGGCGTTCGCCGTGAGCGGTGACGTGCTCGCGGCGGATCCGGGATGTGCCTACGAGCCCACGGGCGAGGCGGCACTCGTGACCGCGCCGGGCACGCCGTACGGGGCGGCCGTCGCCCCGGCCCTCGCTTGGTCCGAGGATGCGCGAGCCCGCATGGCACGGATCCCGTCGTTCGTGCGCGGCGTCGTGATCGAGCGGGTGGAGCAGTATGCGCGTGACACGGGGCGCGCCGAGGTGACGCTCGAGCTCCTCGCGGAGGTGCGCCGCGCGATGCCGATCGACTTCTCCAAGCGGCGGCCGTTCTTCGTCGCCGATGGCGAGAGCTGAGCCGTGCTGACCGACGCCACGTTCCTGCTCCAGGCCGCCGCCGACTCGCTGCCCGCCTACCGGGAGTTCCCGGCCATCGGCAGCCGCGCCGCGGTGTGGATCGCGGCGCAGCTCCATCTCATGTTCGCCGCGTTCGTGCTCGGCGTGCCGATCTTCGCGGTGGTGGCCGAGGCCGTCGGGATTTTCACGCGCCAGGAGCGCTACGACCGTCTCGCCAAGGAGTTCACCCGGCTGCTGCTCATCGCCTACAGCGCCACGGCGATCTGGGGCGCGGTGCTCACCTTCCTTCTGACGACGCTGTACCCGCGGTTCTGGGGCTACCTGAGCGCCATCTTCGGGCCCTCGATGTGGCTCTATGCGGCTCTGTTCTTCGTCGAGTCGTTCACGCTGTACCTGTACTACTACGGCTGGGACCGCTGGAAGCAGGGCCGGGCCAAGCTGGCGCACTGGGGCCTGGGCATCCTCCTCAACGTGTTCGGCACGATCGTGATGTTCATCGCCGACGCGTGGCTCACCTACATGATGAGCCCGCCGCGCGATGTGACGCCCGACACGCTGCCGACGACCATCAAGCTGTGGTACGCCATCGCCAACGCGACCTGGATGCCGATCAACATTCACCGGCTGATCGGCAACGTGGTGTTCGGCGGCGCCATCGTCGGCGCGTATGCGAGCTATCGCTTCCTCTCGGCACGCAACGACACCGAGCGCGCGCATTACGACTGGATGGGATACGTCGGCAACTTCGTCGCGATCTCCGCCCTCATCGTTCTGCCCTTCGCCGGCTACTGGCTTGGCCGCGAGATCTACGCGTACGACCAGTCGATGGGCATCACGATGATGGGCGGATTCATGAGCTGGCTGTGGGTGATCCAGGCCTTCCTGATTGCGGTGCTCTTTCTGGCCGGGAACTACTACCTCTGGGTGGGCATGGGGCGGATTCCGGGCGCCGAGCGCTTCCGCCCGTACACCAAGTGGCTTCTCGCGGTGCTGGTGGTGGGCGCGATCGTCTGGGGGACTCCGCACACGATGATCGCGGATTCGCGGGAGCTCGCGGCCATGGGCGGCTCGCACCACCCGTTCCTGGGCGTGCTCGGCGTGATGAGCGCCAAGAACACCGCCGTGAACCTCATGATCCTGGCGACGTTCCTGTCGTTTCTGATGTACCGGCGGGCGAACATCCGTCCGGCGGTGGCGTGGGCGCGTTCCGGGACGCTGGTCCAGGGCGCGATGTTCGCGCTGGCGGCGGCGGTGGTGCTCTTTTACGGTATCCGCGGCTACTTCGTCGAAGCGATCGTGCGGATCGGCTACAGCGTCTATCAGGTGGGCGCCGTGCTGGCGTGCATCGTCTTCGTCACGATCATCGACGTCTTCATGGCGCGGGGCGCCGCCTCCCTCGGCGAGATCAACTGGGGACGGATGCCGCCCCGGTCGCAGTATGCCCTGTTCATCCTCGCCGTCACCTTCACGTGGCTCATGGGCCTGATGGGGTTCGCGCGCTCGGGAATCCGGCAGCACTGGCACGTGTGGCAGGTGATGCAGGACACGTCGGCGCATGCCGCGACGCCCGCGCTGGGCTACGCGTCGGTCATGATCAGCACGTGCGTGCTGCTGTTCTTCGCGCTCGTCGCGTTCATCTTCTGGGTGGGCGGCCTGGCGGAGAAATCGGTGTTCGAGACGGCGCGCGCCGGAGGAGGTCCCGGTGTGGCGCACTAATCTCCGCGTCGGGCTCGTCGTCGTGGGCACGCTCGCGTTCTACACGCTCGTCGCGAACAGCATCCCCCAGGTGCAGTCCGAGGTGCCGCGCGCCCTGACGCTCGGCGCCGACGTCACGCCAGAGCAACTCGTCGCCGCCGGGGACGAGGTGTACTACGGAATCGGCGGGTGCGAGACCTGTCACGGACTCGGCACACGGGCGCCCAACCTGCTGACCGACGACCGCGGCACGGGGACGATCGGCGTGCGCTGCGCCGCGCGGGTCAGCGGGCAAGGGTGCAAGGAGTACTTGTACGAGGCGCTGGTACGGCCGGGCGCGTTCGTGGTCGCGGGGTACGAGCCGATCATGCCTGACATGAGCCGCACGCTGTCGCCGCAGCAGATCTGGGCGCTGGTCGCCTATCTCGAAGCACAGGGCGGCACCGTGGACGTGACGGCCGCGGACATCCCGGCCGCGGCGCCGGCTGCCGCGGGGGCGCCGGCGGCCGGATCGACGTTCGCGGGCGGCAGCCTCGACCCGCTCGAGCTCTACCGTGGCGGCGGGTGCGTCGGCTGCCACAAGCTCGACGCTGAGGGCGGCGCGGTGGGCCCGGATTTCACTCGCATCGGCGCCCGCCTGTCCGCTGCAGCGATCCGCGAGGGAATCCTGAATCCGGATGCGACGATCGCCCGCGGCTACGAGCAGGTCGCCGGCATCATGCCGAAGAACTACGGCGACCAGATGACCGCCGGGCAGCTCGAGGCCCTGGTCCGCTTCCTGGCGGCGCGCCGATGATCGCTCGCCTGCGCGCCGCGCTGCGGCATCCCTTCGGCCAGGCCACCGCGGTCCTCGTGGCATCGTACGTGGTGATCCGCTTCGGCATCCCGCTGCTGCCGGGGAGCGCGCTCGTGCCGCGGAGCGTCGTTTTGCAGTTCATGGTGACGATCCTCGTCGGCGTGCTGATCTACGTCAGCGACAACGAGGAGCGGTGGACCCGCTTCAAGGAGCCGCTCCGCGCGGTGGCCGTCGAGCCGCGCCTGCGCGTGGTCCGGGGCCTGCTGCTCGCCGCGCTTCCGCTGCTGGTCGCGTACGTGGCGTTCGGGCGCGTCAGCGCGAGCGTCGCCGCGCCGCCGAACCTCCGCTCCATTCACCCCGCGCCACCGGCCGAGATCTCGTTCCAGAACCGCCGGATCGCGCTGACCGGGCTCGAGAATCCGCTGCGGAGCGAGGGGGACCTCGCCGCACACCTCGCCGTGGGCCGGCGCGTGTACGCCCAGAACTGCATTCCGTGCCACGGCGATTACCTGGACGGGCGGGGGCATTATGCGCACGGCTTCAATCCCCTTCCGCTGAACTTCCAGGACAACGGCACGATCGCGCAGCTCACCGAGAGCTTCGTCTTCTGGCGCGTGGCCAAGGGCGGCCCCGGGCTGCCGCGTGAGGGCGCGCCATGGAACTCGGCGATGCCCGCGTGGGAAGACTTCTTGACCGAGCGGGAGATCTGGGCGGTCGTGCTGTACCTGTACGAACAGACCGGCTGGAAGCCGCGGACGTGGGACGAGCACGGTACCGAAGGATCGGCGGGGCAACATGATTAGAGCGCTTGGCCTGCTCGGCCTCGGTGCCGCCGTGCTCTGTGCTCCGTGCGCACTGCCCGCCCAGGACACCACCCGCGGTCGGGCGGTCTACGACAAGTGGTGCGCCGACTGCCACGGCGACCGCGGAGCGGGCGACGGTCCGGCCGCGGCCTACATGCTGCCCCGGCCGCGCGACTTCACCCTCGCGCTGTACCAGATTCGCAGCACCGCGAGCGGGCAGCTGCCCACTGACGCCGATCTGGCTCACGCCATCGACGCGGGCCTGCCCGGCACCGCGATGCCGGGCTGGAAGGACCGGCTCTCGTCGGGACAGCGGCGCGATCTG
>JBFGDF010000029.1:0-25099 GCA_041580775.1 Gemmatimonadales bacterium
ATGTCCAGCATCAGCAACCGCATGAACGATGTCATGCGGGTCCTGACCGTGATCGCGACGCTGTTCATTCCGCTCACGTTCATCGTCGGCGTGTACGGGATGAACTTCGCGCACATGCCCGAACTCGCGTGGCCGTGGGCTTATCCGGCGGTCTGGGCCGTGATGGTGGCGGTCACCGTGGGCCTGTTGGTGTTCTTCCGGCGGCGCGGCTGGTTCTGACGGCGTTGCGGCCGTCCCGCACTGGACGTTAGCTTCCGGCGGTTCCGGACCGCCCGGTCCGGGAGGAGTTAAGTTTCAGCCATCCAAGAGGTTGCGGTGAAGATCGCGGTATGCGTCAAGCGGGTGCCCGATACCGAGGCCCGCATCAAAGTCGGCGCCGACGGCAAGAGCATCGACGAGTCCGGCGTCAAGTTCGTGCTCAATCCCTACGACGAGTTCGCCGTCGAAGCAGCCCTCAAACTCAAGGAAGCCGCCGGCGCCGGTGACGTGACGGTCGTGTCACTCGGCGGCGACGCCTCTCAGGAGACGATCCGCACGGCGCTCGCCATGGGGGCGGACCGCGGCGTCCTGCTCAAGGTGGACGGCGGCACGATGGACCCGCTGCCGATCGCCCGTGCGCTCGCCGACGAGCTCAAGGCCGGCGGCTATGATCTCGTGTTCTGCGGAAAGCTCGCGGTGGACGACTCCAGCCACGGCACCGGCGTGCTGGTGGCCGAGCTCCTCGAGCTGCCGGTCGTCTCTGCGGTGTCGCACCTGACCATCGCGAACGGCAAGGGCACGGCGGAGCGTGAGATCGAAGGGGGCGTCGAAGTCGTCGAGTTCGAGCTGCCGGCAGTAGTCACGACGGAGAAGGGGCTCAACGAACCGCGCTACCCGGCGCTCAAGGGCATCATGATGGCCAAGAAGAAGCCGCTCGAGGTGAAGCCGATAACGCTCGGCGCGGGGGGCCTCGAGGTGGAGAGCCTGGCCTATCCGCCCGAGCGGCCGGCCGGCCGGATCGTGGGGGAAGGCCCCGATGCCGTGCCGGCACTCCTCGACGCGCTCCGGACGGAAGCGAAGGTGCTGTGATGGCCGACATTCTCGTGGTGCTCGAACAGCGTGACGGCACGATCAAGCGGGTCGGTCTGGAAGCGCTGGCCGGCGGCCGCGCGCTGGCCGACAAGGCGGGCGGCGCCGTGCACGCAATGGTGCTTGGCCCCCCCGGCCTGAAGACCGACGTGGCCGCCGCGCACGGCGCGGACGTGGTGGTCGTCACGGCGGACGAGGCGGTGCGCCTCTACCAGGGGAACCGGTACGCCGCGGCGGTGGCGGCGCGCGCCCAGGGCGGCGCGTACGCCGCGGTGCTCCTCGGAGCGACGGCGCTCGGCAAGGACCTCGGACCGCGCATCGCCGCCCGGCTCGGCTGCCCGCTGGCCGCCGACGTGACCGCCCTCGAGTACGACACCGGCATCGTGGTGTCGCGGCCGGTGTATTCCGGCAAGGCGGTCTATCGGCTGCGCGTGACCGCGCCCACGTGCGTGATCACGCTCCGGCCCAACAACTTCATGCCGGTCGAGGCAACACGCGCGGGCACGGTGGAGCCGGCGGCGCTCCCCGTGGCGGGCAACCGCGCGGCGCGCACCGTCCAGGTGAAGGAGCCCGAACGGGCGGCCCTCGACGTGGCGGAAGCGTCCATCGTGGTGAGCGGCGGCCGCGGACTCAAGGACCCCGAGCAGTTCAAGCTGCTCGAGGAGCTGGCCGCGGCATTCGGCGGCTCGACGGCGGTGGGCGCGTCGCGCGCCGTCGTGGACGCCGGATGGCGGCCCCACGCGGAGCAGGTCGGACAGACCGGCAAGACGGTGAGTCCCAACCTGTACGTCGCCGTGGGGATCTCCGGTGCGATTCAGCACCTGGCGGGCATGCGGACGTCCAAGGTCATCGTGGCGATCAACAAGGACAAGGATGCGCCCATCTTCAAGGTGGCCGACTACGGCATCGTCGGCGACCTGTTCGAGGTGGTCCCGCGACTGACCGCCGAAGTTCGCAAGATCCGGGGGAACTGATGCGCTTCGCGCCGGCCACGCTCTGTCTCGTCCTCGGGCTGGGGAGCGTGCCGTCGGCAGGCGCCCACGGGCAGGTGCGCCGCGAGCGTCCCACCGCGTTTCCGCTCCAGGTGGTGCCGTTCCTCTCGCTGGGCTTCGGCGGCGGGACGCGCGCCGTCGAAGCGCCGAGCAGCGGCTGTGTGGGTGCCGACTGTCGCGAGTACTCCTACGGGTCGGGCCCGGAACTGGGGTTGCAGGTCCAGGTTCCGGTCGCGGGCACGATCGGGGTCGCTGCGACCGGCGCCATCGGCCGACCGTCGCGCGTCGTATGCACGCAGGGGACCTGCAACTCGCCCGAAAGCGTGACGGCGATTCGCGGCAACGTGCTCCTGCTGTGGCGGCTCAAGGCGCGCGCGCCGGTCTTCTTCGGCATCGGGCCCGCCGTGGCCCGCTTCGATCCGGCGGCGGCCACCGATCAGCCGGCCGTCGTCGAATTCGGCGGGGTGGGGGTGGTGGGCGTCGACTTCGGCATCTCGGGCAACGTCGGCGGACGCATCCTGTGGTGGAACTACGTGCTGCAACCGAGCAGCGACAACATCCCCGCCAACGTCGAGGCCTCGGGCCTGGCGTGGAACATGGCGCTCGCGCTCGGCATCCGCGTGGCCCTCGGCTCGTGAGCACGGTGCGTCCCGTCGACACGCAGCCCCGCCTGCCCGTCGACGAGCTCATTCTCCAGACCCCGCCGCAGGAAGAGCACATCGCGATGGATGTGCTCTTCGTGGGCGCCGGTCCGGCGGGGCTGGCCGGCGCCATCGAACTCGCACGCCTGGTCCAGCGGGACGCCGAAACCGGCGGCAGCCTCGGGGCCCTCGAGATCGGCGTCCTGGAAAAGGCGGGGTCGCTCGGCGAGCACTGCCTCTCGGGCGCCGTGGTGAACCCGCGCGCGTTGCGCGAGCTGTTTCCCGACGTTCCCGTGGGGGACCTGCCGCTCCGGCACGCGGTCGGCAAGGAGTCGGTCTACTACCTCACCGAGCGCGGCGCGCGCCGACTGCCGGTGCCGCCCACGATGCACAACCGCGGGAACTGCGTCGCCTCCCTCTGCGAAATCGTCCGCTGGCTGGGCGAACGCGCCGAAGGGCTCGGGATCAACGTGTTCCCGGGCTTCCCGGTCGCGTCGCTGCTCGCCGACGGCGACCGCGTGATCGGAGTGCGGACGGAGCCGACCGGCCTGGGCCGAAATCGCGAACCGCTCGGCGGCCACCAGCCCGCGGCCGATCTCACCGCCAAGGTCACCGTGCTCGCTGAAGGCACGCGTGGCCCGCTCGCCATGGCGTGGCGCGAGTGGCAGCGCGTGGGGTCGCCGAACCCGCAGATCTTCGCGCTGGGCGTCAAGGAACTGTGGGAGACCAAGGTCCCGCTCGACCGCGTGATCCATACGCTCGGCTGGCCGCTGCCCGGCGACGCGTTCGGCGGGAGCTGGGCCTACCCGCTGGAGGACCACCTCGTGTCGCTCGGCCTGGTGGTGGGGCTGGACTACCGGGACGCGAGCCTCGACGTGCACGATCTGCTCCAGCGCATGAAGCTGCACCCGCTGTTCCGCCGAGTGCTCGACGGCGGTGAGCTAATCGAGTGGGGGGCCAAGACGATTCCGGAAGGTGGCTACTGGGCCCTGCCCGAGCGGCTCTCGGGGGATGGCATCGTCATGGTGGGGGACACGGTCGGCTTCGTGGACGTCCCGTCGCTCAAGGGCATCCATTACGCGATGCAGTCGGGCATTTACGCGGCACGCGCCATCTTCGCCGCGCTCACGGCCGGCGACACGTCGCGGACGGCGCTCGCGGCGTACGACCGGACGGTGCGCGACTCCTACGTGGTGCGGGATCTCTACCGGACGCGGAACATGCGGCCGGCCTTCAAGGACGGATTCGTGCGCGGCGTGCTCCGGGCCGGCCTCGCCACGGTCACCGGGGGGCGCCTGCCGCCGGGCCGCATCACGATGCACGCCGACGCCGAAGTCGAAAAGCGCCCGGGCGCCCGGACGCCGGTCACGCCGGACGGCGCGCTCACGATCGGCAAGCTCGACGCCGTGTTCAAGGCGGGCAACACCACGCGGGACGACATTCCCTCGCACCTCCTCGCGGCCGGCCAGGTGGACGAAGCCACGGCCCGGCTCTACGAGGGGATGTGTCCGGCGGGCGTGTACGAGTGGGTGGACGGCGCGCTCCGGGTCAACGCACCCAACTGCGTGGATTGCAAGGCGACCGACGTGCTGGGTCCGCGGTGGACCCCGCGGGAGGGGGGGAGCGGGCCGGCGTACAAGCGGATGTGACCGGACGGGTCACTCCCAGGGCGGCTCCGCCACGTGCACGGGGTCGTCCAGCAGGATCGCCTCGAGGGTCATGCCGGGCGTCACGTCGTCCAGGTCCGCCGGCACGATCAGCAGCGCATTCGCCTTCGCCATCGACGTGAGGATGCCCGAGCCCTGCGGGCCGGTGAGCCGTGCCGTGAGCGTGTCGCCCTCCTCGGTCACCACGGCGCGCTGGAAGTGCGTGAGCTTGGCCTTGAGCGTGAACGCCTCGCCGACCGTGACCGGCACGGTGCGACGGAAGAGCAGGCGATGACCGAGCAGGCGCCGGATGGCGGGCCGCACGAGCAGCTCGAACGTGACCATCGTGCTCACCGGGTTGCCCGGCAGGCCGATCCACGGATTGCCCCCCAGCCGGCCGAACCCGACGGGCGCGCCCGGGCGCATGCCGATCCGCCAGAACGCCAGGGTCCCCTGCATGTCCTCGAGCACCTGGCGCATGTGGTCGTGCTCGCCGACGCTGATGCCCGCCGTCGAGATCACGAGGTCGGCGCCGAACGCCCGCTGGAGGCGCGCGCGGATGTCCGCCGGGTCGTCCCGGGCGATGCCGAGGTTCATCGGGATGCCGCCGGCCCGCCGGATGTTGCCGAGCAGCGTGTAGGTGTTGGACGAGGCGATCTTGCGGCCGGCACGGATGGCCGCCGCCTCGTCGAGATCCGCGATCTCGTCGCCGGAACCGAGAAAGGCGACCCGTGGCTTCCGGTGGACGTACACCTCCGCCATGGCGATCGAAGCGAGCACGCCCAGCTGCGCGGGACCCAGGGGCGATCCCGCGGGCAGGACCACGGTGCCCTTCGCGATGTCCTCTCCCCGATAGCGCACGTTGCGGCCGGTGTCACGCGCGTTGCCGATGCGCACGCGGTCGGCGCCGAGCGGGGTGGTGTCTTCCTGCCGGATCACGCCGTCGGCCCCAGCGGGCAGCGGCGCACCGGTGAAGATGCGGGCGCATTCCCCTGGTGCGAGCGTGCGCGTGGGGAAGCCGCCGGCGGGAATGCGCTCCACGATGCGGAGCTCGATCCCGGTGGCATCCGGCGGCACGTCCGCGCTCCGGACGGCGTACCCATCCATGGCGGCGTTGTCCCACGGCGGCAGATCGAGCGGGCTCGGGGTGTCCTGCGTGAGCACCCGATCGAGGGCCTCCGGCAGGGGAATGCACTCGGGCGGCAGCGCGTGGATCTCGGCGAGAATGGCCCGTGCGGCGTCGCCGGGGGAGCGCATGCTAGCCGTCGACCTCGAACGCCCGGGTCCAGGCGAGCGCCGCGAGGCTCGTGAACCAGGCCGTGTCGGTGAAGTTGAACACGGGGAACGGCAGCCGCAGGGCCCGGTCGTCGGTCAGCATGGCGACCCACTCGTTGGCCTCCGGCTGGGACGGGTCGTACAGCGGGGCCGTGTGCTCCGTCATGCGATGGACTTCGATCTTCGGCAGGCGGGCCCGCTTGAACCCCTCGACGATCACGATCTCGGTGTCGGCGAAGTGCGCGCGCACGAGGTCGACGGGATCGGCGGGCTCCTCGCCGACCCGCTCGAACAGCACGCGCTGGCCGGGTGACTCGATCAGGGTCTTGGCGGCCTTCCCCTCGAAGTAGTGCCGCCAGGTGTCCTTGCCCTCGCGATCCACGAGGGCCGGATGGTGGCCGTGCTTGATCGTGCCGACCCGCTTCCCGCGGCGGACGAACTCCTGCGCGAGGGCGACCACCAGGGTGGTCTTGCCCGCGTTCTTCTTGCCGATCACCGAGATGATGCGTGTGCCCGCCACAACTCCTCCGCCCGCTCGAGGTCTTCGGCCGTGTTCACGTTGAAGAACAGGGTATCCGGGTCGCCCAGCTCGCGGACCGTCTCGAGCGGCAGCGTGCCCACCCGGACGTCGTCGTGAAACCCGACGGCCCGGAAGTCCTCCTGCTCGAGGCGCCGCTCCATCGGGGCCGCGCACGCCGGACCGTAGACGCCGCACAGGGGTTCGACCCCGCGCCGCCCGCCGCTCTCCGGCAGGAACACGTCGCTGTCGGCTGAACCCTTGACGAGCGCCTCGAGCAGCGCCGTCGGCACGAACGGCATGTCCCACGCCACGACCAGGACGGGCCCGGCGCCGGCGGTGACCGCCGTGTAGATCCCGCCGAGACTGCCGCAATCGCGACGGACATCGGGGATCACGCGGAGGCCCGGCATCCAGGCGCCGGCGTCCGGCGCGTTGGCCACCAGCAGGGGCGGTGCTCCCGTCGCCGCCCGCACGGCCTCGACCACGCGCTTGAGGATCGGTTCGCCGCCGACCCGCTCCAATCCCTTGGGTCGTCCGCCGAACCGACTCGCGGTGCCGCCGGCCAGGACCACGCCGCGCATTAGTAGCGCCGTCCGCGTTTTTGCTCGAGTACGATATCGAGCCGCACCAGGATGCTGAACGTCTGCACGAACGTGGTTTCCACCGGTGGGGTGGCGAGGCTCGTGGCGGGACCGGACGGGCGCCGCATCCCGAGGAAATTGTCCCGGACTTCCAGGGCCACCTGGTACCCGGCCGCGACGGGAAGCATCACGCCCACGCCCACGCCGGCCGTGGGCAGAATGCCGCCGCCCCCGGGGTCGTCGAGCACCAGGCGCGGCACCGAGGCCCCGCTGCGGTCTACGTACCGACCCGTGACCTCGACCGTGCTCAGGGTCCGGGTTGTGAAGCCCACGTGGACGCGGGCGTACGGGCTCGCGAAGGCGCGCGGCGCCGCCCGGAAGAAGCCGCCCACGAGGAACCCGATCGTGGAGGCGGTGCTCGCGCGCCGGGCGATGTCGGCGCACACCTGCCGGTTGACCGTGGAGTCCACGGGACTCGGATCGATGTAGGCGAGCGTGCACCCGTCGTCCACGCCGAGCCCGTAGAGCAGGATCTCGGCGTGCAGACCCAGATGCGGCGACGGGAAATACGTGGCCGAGGCGCCGAAGGTGATGCCGGGCTCGAGGCGCCGCGTGAGGCGGAGCGAGTCCACCGACGACACGTCGCTCAACCGGGTGAGCCGCTGCCGGTTGATCTCCCACAGCTGGTTGCCGGTGGTGACGCCGCCGAACAGGCTCAACAGCAGCTGCGGCTCGGAGCGCTGCTGCGCACCGGCCGGGCCCGGCAGGGCCGCGAGAAGGGCGAGCAGCAGCGCACAGCGGGAGAATCGCATGACGATCACGGGTGATGGACGTGAGGGGCGCCGCTCACGGCGCGGCCGATCAGCGTCATACCCGCACGACCGGCAATCGTGGCCGCGAGGGTCGAGGGCACCGACGGGGTTGCGATCCACGTTAGGCCGGCGCGGGCCGCCTTGAACGCCAGCTCGGCCGAGATCCGTCCGGTGACCAGCAACCCCTGGGCGGCGATCGGCTGGCGCGCCAGCAGCGCGCCGCCAATCACCTTGTCCACGGCGTTGTGCCGGCCGATGTCCTCGGCGTGCTGCAGCAGCGCATGCCCGTCGGTGAGGGCCGCCGCGTGGATCCCGCCCGTGGTGCGGTAGCGGGTGCCGCGCCCGAACAGGTCCTTGAAGAGCGCGCGCAGCGTCTCGAACGGGGGTGGCGCGCCCCCCGGGGCCCGCCGGGGGGTCTGGGCGGGATCGGCCAGAAACACCGAGACGGCCCCACACCCGGACGCCAGCACGCGGCGCCGGTTCTCCGCCTCCACCAGCGTCACCCGTTCCCCGTCGATCTCCGCCCAGAACCCGAGGTCGGTGGCGCACGGCCGGAGGCTGCGCAGTTCGGCGACGCCGTTGATGTAGCCCTCGCCGTGGAGCCAGCCGACGGCCAGCTGCTCGAGCTGATCGGGCGTGCACATCCAGGTCACCGCGGGGGCTCCGTTCACTTCGAGCCACACCGGGGTTTCGTCCACGAGGGCGAGCTCGGCCATATGGCCGCCCCGCTTCGCGGCGCGCGCCGGGGCCTCAGGATTCCCCGAGGTATTCGGCGTAGAGATCGTCGTCCTCCTCGATCCGCACGACAGCGAGCCGCACCCCCGCCGGTAGACGGGGCGCGAGCCGGTGCCAGACATAGGCCGCGAGCGCCTCGGCCGTGGGAATCGCGCGCCCGTCGGCGAACTCGGGCACGTCGTGGTTGAGATGGCGGTGATCGAGCGGTCCCCGCACCTCGGCGTCGAGCAGGGTGTCGAGGTCGGCCAGGTTCATGACCATGCCGGTGTCGGCGGCGATTGGTCCGCTCACGGTCACCGCACACCGGTAGTTGTGCCCGTGCCCGTGCTCGCGCGCGCAGAGCCCGAACACGCGCGCGTTCTCCTCCGCCGACCACTCCGGCCGATGGTAGCGGTGTGCGGCACTGAAGCGGATCACGCGCGTCAGGCGGGCGGGCGGCATGCTGGAATCTACCGCGGCGTCAGATGACTCGCACGGCCATGGCCTTGATCGAGAGGTGCACCGTGGTACCGAGCGAGATGCCCAGCTCCGCCAGCGCGGCGGGAGTGATGCGCACCACCAGGGGCGTCCCGACGTCCACGACCAGCCGGACGTGCCCGTGGCCGTCGTCGCTCACGGCCACCACGCGGCCGGCGAATTGGTTGCGCGCACTGGACTGGAGCGGCGCTGTGCTGACGATGATGTCATCGGGGGAGATCGCGAGCGTCGCCGGGCCGCTCACGTCGGTCACCACCAGAAGCTCGAGCGGGCCCGCGCGCACCACCCGGGGCCCACCCCCCGGCGGCAGCGTCACGCGGAAGAGGTTCTCGGGGGTCACCGGGGCGAGCCGGCCGTCCGCCAGGGCGAGCACGCGCGACGACCACCGATAGGCATCTTCGAGCTGATGGGAGGCGAGGCAGACGGTCACCTCGTCGTCGTGAAGCGCGGTCAGAACCTCGGCGAGCGCCGCTCGCGCGCTGCGGTCGGCGGCACTCGTCGGTTCGTCCAGCAGCAGCGCCCGCGGCTCCAGGACGAGCGCGCGCGCGAGGGCCACCCGCTGGATCTCCCCGGCGCTCAGCTGACGCGCGGCCCGGTGGGCGAGCTCGGCGATACCGACCCGGTCCAATGCACGGAGGACCCGCGCGCTCGCATCGACGACGCGCTGCCGCCGCACGGCGAGGGCGTAGTGCAGGTTTTCGGCGACCGTCATGGCGAACAGGAGCGGATGTTGCTCGACGAGCGTGACCTCGTGCCGCGCCGCGCGCCGCGCGGTCGCCGTCCGGATCGGGCGCCCCCGCAGCAGCACGGTGCCCTCGGCCGGTGGCTCGACGAACGCCAACATTCGGAGCAGCGTGCTCTTGCCCGATCCGTTCGGCCCGACCAGCGCCGTCACCGTGCCGGGCTCGAGCTCCAGCGCCGGCACCTCCACGACCGTGCGGCCCGCGTAGCGCTGCCGCAGATCACGCGCGCCCAGCATCCCCGCGGCCCTGAAAGAGGTGGAGCAGCACGTTGACCGTGAGGGCCAGGGCGAGCAGCACGAGGCCGAGGGCGATGGCCAGGGCAAAGTCGCCCTGGGACGTGCTCAGGGCGACGGCGGTCGTGAGGGTGCGGGTCTGGTGCCGGATGTTGCCGCCCACGATCATCGCTGCCCCGACTTCGGCAATCACCCGCCCGAAGGCCACGACCACCGCGCCGAACAGCGCGAACCGCGCCTCGCGGGCCACCGTCCAGTGTACGCGCCAGGGGCCGGCGCCCAGCGTGAGTGCGGTGCGGCGGACGCGCGGGTCGACGCCTTGGACGGCGGCGGCGGTGAGCGCCGCGGCGATGGGCGCCGCGAGGATCACCTCCGCGAGCACGATGGCCCACCACGTGTACAGGAGGCCCGCACCCCCGAACGGTCCGCTCCGCGCCAGCAGGCCCCACACCAGCACGCCCACGACGACCGTCGGAAACGCCAGCATGGTGTTCAGCGCCGTGATCGCTGCGCGACGACCCCAGAACTGGGTCGTGCCGACCAGGAACCCGATCGGCACGCCGACGAGGCAGGCGAGTCCCGTCGCGACCACGGCGACGCGCAGCGAGAGCGCCGCGATGCTGAGGACTTCGGGGTCCCCGGCCAGGAGGAGGGCGAGCGCGCGGCGCAGTCCTTCCGCAAACAGCTCCACGCGCTAGAGCCGGAAGGCGTATCCCACGGCGAACAGGAGCATGGGGTGCGACGTCCACTCGGAGTCGGGGTCGCTTGCGAGATCCAGCAGGGGCGGATCGTCGGGCGCCCGCGCCGGCGCCGCGAAGAAGCGCGACGGGTACTTGAGCTGCCAGAAGAGGAGCCGGCCCTCGGTGCGCACCGTGAGCCGTTCGGAGACGTACAGCCGCATGCCCACGTGCGGGCCGCTCGCGAACTTGGTGCTGAACTTGAAGCCCGAGGAATCGGCGGGCACGCCCCCGCCGATCGCCAGTCCCAGCGAGCCGCCCAGATACGGGGCGAGGCGGTTCCAGGTCTTGTCGCCCGTGAGGAGGATGGTGAGGCCGGCTTCGGCGAGCACGACGGACTGGCGCACCGGTCCCGTGACCTGCGAATCGGCCGGCGCGTCGGGATCCGCCACCATGCGCTCCAGCCGTCCCCAGCTGAGGCTCAGCGACGCGTCCGTGGGACCGCTGAGCCGCATCTCGTAGCGCAGCCCGACGAGCACGCCGCTCGACGGTCCGAGGTTGAGCAACCCGCCGCTGCCCGACAGCACCGCCCCCGTCGCCATGATGCTCGAGCGGATGAAGATCGGTCGGTACGGCGACTGCGCCGGGTCGTGTCCGACCTGGGCTGCGGCCGGTACACTCGGGAGCGCGAGAAGGAGGGCCGCCGCCCAGGTGGCCTTTGACATCGTCGCTGGCATCTCCTAGAATGATCTAAGTGTCGGTGACTGAACAATCTAGCCACGGCCCTCCGGTGCTTCCAGCCTCGCGCTCCATTTGGCTCGTCTTGGCCTTCCTCGCCGCCGCCGCGCCGCCGGCCGCCGCCCAGGACACGTACCGGGTGACGAGCGACGAGAACTTCCGGCAGGAGCCGGGGCCGCAGGGCCGGTTGTTGGCGCGCGTCAATGCCGGCACGATGCTGGCGGGGGACGAAACTCGAGACGGCTGGGTGCGCGTGACCCTCGCCGGCTGGATCTGGGAGCGCTCGGTACGGCCCGACCGCCGGGATGACTTCGACCTCGCAGTCAGTGCCACCAACGGCGAGAACCTGCGCACCGAGCCCAACGGTGCCGTCGTCGCGCGTCTGCTGCAGGGGTTTCTCCTCGAGCAAGTCGAGCGGCGGACCGGCTGGGTGCGGGTGCGGCGAACCGGGTGGATCTACGGCCGGTCGCTCGAGCGCATCGGCGCCCCGCCCCGCACGGCACGGGCGGCCGCGCCGACGCCGGCCACACCCCCCGCCGCGGCGGGGACCCCGGCGGCGCCGTCGTCGCTCGACCGGATGACGGTGGCGAGCGGCTCCCCCGTGCTGGCGCGGCCGGACGGCGACACGCTCGGCCGCCTGGGTGCCGGGACGTCGGCGCAGGTGCTGGCTCGCGCCGACGGGTGGGCTCGGGTGCGGATCGACGGCTGGGTGCGCGAGACGGACCTGCGGCCGGCGACCGACGGGGCGCTGGTCGGCGTGACCGCCGCCGAAGTGCGCAGCGCACCGGCGAGCTTCGAAGGCAAGGTCCTGCGATGGGACGTGCAGTATATCTCGGTGCAGACGGCGGACGAGCTGCGGCAGGACGTGCCCGCGGGCCAGCGCTTCATGCTCGCGCGTGGCCCCCTGCCGGAGACGGGGTTCGTCTACGTGGTGCTCTCGACCGAGCAGGCCAAAGCGATCGAAGCGCTGCAGCCGCTCACGTACCTGACGATCCTGGGCCGCGTGCGGGTCGCGCGGTCCCGCTTTCTCGGCAATCCCGTGCTCGACCTCGTCGAATTTGCGACGAGCGGGCGCTGACGCGAGGTGACGGATGAACGAACTGCTCCGGAAGCGCATCGAACGACGCCTGGAGACCCTGCCCGATGAGCAGGGGTATCAGGTGCTCGACTACGTGGAGTTTCTCGAGTCGAAGTATGCCACGGCGGAGCGTGAGCCCACCGTGTTCGAACGGATCTCGGAGGGGGTGGAAGACACGCTCCGGGCCGGGCGGATCCCCGCCGCGGCCATCCGGGGCACGATGGGAGCTGTGGACACCGCGTCGCGGCTGATGGACCGGCTCGCCCAGGCGGGGCGCGCGGCGGTGGACGAGCTGAACAAGTCGTTGCAGACCGCGGAGACCGCGGCACCGGGCGAGGCGACGGAGACGGAGCCCGCCGCCTCGACGCAGGATCCGGCCGCGGATTCCGATCGCGCGCCGCCGTCCGCATCGGCTTGATCCGCCCTCCGGGCCGTGCTACCTTCGGCCATGGAACCCTCGACCGTCCCCCACGCGACCCGCAGGCCCCGTTCGGCCCGGCGGGTCGCCGTGGTTCCGGAGCCCCGGTCATGACCAGGTTGCGTGCCGGCTACGGGCTCACGTTCGACGACGTCCTGCTGGTCCCGCGCCATTCGTCGGTGCACCCCAAGGACGTGACGATCACCAGCCGGTTCACGCGGGCCATTCCCCTCAACATCCCGCTCGTCTCCGCGGCGATGGACACGGTCACCGAGGCCGAGATGGCCATCGCCATGGCCCGGGCGGGGGGGATCGGCGTGATTCACAAGAACATGTCGGTGGACCGGCAGGCGGCCGAAGTCGACCGGGTCAAGCGGTCCGAAAGCGGCATGATCCTGAACCCGATCACATTGGGCCCCGATCGCCCGATCAGCGAAGCCAAGCAGTTGATGGCGCGGTTCAAGATCTCGGGTGTCCCGATCGTGGACGACCGGGGGCGGCTGGTCGGGATCATCACCAATCGCGACCTGCAGTTCGAGCGGCGCCCCGATCGGCCCATCCGGGACGCCATGACCAAGGAGCATCTGATCACGGCGCCGCTGGGGACGACGCTCGACGAGGCCGAGCGGATTCTGGGCGAACACCGCATCGAGAAGCTGCCCGTGGTCGATGCCGACGGCGTGCTGCGGGGGCTGATCACCGTCAAGGACATCTTCAAACGCCGGGACTTCCCTGACGCCAACAAGGACGAGCACGGGCGGCTGCGCGCCGCCGCCGCGCTGGGGGTGGGCCGGGACACCATGGCCCGGGCCACGGCCCTGCTGGATGCCGGGGTGGACGTGCTGGTGGTAGACTCCGCCCACGGCCATTCCGACGGCGTACTGCAGACGGTAGCGGAGTTGCGCGACGCGTTTCCGGAGGTACAGCTGGTGGGGGGAAACGTGGCCACCGTGGCCGGTGCGCAGGCCCTCGTGGAGCGCGGTGTGGACGCCGTGAAGGTCGGCATCGGCCCGGGCTCGATTTGCACGACGCGCGTGGTGACCGGGGTCGGCGTCCCGCAGATCACCGCCATCGTGGACGCCGTCGCCGGGGCGGGCGACGTCCCGATCATCGCCGACGGCGGCGTGAAGTACTCAGGGGACATCGTCAAGGCGCTCGCCGCCGGTGCCGCCAGCGTGATGATGGGGTCCATGCTGGCCGGCACGGAAGAGAGCCCGGGGGAGAGCTTCCTGCTCGAGGGACGGCGGTTCAAGATGATTCGCGGCATGGGGTCCATGGCCGCGATGCAGGACGGCTCGGCCGATCGCTACTTCCAGGAAGGCGAGATCGCCGCACGCAAGCTCGTGCCGGAAGGGATCGAGGGGCGGGTCCCGTACCGGGGCCCGGTGGGCGATGTGCTGTTCCAGATGGCCGGCGGGATCCGGAGCGGCATGGGCTACTGCGGCGTGGCGACGCTCGACGACCTCCGTCGGGGCACCGAGTTCCTGCAGATCACCTCCGCGGGACTGCGGGAATCGCACCCGCACGACGTGGTAATCACACGCGAGGCGCCAAACTACTCGCTGTAGCGGCGCTCACGCCAGCTTCCCCAGCAGCACGGTCGCGAAGCTGAGCACCAGGAAGAATCCGCACATGTCGGTGACGGTCGTGAGAATCGGGCCCGAGGCCAGCGCGGGGTCGAGCTTGAGCGCCTTGAGCGAGAGCGGAATCAGGCCGCCGAGCAGCACGGCGAGGATCGTGTTGAGCGCGAGCGCGGTGCCCACGACGAGGCCCAGGTAGACGTTGCTCTTCCACAGGAACGCGAGCGTGCCGAGCAGGAGGCCCAGCGCGAGCCCGTTGATGATCCCGACCCCGCCTTCCTTGAACACCACCCGCATGAACTCGTAGGGGCGCACGAGGCCGAGCGCGAGCTCCCGAATGCTGACGGCCACCGCCTGGTTGCCGGAGCAGCCGCTCATGTCGGAGATGATCGGCAGGAACACGGCAAGGGCGATGACGGCGGAGAGCGTGTCCTGATAGGCGGCGATGACACTCGCGGCGATCACGTTGAGCACGATGTTGATCGAGAGCCAGGACAGGCGGCGGAATGAGCGGGTGCGGAGCGGCATGGAGCGCAGCTCCTCCGCGCCGATGAGCCCGCTCACGGCCAGGAAGTTCTGCGTGGCCTGGTCCCGCAGGGCCTCTTCGACCGCGGCACGCCGCACCACACCCACGAGGCGATCGCCCGCGGCGGTCACGGGCACGCCGAAGAGCGTGTGTTCCTCGAAGAAGCGCTGGAGCTGTTCCAGGGTGGCATCGTCCCCAAGCCGCAGCGGATCGGTCAGCATGATGTCCCGCAAGGGGCGGTGCAGCGGTGCCAGCAGCAGGTCCCGGATGCGCAGCACGCCCACCAACCGATGGGCATCCACCACGTAGACGTACTGCACGTTGTAATCCGCGTACTGCTCCCCGTGGGTCCGCCAGTCCTCGACCACGTCGCCGACGGTGGCGCCCCCCGGGTACGCCAGGTACTCGGTGATCATCAGGCCGCCGGCGGTATCGGGCGCGTACCGCAGCAGGCGCCGGGCCGCCGTGGCCCGGGCGGGCCCCATCTGCTCGAGGATCGCCTCGGCGTCCTCTTCCTCGAGGTCGCCGAGCAGGTCGGCCTGCTCGTCGCTGGGGAGTTCCTCGACGATCGCCGCCGCGCGGTCGGCCGGGAGATCCTCGATCATGTCCGCCGCCTGCGTCTCCGGCAGGGTGTCGAGCAGGTCTGCCGCGTCGTCCGGCGAGAGCAGCGTGACGAGGGCACGGCGCTCGGCGTCGTCCAGTCGGCTCACCGCGCGCACGGGCTCGCCGGGGGCGAGCCCGTGCAGGAACGTGAGGACGTCGTCGGCGGTACCCTCGGCGATGAGCCGGCGCAGCTCGGCCCAGGGCTCCTGGGGGGCCGCATCCGTGGGGGAGTGAGCGCCGCTCACGCGCATAGACACTGATTCCGCTGGAGGTGGGCCGAAGATAGCGATGGGCCGGCCCCGGGCGCTACGGAGGGAAAGCGCCGCGGCCCGACGAGAGAGGCCGCCGGGCCGCGTGCCGTCACGGGTGCATCACGGGGCCGAGGGCGGTCGGTGCCGCCGCTCGCCCACCACCCGCTTGTGCACCTCGTAGTTCTCGAGCCACGGCTTCCGCGTGAAGTAACTGTCGGTCAGTTCCTTCACCTTGCCGGAGAGCAGGATCAGCGCGAGCAGGTTGGGCAGGATCACGATCCCGAGCGCGATGTCGCCCATCAACCAGATCACGTTCAACGAGACCACGGCCCCGAAGAAGTGCATGCCGACGAACACGATCTTGTACGGGAGAATCGCCCGCGGGCCGAACAGGTAGTTGGCGCAGCGGTCGCCGTAGTAACTCCACGAGATCGCGGTGGACACGGCGAACAGGAGCACGCTCACGAGCACGATGAAGCGCCCGCCCTGGCCGGGCAGGCCTTCGCGGAAGCCGAGCATCGTGAGCGGGGCGCCGCTCTCGACCGCCTGCCCGTAGAGCGAGGTGTAGGTGGTGCCGTCGGCACCCACCGCAGTCCCGCTCGGGGGCCGGATCACGCCACTGAACGGCTGAGTCTGCGCGGCGTCGACGTACAGCCGCTCCACGGCCACTTCATGCCAGGCGAATCGGGCGGGTCCCTGTTGGACGCCGTCCGCGACCGGGATTTCCGCCGGCGCGGCGACGCGGGCATAGTGGGCCGCGGAGTCCGCGGCGACGTACGACCGGTCGCCGGCGGCGAGCGTGAACTGCGTCGGCACGGTCTGCTGCCACACACCGGTCATCACGATCACGAGTCCCGTCATCGTGCAGATGACGAGCGTATCGATGAACGGCTCGAGCAGGGCCACGACACCCTCCGAGACCGGCTCGTCGGTCTTGGCGGCCGCATGGGCGATGGGGGCGGAGCCCTGGCCCGATTCGTTCGAGAACAGGCCGCGGCGCACGCCCCACATCATCGTCACCAGCAGCGTGCCGACACCGGTCCCGGCGACGCCGGCCGTGGGATTGAACGCCTCGACGAAGATCATCTTGACGGCCGGCACGAACCACTCGGCGTGCAGCACCATGATGACCATGGCGCCGAGCACGTAGATGGCGGCCATGAGCGGCGCGAGCACGCTCGTGACCCGGCCGATCCGGGTGATGCCGCCCAGAATGACGAGCGACACGATGGTCGCGGTCGTGATCCCGGTGATCCAGACGGGGATGCCGAACTCCGTGCTGATCGTGTCGGCGACCGTATTGGCCTGCACCGCGTTGCCCGTGAGGAACGCGGTGAAACCGAGCATCAGGGCAAAGAAGACGGCAAGCGGCTTCCACCGGGTGCCGAGCCCGCGCTCGATGTAGTACATCGGGCCACCGGACACCGTCCCGACCATCCGGCCGCCGGTGGTCTCGACCTCGCGGTAATGCTGCGCCAGCGTCACTTCGGAGAACTTCACGGCCATCCCGAGGAACGCGGTCACCCACATCCAGAAGAGCGCGCCGGGTCCGCCCCAGTGGATCGCGATGGCGACCCCGGCGATGTTGCCGATCCCGACGGTGGCCGACAGTGCGGTCGTGAGGGCCTGGAAGTGAGGCACGTCGCCCGGCTCGTCGGGATCGTCGTATCTCCCCGATGTGACGGCAAACCCGTGCCCGAGCCGGCGCAACTGGATGAAGCCGAGGCGCAGCGTCAGGAACACGCCGGTCCCCAGCAGCGCGATGACGACGAACGGGACGACTTCCCCGCGAACGGGCACGCCCCGTTCCCACACCCAACTGTTGAGGGTGCCGACGAGGTCGGTCAGCGTGGTGGCGAGGGCATCGAGCATGCGCGGTGGCTCCAGACCGGCGGAACGGGACCCCGCAAGATGCGGGTGCCCCGGAGGTTGAGCAAGGTGCCGCTTCGCAATCCTCAGGGACGGCGGTAAGTTCCGGCGCATGGGTACCCAGGCCAGTAACGGACGGCGGCGCGGCGTCGGCGTCCCGGCGGCCCGGCGCCGCTCGGCGCGGGCCATCGCCGCCGCGATCCGACCGGAGCAGCGCGTGCTGCTCACCACGCACGTGAACGCGGACGGCGACGGGGTGGGGAGCGAGGTGGCGTTGTGGCACCTGCTCTCCGCGCTCGGCGCGCGGCCGGTCATCGCCAACCCGACGCCATTCCCCGGGCGCTACCGGTTTCTCCTGGCCGACGCGGACGGCGCCGAGCGCTCGGCGCGCGCGGTGAAGGAGATCGACCGGACCGACCTGGTGATCGTCCTCGACATCTCCGATCTTGGCCGCCTGGGACACCTGGCCACGGCGATCGCGGCGCGCGGCGTGCCCGTGGCCTGCATCGACCATCATGCGAGCGACGGGTCGCTGCCCGCCGGCCCGCGCCTGGTGGATGCGACCGCCTGCGCGACCGGCGAGCTCGTGTACGATTTGGCGCGCACGATGGACTGGACCCTGCCGACCCCGGCGGCGCAGGCGCTCTACGTCTCGCTGCTTTCCGATACCGGGGGATTCCGCTTCAGCAATACGTCCCCTCGGGCCCTGCAGGTGGCGGCGCACCTGCTGTCGCACGGGCTCGACGCCGAAGCGATCTACACGCAGGTGTATGCAAGCGTCCCGGAGGGACGCATTCGGCTGCTCGCGGAAGCACTCGACACGCTGGTCGTGGAGGTCCCGCCCGGGCTTGCATGGGTGACCGTGCCGCCCGGCGCGCTCGAGCGGCACGAAGCGACCGCCGACGATCTGGACGGCGTCGTGGAGTTCCCGCGATCGATTGGCGGCGTGCGGTTGGCGCTGCTGTTTCGCCAACTCGCGAGCGGGCGGGTGAAGGTGTCGTTCCGGTCCGTGGGCGACGTCGACGTGGCCCGGCTCGCGGAGCAGTTCGGTGGGGGGGGACACCGCAAGGCCGCCGGTGCGTCGCTCGACGGGGAGTTGGGGGACGTGCAGACGACGGTGCTCGCTGCGGCGCGCCGGGTCCTCCGCTGACGCGGTTGCTCCCCCCTCCGACGGCCGCGTACATTCCGATTCCTATGGCGACTCCCCTCCAGGCTCGCGTCGCGGGCGCACTCACCAACATCAAATCGGCCCACGCGGGCACCGACGTAATCTCGGCCGGCCTCGTGCGTGACCTCACGGTCGCCGACGACGGGACCGTGTCGTTCACGTTTGCCCTCTCCCGCGAGGAGCCCGCGAGCCTCGTGCGGGAGGCACGGCAGGCGGTGCGCGAGGTGGACGGCGTGACGCAGGTGAAGATCAACGTCGTGGAGCCCGGCGGCGCGACCGCCGCCCCACCGCCGCGTCCCGCCGGGGCGGGGCAGGCTCCCATGCCCGCGCCCGCCGAGGCTGGGGACCTGGGCAAGGTGATCGCGGTCTCGAGCGGCAAGGGCGGCGTGGGCAAGTCCACCATCGCCGCCAACGTCGCGGCAGCGCTCGCGCAGCAGCACCTGCGCATCGGACTCATGGACGCGGACGTCTACGGGCCCAACATCCCGCGCATGTTCGGGGTGAGCGAGCGGCCCGAGGTGCACGGCAACAAGATCCGGCCGCTCGAGGCGCATGGCGTGAAGCTGATCTCGTTGGGGCTGCTGATCGAGCGCGATCAGCCGGCCATCTGGCGCGGCCCGATCATCACCAAGGTCATCCAGCAGTTCCTGCGCGACGTGGACTGGGGCGCTCTCGACGTGCTCGTCGTGGACATGCCCCCGGGCACGGGCGACGCGCAACTGTCGCTTGCCCAGGCCATCCAGCTGGCGGGAGCCGTGATCGTCACGACGCCGCAGGAAGTCGCGATCGGCGACGCGTTGCGCAGCGCCAAGATGTTCGAGCGGGTCGGCGTGCCGGTGCTGGGCGTCGTGGAGAACATGAGCTACTTCGCCTGCCCGCACTGCGGCGAGCGCACGGAGATCTTCCTGTCCGGCGGCGGCCGGCGTCTGGCCGAGGAAATCGGCGCGCCGCTGCTCGGCCAGGTGCCGTTACAGGCCCGCATGCCAGATCTCGGCGATTCGGGTGTGCCGGTGGTGATCGCCGATCCGGCATCGCCGGCGTCGCAGGCCCTGCAGGCCATCGCGGACGCGGTGCGGAAACGGGCCGGTCGCGCGGCGTCCCTCCCCATCATCACCGGGTAGCCTCCCGTGGCCGGCGGCCCGGTCATCACGCTGCTCACCGACTTCGGCACCGCCGACAGCTACGTGGCGGAGATGAAGGGCGTGCTGCTCACGCGCACGCCCGGAGCCACCCTGATCGACGTCACCCACGAGATCCCGCCGGGCGACGTGCTCGTCGCCCAGTACGTGCTGGGCCGCACGTGGCACCGATTCCCGCTGCACACGGTGCATGTGGCTGTGGTGGATCCCGGGGTGGGGACCGCGCGGCGCGCACTGGCGCTCCAGGCCCACGGGCACGCCTTCGTCGGCCCTGACAACGGCGTGTTGACGCCGGTGCTCGACGGTGCCGCGGTCGTGGCACTCCGGGAACCAGCCGGGGCTGCGCCGACCTTCCACGGGCGCGACGTGTTTGCCCCGGCGGCCGCGGCCCTCGCGGCGGGCGTCGAGCTCGCGACGCTCGGAGCGTCGGTGTCCGATGCGGTGCGGCGTCTGCCGCCGCCGCCGGCCCGCCGCGGGGAGACCCTGGTGGGCACGGTGCTCGTCGTGGATCACTTCGGGACGCTGGTGACCAGCATCCCGGTGACGGCCGTCCCCCCCGGCGCCACGGTGCACGTCCACGGGCACGACGCCGGCCCGATGCGCCGCACCTTTGCCGACGTGGCGTCCGGCACCCTGCTCGCGCTCGCCGGCTCCGGCGGCGCGTTGGAGATCGCCGTGCGGGACGGCTCGGCCGCCCGATGGCTCGGCGCGGGGGTGGGCGCCGACGTGCGGGTGCACGCGCCGACGCGGCCGTAGCGACACGCGTTGCCGCCGCGCACCGCTCGCGGTAGGTTCGCTTCCACCCTTCGCCCTGCCCAGGAGACCTCATCGCGGATCCCGCCCGTCGCTCGGCCCTGACCGCCGCCGTCCTCACGGCGGCGGTCATGATCGCCTTCCAGACGGCCGGGAAGGCGACGCGCGACGCGTTGTTCCTGTCGACCTTCGCGCCGACGGCGCTGCCCACCATGGTCATCGTCGCCGCCGTGACGTCCGTCCTGTTGGCGTATGCGACGTCGCGCCTGCTGCTTCGTTCGGAGCCTGCCCGGCTCATGCCGATCGCGTTTGCGGGCAGCGCGGCGCTCCTCATGGTGGAATGGGCGCTGGTGCCGGTCGTGCGCCCGCTCGTGGCCGTCGTGTTGTACCTCCATTTCGCCGGCCTGGGCGCCGTCCTCATCTCGGGCTTCTGGTCGGTCGTGAACGAGCGGTTCGATCCGCACACCGCCAAGCGGTACGTGGCCCGCATCGCCACCGGCGGGACAGTGGGCGGAGTGGCGGGCGGCGTGCTCGCGGCCCGGGTCGCGGACACCCTGTCGGTGGATGCCATGCTGCCGATTCTCGCGGTGCTGCACCTGGCCTGCGCGTGGCTGGTGTTGGCGCTGGGCCGCGGGGCGCAGGCGGAGACCGGCGCCGCGTCCAGCGAAGCGCCGCTGGCCGGCCTGCGGATCATCGGCCGCACGCCGTATCTGCGCGCGCTCGTGGCGGTCGTCCTGTTGACCACGGTGGGCGAAGGCCTGCTCGACTACGTCTTCAAGGCCGGCGCCGCCGCGGCGTCCGGCGGCGGCGAGGCGCTGCTGGCCCTGTTCGCGTGGTTCTATACCGGTATCGCGATCGTCGCGGTGCTCGTGCAGATGACCGCGGCGCGGCTCGCCCTGCGGCGCCTGGGGGTGGCGCGCACGATCGGCGCGCTGCCGCTGAGCGTCGTGTTCGGCGGTGCCGGCGCGCTCGCGCTGCCCGGGCTGCCGTCCATCCTGCTGGCCCGGGGTGGCGAGGCGGTCGTGCGGAACGGCCTGTACCGGGCGGGCTACGAGCTGCTGTTCGCGCCGCTCCCGCCCCACGAGAAACGGGCGACCAAGGCCCTGCTGGACGTCGGCGCCGTGCGCCTTGGCGACATCGTGGGCGCGGCGCTCGTCCAGATCGTGCTGCTCGTCCCGCGGGATCCGAGTGCCGTGCTGATTGCGGGCGCGATGGTACTGTCCGTGGGCGCCGCCGCCGTCGCGTTCCGACTGCAACAGGGCTACCAGGGGGCGCTGGAACGCAGCCTCCTCTACCGGGCCAAACAGCTCGATCTCGCGGAGGCGGAAGACCTGGCGACGCGCACGGCGTTGCTGCACACGGCGGGTGTGCTGCAGACGGGCCTTGGCGACACGACGAGCGGGGTGCTGGCGGCGCGCACCCCCGCCCCGCCTCACCCCTCCGCACCGGCGACCGTCGCGGCCACCGGCCCCCCCGCGACCCTGGATCCCGATACGGCCCGCGCCGTGGCCCTGCGCTCCCGGGATGCCGAGCGGGTGCGGGCCGCGCTCGGCGCCGGCCCGCTGCCGCGCACGCTCGTGCCCCATGCCGTCCCGCTCCTGGCGTGGGACGAGGTGGCGCAGGACGCGGTGGCCGCCTTGCGCGGCGTGGCGCCGCAGGCGGTCGGGCAACTGCTCGACCACCTGCTCGATCCCGACGAGGAGTTCGCGGTCCGCCGCCGCCTGCCGCTGGTGCTCGCCGCCTGCCCGACGCAGCGGGCCGTGGATGGGCTGCTCACGGCGCTCGGCGACGCGCGGTTCGAGGTGCGCTACCGGACCGGCCGCACCCTGAGTCGCCTCACGCAGCTCGCGCCGTCCCTCCGGGTGGATCCCGGCGTCGTGCGCGCCGCCGTGCTCCGGGAAGTGCAGGTGGACCGCGGCGTATGGGAGAGCCAGCGCCTGCTCGACGCGGCGACCGACGACGATGCCTGGTCGCCGGTGATGGACGACCTGCTGCGCGATCGCGCCGACCGCAGCCTGGAGCATGTCTTCACCGTGCTCGCGCTGGTGTATCCCCGCCAGCCGCTCAAGGTCGCGTTCCGGGGACTCCACACGGAGGACCAGCTGCTGCGGGGCACGGCGCTCGAATATCTGGAGGCCTCGCTCCCGGACGACATCCGGCGGGCGCTGTGGCCGTTCCTGCGGGATCAGCGGCGGGCGCGCGGCCAGCCCCGGCCGTCGGATGCCGTGCTCCAGGAGCTGCTGGCCTCGAACGCGTCCATCGCGCTGAATCTCGAAGCGCTCAGGCGGCGATCGGGCGGATAGAGGGGAGCCGCTCCGTCGCGAAGCGCCATCCGCTCACCGCTCCCGGCCGGCGACTCACGCCCACGCGTCGGCAGCCACGTACGCGTCGATTACCGCCCGCTCGCCCGCCTGCCCGGGCCTCGCGTTCCCGTGCTCCATCCCGATGATGCCGGTGTATCCCTTGCCGTGGATGTGCCGGAACACGTTTCGGTAGTTGATCTCGCCGGTGCCCGGCTCGCGGCGCCCGGGATTGTCCCCCACCTGGAAGTACGCGATCTCCTCCCACGCCGCGTCGATGTTGGGGATCAGGTTCCCCTCGGTGATCTGCTGGTGGTACACGTCCATCAGGATCTTGCATGACGGACTCGCCACCGCCTTGCACACGAGATAGGCCTGCGGCACCTGCGTGAGGAACTGCCCGGGGTGGTCGCGCAGCGTATTGAGTGGCTCCAGCACCATGACGAGCCCATGCGGCTCGAGGGTCGCCGCCGCTCGCTTGAGTGCCTCCACCACGTGCGCCGTCTGATAGCGCAGCTCGAGCCGCCGGTCGACGTGGCCGGGCACCACGGTCATCCACGTCGCGCCCACGCGCTTGGCGACGTCCACCGCCGCGCGGATCTCCCGTAGAAACGCCTCGCGCGTGGCCGGGTCGCCGCTCGCGAGATTCGCCTCGTTCCACCCGATGGTGTGGGCCACGAACACGCCCATGCGCAGGCGGAGTCGCTCGAGTGCCCGGGCGATGCGTTCCTGCTCGGCGACGGGACGGCCACCCATGCCGTTGTCCTCGAACGCCGTGAATCCCTCGGCTGCCATGAACTCGAGCTGGGCGACGAGGTCCTCGCCCGCGTGCTGGCGGAACATCCCGAAGTGGGGCGCATACGCGAGCTTGAACCGAGGTGCCCGACCGGCCGATGAGGCGACGGCGGCGGGGCCGGCCGTGGGGGCGGCCGCCAGCGCGGCGCCAGCGGCCAGCGTGGTCTCCACGAAGCGTCGGCGATCCATGGTCAGGCCTCGTTCCATGTGCGGTTCACCGTGGTGCGGCCCGGCATCGCGACGGGGGGTACCGCGAGCGGCCCGAACCTGAGATCGGGCGGCGTGAGGTCCTGCTCGGCGGCGAGCAGCTCGTCCCAGGCGATCACCTGCCCGGTGTACGCCGCCTCGCGCACCATGATTGCCGTGAGCGTGCTCTCCGCCACCCGCCGCCCTTCGTTGAGCGGCGTGCCGGCACGAATGCTCGCGACCAGGTCCACGTGCTCTTGCACGTACGGATTGGGTCGTTCGCCCTCGAACCGCCACGGCTTGGCGCCATCGATTGCCGTGTGCGCATCGGACGTTCCCCGGGTCCCGGCGAACCGCTCGCCCACGTGATTCGCCGTGCCGTCGATCTGCCGGCACATACTCGTCACGCGCGCCCCGTTGGGATACTCGAGCTCCACCGCGAAATGGTCGTACACGTGCCCGAAGGCGGGGGCGGTGCGCCACTGCCGCCCGCCAACGCCCACCGCGCGCACCGGATGGGCCCCGGCAACCCAGTTCGCCACGTCCAGGTTGTGGATGTGCTGCTCGACGACGTGATCGCCCGAGAGCCACGTGAAGTAGAGCCAGTTGCGGATCTGCCACTCCGTGTCCGACCATGCCGCCTGGCGCTCCGCGTGCCACAGCCCGCCCTGGTTCCAGTAGACTTGGCCGGCCACGAGATCGCCGATCGCGCCGTCGTGCAGACGCCGAATCACGGCGCGGTACCCCACGTCGTGACGGCGTTGCGTGCCGGCGACGACCGCCAGACCCTGCGCGTGCGCACGATCGGCGGACGCGAGCACCGACCGGACCCCCACGGGATCCACGGCAACGGGCTTCTCCATGAAGACGTGTTTTCCCGCAGCGACCGCCGCCGCGAAGTGCTGCGGCCGAAACCCGGGCGGCGTGGCCAGAATCACCAGATCGATTCCCGTGTCGAGTACCTGGCGGTACGCGTCGAAGCCGGTGAAGCAGCGCGCGTCCGTGACGTTCACCTTGGCGGCGGCCGCCGGGTCGTCCGTGGCGAGTGTGGCGAGATTCTCCCGGCATTTGGCGAGCCGATCGGGGAAGAGATCGCCGAGGGCGATCAGCTCGACGCCCTCGGACGCGCGCAGGGCGTCGATGGCGGCGCCGGTGCCGCGGCCCCCGCAGCCCACCAGCCCCACCCGGATCAGCTCGGGGGGCGGCGTCGCGCCCACGCGACGGGCCCACGCGAGACTCGCCGTCGCCGCGGCCGCGGTCCCGACGAACGCGCGGCGGGAGAGGGATGAGCGATA
>JBFGDF010000030.1:0-24833 GCA_041580775.1 Gemmatimonadales bacterium
CGGCAGCGAGATTCTGTTGCGGCTGGGATCCGAGGCGAACCGCCGCGACGTGGTCCGCTTCGACGGTGCTTACATGGTGCTGCGGGCTCAGACGTCGAACGCGCAGGGGTTCGCCGGGAGCTGGCGCTCCGGCGTCACCACCGATCGAGGCGGCGGGTATTTCTGCGCGGTGCGGGTGGGTGCTCCGGAGTAGCGGCCTGGGCGTTCTTTCCGGTGCCCGCTATCTTCCTCTCCTTCGGGGGCGGTAGCTCAGTTGGGAGAGCGCCTGCTTTGCAAGCAGGGGGTCACGGGTTCGAGTCCCGTCCGCTCCATGCTCGAGACGGGCAGACGAAAAGCGAACACCAGGTTCCAGACCTGTGGAAGAAATAGAGCCCGTTCGGCCACCTCGATGCCGAACGGGCTCCGCGTTCTCCTCCGACCTAGCCGTCTGCTATCCGTCTCACCGTCCGGCCGTCTACGAGCTCTTGGCCAGGTCCGTACTCCGCCGCCCCAGATTCGGCCCCACCGCCACGGGCTCCGCCGGCTCGAACTTGGCCACGGGCTCGAGCTGCGCGGCGCGCGAGAGCGCCTCGCGATCGGCGATGGCGATCCGCCGCCCCGTCACCTGAAGCATGCCCTCCGTGGTGAGCTCGCGCAGCGTACGCGAGACCGTCTCGCGGCTCGCGCCCACCATCTGGGCGATGACGTTATGCGTGATGCCCTTCGGGACGGTCGCACCGTCGTTCCGGTCGGCGAGGTCGATCAGCAGGCGCGACACCCGGCCCCGCACGTCGAGCAGCACCAGCCCGCGGATCATGTCGTCCTGCGACCGCAACCGGCGCGACATGGCGCGCAGCAGGCCGAGGGACATGCCCGGCATGTCGCCCAGACAGCGGCGGAACTCGTCGCGCCGCAGCACCAGCAGCTCGGAGTCCTGCATCGCGATCACGTGCGCCGGGTTGGGCTGATCGTCCAGCAGCGCCGTCTCGCCAAAGAAGTCGCCCCGCTCCCGCGTCCCCAGGATCACTTCCCGCCCGTCTTCGGCGATGTAGACCACCTTCACGCGACCGGCGAGGACCGTGTAGAGGGCCTCGCCGTGCTCGCCCTCGAACATGATGATGCTGTCCTTGGGATACGAGCGCGTAATGGTGGCTTCGCGAATGCGCCACAGATCCGATTCACGGAGCTGCGAGAAGAGCGGGATGGTCCGGAGCGTGGTCTCCATGGCGCGCCAACCGATTCGTACGAAAGCGTTTATACAACAATCACGAGGGAAAAGCAATAAGGGGGAAGGGAAGGAGGCGTCGTTGGGGACGGCGAGACGGCGAGACGGGCTGGCCGTCTCGCCGTCTCATCGTCCGCCCCCTCACCGTGCTCCCTCGAGCCGTTTCCCCACTTCCGCCCAATTCACGACATTCCACCACGCTCCGATGTAGTCGGGCCGGCGGTTCTGGTACTTGAGGTAGTAGGCGTGTTCCCACACGTCGAGGCCCAGGATGGGGGTCTTCCCCTCCATGAACGGGCTGTCCTGATTGGCCGTGCTGGTGATTTCGAGCTTGCCACCCGCGACCACCAGCCATCCCCAGCCGCTGCCGAAACGGGTGGCGGCTGCGGTGGTGAACTGCTCCTTGAACTTGTCGAACGAGCCGAACGCGCTCTTGAGCGCGTCGGCGAGCTTGCCGGACGGCTGACCACCGCCTTTGGGCTTCATGATCTGCCAGAACAGCGTGTGATTGGCGTGCCCGCCGCCGTGATTGCGGACGGCCGTGCGAATCGCTTCCGGCACGCTGTTGATGCCGCGGAGCAGCTCTTCGAGGGACTTCTTCTGCAGCTCGGGCGCCTTCTCGAGGGCCGCGTTCAGGTTGTTGACGTAGCCCTGATGATGCTTGGAGTGATGGATCTCCATCGTGCGCGCATCGATGTGCGGCTCCAGCCCATCGTATGCGTAGGGGAGCTTGGGCAGTTCGTGTGCCATGGATATCCTCCGGTTTGTTGCTGGGATATGCAATATAGAGGCGTGAAACGTGAAAAGTGAAACGTGAATCGGTCACGGCCGCGCGTTTCACGTTTCCCGTATCACGTTTCCCGCTAGAAGACGAACTCCACTCCCACCCGGACTTGTCGTGCCTCGCCGTACAACAGCGTGGGCTCGAAGGCGTCGAGCAGTGCCGCGCGGCGGGCAGCGGTTTGCTCGGCCGCGTCCAGGAAGTTGTTCCCATCGGCGTCGAAGCCGGGAAGATAGAGCGGCGATTCCCGCGGAATCGGCTGCACGCCCGCGGTCTCCTGGATCGCGCGCTGTTCCAGCGCGGCGATGTCGGGCAACACGCCACCACCGGCGCGGGCGGCGACGAGGTTGGCGCGCCCCAGCAGGTTGCGTCCCTCCACGAGCAGCCGCAGGGCGCGGCCACCCAGCTGCCAGTCGCGCAGCAGGCGTGCCGCCACCGCGACCGTCCACGGGAGCCGCCGGTCGGCGGCCCCCGGCACCGGGTACCCCGAACCAGCGCTGCCACCCACGGCGAGGCGCACCCCGAGGGGGAGTGGCCAGAAGATGTTGAGATCGAGTCCGTGGCGCCGGTCGAACTGGAGCGGGAGCTCGATGGGCTCGGCGTCGGGCGGGGCCCCGGTCGAATCGAAGGCCGTTGAAACGACCCCCACGGCCTTCTGCAGCACGTATCCCAGCTCGAACCGGCGGCGCGCGTCGAGACGCCCTTCCAGGCGCAGCTCGAATCCCTCGACCCGTCCGAAGTCGAGGTTTGTGAACGACCGGCCCACGCCGGCCAGTGCAATGCCACTGGTGGTGAGCCCGCTCAGGTCCTTGAGGTAGCCGCTGGCGCGCACGACCACGTCGTCCGTCACGAGATAGTCGAACCCCAGCTCGTACTGGATGGCCCGCTCGAAGCCGAGGTTGGGGTTCCCCTGACGGCGCACCGCCGTGTTGAGCGAGTCGTCGAGGGCCTGATCGAAGAAGAACTGGAAATCGGGGGGCTGGGAGAAACGGCCGAAGTTCCAGCGCACTGAGGCGCGCTCGAGGCCGACGAGGCCGAGCGGCATCGCGAACCCGATCCGCGGATGGATGAGGACGCTCCAGGTCGTGGTCGCGGTTGGGGCGGTCAGGGTGGTGCGGTCGGTGGATGCGCTGAGGCGCGGCTGAAACGCTTCGACCCGTACGCCCAGATCGATCGTCGCGGCGTCGAGCGCGAACAGCGTGTTGTGCAGCCAGAGCGCTGCCGTGCGCGGGTAAAACCGCACCGCGTTCGGGGCCGCGCCCGCGAGCGCCGCCGCCACGTGCTGATAGGCGCTGATCCGGTAGAGCTTGAGGTCGCCGCCGAGCTTGAGCTCGTGCTGCGGCGACAGCAGCGTCTGGAGGTCTACCCGCAGGTTGGCGAACTCGCTCCGCGTCCACTCGGCGACGCCACTGGTGCCGTCGGTGACGAACAGATCGGCACCGAAGATCCCGTAGGGACTGCCGAGGCCGGAGTCCGACGGCTGCACGTACCCCGGCACGGTGCGGCCCGTCTCCACCTGCTCGCGCACCGACGAGCGTACGAAGGCTTCGCCGCGGAATCGCAGGTCCCCGAGCCGGAACCGGCCGAACCGGGCGCTTTGCGCCGTGTCCGGCACGCCGAGATACCGATCCACCCGGCCGAGGGAGAGCCGGGTCGTCACCTGGAGGGCCTTGGCACCCGGGAGCGGGAACGTGCGGGCGAGGTGCAGGGTGGTCAGCGACGCCGTCTCGCGCTCCGCGAGATAGGCGGGCAGGGCGTACTTGAAGCGGGTGGCATACAGCTCGTGCTGGTCGCGGTTCCGGCTCAGGGAGAGCGTGGCCGTGAACCGCTCGCCGAGCGGGACGTCGAGCCGGCCGAAGGCGAAGTAGCGGTCGCCTTCCTGGTGCGGGATGATGGCGCGGTCGGCGGGACACGGAAACGCGACCGGCAGGCAGGTGAGGCCTGCCACGCGGGGGTCGTAGTCCGCCTGGCCGATGAGCGACAGATCGAAAAACGCGGTTGCGCCGCCCCACAGCGGACCGCCGGCCGAGCCGCCGAGGCGCGCGTACCCCCGGGCGAGCGCGGCCGGTGCCCCTTCGTCGGTCACCGCTTCCAGCCGGCCGAACCAGCGCTCGCGCGGCCCGCTGCGCGAGACCAGCGTGACCACGCCGCTCACGGCGCTCGGCTGATCGGCGGAGAACCCGGACGTGAAGACACTCACCTCCTGGAGCGCGGAGGGTGCCAGTTGAAACGCGATGCCGCTGCGGGCGGCGGCGTACTGGTCCTTCACCTCGACGCCGTCGATCACGTACGTCTCCTGGCCGACGCGCCCACCGCGGAAATGCCCGTCCGACACGCCTGTCCGGAGCTCCAGGGCCTGCGCGATGTCCTGGACCGGGGAGCTGGCGAGATCTTCACGCCCGATCACCTGGCGGGTGGCGCTCACCTCGGGTGTGAGCAGCGGACGTTCCACCTCGCTGATCCGGATGGGGGCGAGATCGACCGCAGGCGTGAGGGACACGGCGAGCCGGGTGCTCACCCCTGCCTGCACGCGCACACCGCGCAGCTCGGTGGGCGAGTAGCCGATGGCGCGGACGGTCACCGTGTACGTGCCGGGTGGGATCCCGATGATGACGAAGTCGCCACCCGGATCCGTCGTCGTCGTCCCGCGGGATCCCCACTCCGGCAGCACGATCCCGGCATTGGCGACGGGTGCGGAGTCGCGCGCACTGACGATCCGCCCCACGAGTTGCCCGGTCGTCTGGGCCGCGACGGTCCCGGCGCTGGAGCACAGCAGTACTGCCGTTGCGAGAACCCGCAAGGAGGGCGACATTCCCGCCGAAGTTGGAAATCACCTACGGCTTCTGTCAATGCGCCGCCCTGTTCGCCCCGCCGCCCGGAGTGCCTGGCCGCCAGTGTCCGCGCTGGCGGTGCTCGCGTTGGGGATCGCGGGGTCGGGCTGCGGGCCGACGGAGGTGCTCGTCGGTGACGCCCCGGGCGTCGCCCGCGTGGTCGCCGGCGTGTTGGGCACCCCCTACCAGCTCGCCTTGCCCGATACGATCTCACCGGGACCGGCGGCGGCCACGCTCCTCGGGGCACCGGTGGGCGTCGCCGGCTATGAGGACGGGAGCTTCTACGTCGCCGACCGGGTCCGGCGTCGCGTCGGGTTCGTTTCGGCGGACGGCCTGCTCGCGTGGCCGGTCGGTCGGGGCGTGTTGTGCACCCTCGGTGGCGCCCCGTCGGTCCTACCGAGCGAGGTGTGCCTCGGCGCACCCGCCGGCCTCGCGCTCGCCCCCGACGGCACGCTCCTCATCGCCGATGCCGGGGCCCATCGCGTGTTCCGCTACGATCCGGTCGCCGATCGGGTCGCGCTGGTCCTCGGGACGGGAGCGGCGGGAGTGGCGGCCGAGGGCCAGCCCGGCGCCGGGAGCCCCACGGACCGGCCGGTGGCCGTGGCGCAGGGCCCCGATGGCGCGGTGTATGTGGCGGAAGCGCGCAACAGCCGCGTCGTGCGGGTTGGCTCCGACGGGCTCGTGCATGTGGTCGCGGGGACCGGGGACGCAGGCGACGCCGGAGATGGCGGTCCGGCACGCGACGCGCGGCTCGCGAACCCGGCCGGGCTCGCGTGGTCCGGTGACACCCTTTACGTCGCCGACGCGGGCAACCACCGCGTGCGCCGCATCATCCGCGACACGATCTTCGCCTATGCGGGGGTGGGAGCGCCGGGATTCCGGGGTGATGGGAGGGGAGTCGGCGAGGCGCTGTTCCGGTCCCCGGGCGCCCTGGCGGCCGTCGGCTCGCTGCTGCTCGTGGCGGACCGCGGCAACCTGCGCGTGCGTATCATTCGGGTGGGGCCGGATTCGATCGACACCTTTGGTGGGACGGGTGCGACCGAGCCGGGCCCCGATCAACTGGAGATCGGCCGCACCGCCCTTGCCGGGCCGGCGGGTCTCGCGGCGGCGGGCCGAGCCGTGTTCGTGAGCGACTCCGGCGGGTTCGTGGTGCGACGGGTGGTGCGATGATCCGACCCGAATACGCACCGGCGAGTGAGGAGACCATGGTGGCAATGCCGAATCCAGGTGGCGACCGCCCCGCCGGCGTGAGGCTGCTCGCGCCGATCCGCGTGCGGGAGTAGCCCCGCATGCCGCGCACCGAGGCTGCCAGCGCCGCCCTCGAGGTCCTCGCCGACGTGGCCGCGTATCTCTCGGCCTCGCTGGGCGTGGACGATGTGCTCGCCGGTGTCGTCGCGACGCTGAAGCGCGGCATCCGGGCGGAGGCCTGCCGGCTGTGGATCCGCGGGCCCGACGGCGTCAGCTTCGAGGCCGTCCGGGCACCCGGCGACCCGGCCGAGGACGGCGATCCGGCGGCGGTCGCCAAGCTGGTGGACGCGCGCAAGCCCCGGGTCTGGACGCCCGACCATCCCTATCTCTCGGCGGTGCTGGTCTACCAGGGCGAGGGCCTGGGCCTGCTCGAGTGCCGCGTGCCTGATCCGGCGGGGCGGGCGGTGTGGGGCGAGGTCGTGCGGACGGTGGCGAACGTGCTCGCGCCGCTTCTCTCCACCATCGCCCTGTCGGAAGACCTGGCCGGGGAAGTCGCCCTGCGCACCCGGGAGATCGACGCCCAGCGCCGCTTCACGAGCCGGATCATCGACTCCCTGCCCGTCGGCCTGTACGTGATCGACCGCGAATACCGGATCCAGGCGTGGAACCGCAAACGGGAGGCAGGCACGCAGGGCGTCGCCCGCGACGATGCGCTGGGCCGGACGGTGTTCCACGTGCTGCACCGCCAACCGCGCGACCTCCTGAAGCGGGAGTTCGACACGGTCTTTGAGACGGGCAAGATGGAAGAGGTCGAGGTGGCCACCGAGCATCCCAGCGGCGGACGGTACTACCGCATCACGAAGATCCCGATGCGGCTCGACGACCGCGAGGTCACGCACGTCATTACGATCGGTGAAGACCTCACCCAAGCGAAGCTGGTTCAGCAGCAGATTGCGCAGACCGAAAAACTCGCCGCCGTCGGCCAGCTGGCCGCGGGGGTCATGCACGAAATCAACAACCCGCTTGCCACCATCGGGGCCTGCGTGGAGGCGCTCACCACGCGGGTCGACGATCTGCCGCCCGGGCCCCGCCAGGCCGTTGGCGAGTATCTCGATATCATCGAGTCCGAGCTCGGGCGCTGTAAGTCCATCGTGGACGGGCTGCTCGATTTCTCCCGGCCGAAGGCGCGCGCCAAGTACCCGGTCCAGGTGAACCAGGTGGTGGAGGACGCCCTCTTCCTGTTGCGCTATCACGACCGGTTCAAGCGCATCCGCCTGGTGCGCCAGCTCGAGGACGAGCTTCCCCTGATCGAGGCCAACGCCGAACAGCTGATGCAGGCGTTTCTCGACCTCGCCCTGAACGCGATCGACGCGATGGACGGGCGGGGCACGCTCACGGTGCGAAGCCGGCCCAATCCGGAACGCGCCGACGAGGTGATGATCGAAATCGCCGATACCGGGATGGGCATTCCGCGCGAGGACATTGCCAAGATCTTCGAGCCCTTCTTCACGACCAAGGCCCCGGGACAGGGTACCGGACTGGGGCTCTCCATCACCTACGCAATCGTCCAGCATCACGGCGGGCGCGTGCTCGTGGACTCGCAGCTCGGCAGCGGGTCCACGTTCCGCGTGATCCTGCCCGCGTTCCAGCCGGAGGGCGCGTGAGAGTTCTGGTCATCGAGGATGACCGCACGGTGGGCCAGTTCGTGCGCCGGGGACTCGAGGAGCAGGGTATGCAGGTGGAGCTCGTGGATGACGGGACGGCGGGGCTCACCCATGCGTCCAACGGGCAGTTCGACCTGATCGTGCTCGATCTGCGGCTCCCCGGGGTGTCCGGCGTCGAAGTGCTGCGAACCCTGCGCGACCGCGGGGTCGCCACCCCGGTGCTCGTGCTCACGGCGCAGGACGCGGTCGAGTCGAAGGTGCAGGCCCTCCGCACCGGCGCCGACGACTACGTGACGAAGCCGTTCGCCTTCGAGGAGCTGCTGGCGCGCGTCGAGGCGCTGGCCCGCCGACCCAAGGCGATCGCGCCCCCCGTCCTGCGGGTCGCCGACCTCGAGATCGATACCGGGGCCCGCGAGGTGCGCCGCGCGGACCGCCATCTGGACGTGACGCCCAAGGAATACGCAGTCCTGGAATACCTGGCGCGCAATCATGGACGGGTCATGTCCCGCACGCTCATCACCGAGTACGCCTGGGGCTATCATTTCGACCCCGGGACCAACGTGGTCGACGTGGTAATCAATCGGCTGCGCAAGAAGGTGGATCAGGGCTTCACGGCGAAGCTGATCCACACCGTCCGCGGGGTCGGCTACGTGATGAAGGAGTAGATGCGGACCATCCGGGCCCGGCTGGCGGCGTCGTACGCCGTCGCCCTCGCGGCCACGATGTTCGTGTTCGCGGTCGCCCTCTACTTCGTGCAGCGGCGGGAGAACCTCGACGAGATCGAGCTGCGGGCCCAGCTCGAATCGAACCTCATCGCCGCCACCATGAGCGAGGCCTACCGCGCGCGGGGCAGTCTCGTGGTGCGGGACGCCCGCTCGGGACGCGACGTGCTGGCGCCCGACGTGGCCCCCTTCCTGGAGGGGGTGCCCGGGTACGTGGTGGTCGTCGGCACCGACGGTGACGTCCTCCACCTCTCGCCCGATGCGCGCGCGCTCCCCTACGGCTCGCTGGTCCTGCTGCTCGGCCGGGTGCTGGCCACGGATACCGTCGCCGCATTCGGATCCGTGGGGCTCGGCGCCCCCGTCGGCGAGATCCGCTACTACGTGCGGCCCATGCAAGACGCGGGGCCCGAGGTGGCGGCGGTCCTGTCGGGCGCGTCCACCGCCACGGTGGTCATCGGGCCGCAGCGACTGCTGACGATGGTGCTCCTGCTGTCGCCCGTCATCCTCCTCGCGTCGACGCTGATCGGGTACATGCTGGCCGGGCGGACCCTCAAGCCGGTGGACCGGCTGGTGGACGAGGTCGAAGCGATCACCGACGGCCGGAGCCTGCACCGGCGCCTGGCGCCCGTGCGCACCGGCGACGAGCTGGCGCGCCTGACCAGCACGCTGAATGAGATGCTCGGCCGGCTGGAAGGGTCCTTCCGCACGCTCCGCCGCTTCACGGCCGACGCCAGCCACGAACTCAAGACCCCGCTCACCGTGTTGCGCTCGGGGATCGAACAGGCCATCACCCACCCCCGGATCCCCGCGGACGTGCTGGAGACGCTCGACGAGACACTGGCCGAGGTCAACCGGATGGCGGAGGTGGTGGATGCCCTGCTGATGCTGGCGCGGGCGGACGAAGGGCGCGCCCCGCTGCACCTCGAACCGGTCGAGCTGGGGGATCTGTTGGGCGAAATCGCCGAAACCGCCGGGATCCTCGGCGAGCAGGCCGCGGTGGAGGTCGCCGTGGCCCTGCCGCAGCAGACCATCACGCTGGCGGCTGACCGGGCGCGCGTCCGCCAACTGTTGATGAACCTGCTCACCAACGCCATCAAGTACACGCCGGCGGGAGGCCGGGTGGAGATCGAGACGGCGCTGCAGGACGGGCGGGTGGAGGTGGCCGTCCGCGATACCGGGATCGGGATTGCGCCCGGCGATCTGGCGCATATCTTCGACCGCTTCTGGCGGGCCGACCGGGCCCGGAGCCGAACCGGGGAACGGGCCGGCGTGGGCCTCGGGCTTGCGATCTCCAAGTGGATCGCGGAGGCGCACGGCGGCACGATCACGGTCCAGAGCCGTCCCGGGCGCGGGTCCACGTTCACGGTCGCTCTTCCTTTAGAGCAGCCGGTAGAGCAGCCGTCAGGCCAGGCGCCCGCGCAGCCGGGTCGTAACGGGATTGTCATGATCCTGTAATGTCGGCCCCACCGGCGCGAGAGGCGGGCCGCCGGATTCCGGGGTAGCTTTTCCGTGGGTCCCCACGTCACGGAGGCGGAGCGTGTTCAGCAATCTCGTCGAATCCAATCCGAAGAATCGGAAGATCGGTGGCACGTGGTCGAGCTCCATGATGTCGCTCGTGATTCACGGTGCCCTGATCTACGGCGCGGTGGTGGTCACGATGAAAGGCCACGAGGTCGTGCAGCAGATCATCGCGGACACGACCCTCGTGTTCCTCACGCAGGAGCAGGAGAAGCCCAAGGAGCCCGAGCAACCGCAGATCGCCACGCTGACACCACCCCCCAAGGGGTTCCAGACGATCGTGGCGGTGACGGACATCCCGACCGAGATCCCGCCCGTCAACCTGAACGAGCGGTTCGATCCGCGGGACTACTCCGGTGTCGGCGCCGAGGGCGGTATCGCTCAAGGCATCGTGGGCGGCACCGGCCCGATTCCGGACGATCTGACCCAGGTGTTCGTGGAGGCCGTCGTCGACGAGCCGCCTATCCGCTTGTCCGGCCCCGCGCTGCAGTACCCGCCGTTGCTGCGGGATGCCGGCATCGAAGGACAGGTCGTGATCGAAGTGGTCATCGGGACCGACGGGCATCCGGAATCGGAGTCCCTGCGGATCATCTCGTCCACCAACAAGGCGTTCGAGCGGCCGGCGCGCGACGTCGTGCTGGGGTCGGTCTACCGCCCCGGCCGGATGCGCGGCCAGCCGGTGCGCGTGCTCGTGCGGCAGCCGATCATGTTCCAGATCCTGAGGAATCGCTGAGGCACCGTTGAGCTCATTCGGGGCGCGGCAGGCCGCCGCGCCAGTTCTCTACCGTTGGACGGAGGCTGGAAGGGCGTATGGAACTCTCTCTGCTTGAACTGTGGGATGCAGCGGGCTGGTTCGCGCGCGGCATCATCGTCATCCTCGCGATCATGTCGGTGCTCTCGCTCACGGTGGCGGCCGCCAAGTGGTGGCGGTTCCAGAAGAGCATGCGGCAGACGCGCAAGTTCGCGCCGGAGTTCGCGCGGTTCCTCCAGGAGGAGCAGCTCGATCAGGCGATCGCCCTGGCGGAAAAGCAGAAGATCTCGCACGTCGCGCGGGTGCTGGGTGAGGCGCTCGTCGAAATCAAGCCGCTGCTCCGCGACCGCTCGTCGGTGACCTCCGCCGACATCAATTCGGCCGAGCGTGCCGTGGACCGGCAGATGCTGATCCTGCAGTCGGAGCTCAAGCGCGGCATGGGCTTCCTGGCCACCGTCGGGTCCACGGCCCCGTTCGTCGGGCTGCTCGGCACGACCATGGGCGTGGTCAACTCGTTCACCGGCATGGCCGTGAGCGGCTCCGGCGGCCTGGCGGCGGTGTCCGCGGGCATCGCCGAGGCGCTGATCGCCACCGCCATCGGCCTGGGCGTGGCCATCCCCGCCGTGTGGTTCTACAACTACTTCCAGACGAAGATGGAGAACCTCACGGTCGAGATGACCTACACGTCGAAGGAGTTGATCGACTACCTGATCAAGCAGGTCGGCAGCGAGTTCGGCCGGTCGATCTTCACGAAGGAGTTCAAGGCTCAGTCGGCGGCGCAGTCCGGCCACATCAGCTGACCGCCTGACCCGATGCGCCAACTCGCAGACGGGAGGAACGCATGGGTGCAGACGTAGGAGGCGGGGGCTCGGTCAAGTCGGAGCCCAACGTGGTGCCGATGATCGACATCATGCTGGTGCTGCTGATCATCTTCATGATCGTGACGCCCGTGATCACGGCGGGATTCCAGGCGCGGATTCCGCAGGGACGAAACATCGAATCGGCGCCGGACGAGGAAGGCGACGTCATGCTCGGCATCGACCGGGATGGCAAGTTCTACCTCGATCCGGGCTCAGGGACGATCTCGCCGGTGTCGGCGGAGCGACTCGAGGAAGCGCTGCACCAGATCTACGACACGCGGATGACGGACAAGAAGATGTACTTCCGAGCCGAGGCGACCCTCGATTACGCAACGATCGAGGACGCGCTCCAGATCGCGCGCCGGGCGGGAGTGCGCGTGCTCGCGGCGGTCACCGAGGACCGGCGCGAGGACACCTTCGGCCGCCGGGGAGGGGACTGACGCATGGCCGGCATGGATACGGGCGCTGGCGGCTTCAAGAACGAGCCGAACGTCGTCCCGATGATCGACATTCTGCTGGTGCTCCTCATCATCTTCATGATGCAGGTGCCCCTCCAGCGGAAGAAGATGGAGGCGCAGCTCCCGCCGGTGCAGGAGGTTTCGGGCCCGCAGTCGTCCACGCCCGGCAACCAGATCGTCCTGCAACTCAATGAGGACGGCGGCTACGCGATCAACAACGACCCCGTGTTGAAACCGAACCTGGAGCGCCGGCTCCGCGAGATCTATGATCCACGGCCGGTGAAGCTCATGTTCATCAAGACGGCCCGGAACCGGCAGTACCACGAGGTGATCGAGGCCATGGATATCGCCCGGGGGGCGGGCGTGCAGGTGATCGGGTTCACGCCGCCGGAGTCGGAAACGAAGTAGCCGGCCCGGCAGGGGAACACAACCAACTGGGGGCGCGGGGCCGGTGGAAGGCTCCCGCGCCCTTGGTGTAAGATACGACAGGATGCTGGCGCCCAAGGTCCCGACGAGTGTGTTCGAGCGGCGACGCGACCCCGGCTCGTGGCGCTGGTTGCTCCTTTCCGTGTTCCTGCATGGGGCGGCAATCGGCGCCCTGGTGATCGACTGGCGCTCGCCCGAGATCCCCACGGTCGACATGCGAACCCCCGGTGGTCCCGGGCCGGCCGGCGGTGGTGGTGGGGGCGGCGGCCCCCGTGTCACCTACATCACCCTGCCGGCGTATCAGCCGCCCGCGCGCGCCACGGAACGGGAGCGGGCGGAAACGCGACCGGAAGACCTGGTGATTCCCACCCCGACGGTCGCGCAAGTGGACATCGTCCAGCCAGAGTTCGAGATCCCCCAGACCGTGACGGACGCCGGTGCGCCCGTGCTCGGACGCGGCCCCGGCATCGGGGGAGGCCCGGGTGCCGGAACGGGCACGGGGGGCGGCATCGGCTCGGGGCGCGGGACCGGAGTCGGCAGTGGGGTGGGGCCCGGCAGTGGCGGGGACGGTGGCGAGATCTTCCCACCCGCGCCGCGCTATACCATCTTGCCGCCGCAGCCACGGCCCAAGTCGGTGCAGGGCAAGACCTTCTACGCCAAGTTCACGATTTCGCCCGAGGGCCGGGTGGTCGAGGTGGAGGTTGTCCCCCAGATCCGCGACGGCGACTATCGTCGGCGTCTCATGGCGCAGCTCTACGAATGGGCGTTCGCGCCGGCGGTGACCCGGGAAGGCGTGCCCGTCCAGGGCGAGACCGTCGTGACGTTTACGCTCTAGCCCCGGTTTGGCAGGAGGCGGGACCCGCGCTCACTGCGCAGCCCGCAGGCGGGCGGCGAGCGTGAGCGCCCCGCGCGGCGGGTCGACGGCCTGATTCGCCACGCTGACGCGGGGTGCCCGATCCGCCAGCAGGACGAGCAGCTCGTCCCGCACCGGGTTCCCAGGCGTGAGGATCCCACCAGCCAATGCAATGGGTACCGCCATCTCGGGTGGGAAGCGTCGCAGCAGGGTGATGACATGGTCGGCGAGGTCGCGCCCCGCCGTCCGCACCAGCTCGACGGCCACGGCGTCCCCCGCCCGGGCCGCCTCCTGCACCACCTGCGCCAGTCCGGCGATCGCCCCCGGGCCGGCAGCACTTGTCCAGCGGACGAGGTCGTCCAGGGAATCGGCGCCGACTGCCCGCGCCACGGCGTCGGACAGGTTGGTCGGTGGTCCGCGGCCGTCCGCCGCCCTGCTGACGGCGCCCAAGGCTGCACGTCCCAAGGCATAGCCGCTCCCCTCGTCGCCGAATTGCCAGCCGAGCCCGCCCACGCGCCAGACCACGCCGGAGCGATCCCGTGCGTAGGCGATCGATCCGGATCCGGCGTTCAGCAGCATGCCGGGCTCCTGGCGGAAGACGCTCTCGAGCGCGATCGCTGCGTCGGTCGTGATTTCCACGCGCTCGGCAAGGCGCGCGTCTTCGAGCGCGCCGAGCAATGCGTGCCGCTCCGCCTCGCGTCCCGTGCCCGCCGCCCCAACCACCAGCACGGCGGGACGATCGGATCGTTTGGCGTCGGCCAACGCCTCCCGCACCGTCGCCCCGATGGCGCGTGCGGCGACCGCGGCATGCCCGGGCGTGACGGCACCGGCGGCCCCCCGGGCACGTCCCAGCACGCGCAGCGTCCTGTCGGCGATGACGACTTCCGTGTGCGAGGCGCCGGCGTCCGCCCCGGCCAAGAGCACCGTCACAACTCCTCCCCCGCATCGCTGCGACCCGATCGGTCGATTCCTCGATCGCCCGATCCGTCCATCCGTCGATCCCCCGATCCGCCGATCACCGTCGACCCCCACCCCACCGCCACGGTGAGGATGAACCCGAGCGGAACGTACCACGGCCAGGCGAGCTGGCCCAACGGGCCGGGCTTGCCCAGGACCACCACGAGCATCGTGACCGTGGCCACGGCGAGCCCGACGATGGCGTCGCGCTGCCGGGCGCGGCGCACGACACCGCCGAGGACGAACGTCCCGAGCAGACCGCCGTAGGTGATGGAAGCGATCGCGAGTGCGAGCTCGACGACGGGCGTGTCGCTGCGGCGGAACGAGAGGGCACCGGCCGCGAGCACGACGGCCCAGACGACGGTGGCCCAGCGGCCGACCACGAGCAAGTGGCGCTGATCGCGCCGGCCCGTGAGCGGCGCGTAGAAATCATGGGTCACCGCGGACGCGAGGGAGTTGAGTGACGAACTCACGGTACTCATGGCGGCGGCGAGCACGCCGGCGATCACGAGCCCCGAGAGGCCGACCGGCAAACCCTCGATCATGAACCGGGGGTACAGGGCGTCGCTCGAGCCCGTGCCGGCGTCGGCACCGGCGGCCCACAGCATCGTGCCCACGAACAGGAAGAGCGCGAACTGGCCGATGACCAGAATGCCCGACCCGACGAGCGCGCGCCGCGCATCGCGCAGGGAGCGGGTGGCGAGCAGCCGCTGGACGATCAGGTGATCGGTTCCGTGGGAGGCGGCCGAGAGCAGAGCACCCCCGATGAGCCCGCTCAGCACCGTGTACGGGGCAGACAGCGAGAGCCGCCAGTCGAAGACGCGGAGCTTGCCGGCGGCGTCCGCGGCCTGGAATGCGTCACCGAGGCCGCCCGTGAGCTTGGCGGCCACGATGATCGTGGCGACACCGCCGATCACGTAGAGCCCGAGCTGGAGCACATCGACCCACACGACCGCCTGGAGCCCCCCCCGCCACGTGTAGAGCAGCGTCACGACGCACACGATCAGGACGCTGATCCAGACATCCCAGCCCGTGACCACGGACAGGGGGATGGCGGTCGCGAACACGCGGACGCTGTCGCCAAGGGCCCGGATCACCATGAAGATCGCCGAGGCGGCGCGGCGGGTGTGCGGTCCGAACCGCGACTCGAGCCGCGCGTACGCGGTGTCCTGCTCGGACGAGAAGTAGCCCGGCAGCAGCCACACCGCGACCCCGATCCGTCCCACGAGGTACCCGAACGCGAGCTGGAGAAACGTGAAGTCGCCGCGCGCCCCAAGGCCGGGCACGGAGATGACCGTGAGCGCCGAGGTCTCGGTGGCGACGATGGAGAGCATCACCGCCCACCACGGCAGGCTGCGATGGCCCAGGAAGTAGTCCACGGCATCGCCCTGGCGCCGGGCGAAGTGCGCACCGATCGCCACGACGACCAGGAAGTACGCGGCCATGACCGCGAAATCGAGCGGCGTCACGCGGGCGTGGGTGGGGTGCGGGGATGAAGAAGGGCGGGGGGCCGCGCCGTGTGCCGGCCCCCCGCCCTGCGTGCTGCCATCGGCACCGGGCTCAGGCGGTGAACGAGCTCCCGCAGCCGCAGCCGCCGGTGGCGTTGGGATTCTCGAAGGTGAATCCCGAGCCTTGCATCGAGGAGTGGTAGCCGATCGTGACGCCGTTCAGATACTGCGCGCTGAACGCGTCCACGAACAGGCGCACGCCCTGGACGTCCTGCACGACGTCGTCGTCGAGCGGGGCATCTTCGATGTTCAGGCTGTACTTGAACCCCGAGCAGCCGCCCGGAAGCACCGAGACCCGCAGGCCGCCGGTCTCCCGGGAGACGCCCTCCTGATCCATGAAGCCGCGCACCTGCTCGACGGCGGTCTCGGAGAGACGCACCTCGAGCGTGAATTGCGGCTGCTGTGTCGTGCTCATATGCCAACCTCCCGCAGTTTCGAAAGCTAGGAACCCCGAGGATGGCTGTCAACGATCCGCCGGACACGCGGCGTCCCCGGCGACCGCCCGCACGACCAGATCGGCCACCGCCGGCCGGACGCGGAGGATCGCGCGGTTTTCCCGCGTGGGGTGCACGCGGTTGGTCAGCAGGATCACCACGAGCTCGCGGTCGGGGTCCATCCAGATGGATGTGCCCGTAAACCCCGTGTGCCCGAAGCTGCGTGGGGAGAGGCAGTGCCCGGCCGAGCTGCCGTCCGAGGGCGTGTCCCAGCCCAGGGCCCGGCTCGACCCGGCCGGTTCGTCGTGGCGTCGGGTGAAGTCGCGCACGAGGTCGGCCGGAAGCCAGGGGGACACGCTGGCAGGCAGCCGGCCCTGCCAGGCGTCCAGCAGCCAGAACGCGAAGCGGGCGAGGTCGCCGGCCGGCGCGAACAGGCCGGCGTGGCCGGACACGCCCTCCAGCCGCGCCGCGTTTTCGTCGTGTACCTCGCCCCGGAGGACCCGCCCGCGCCAGGGGTCGCGCTCGGTTGGGGCGATGAAGGGGACCCACTCCGCCGGGGGGCGAAACCGCGTGCGGGACATGCCGAGCGGGCCGAACAGCCGATCGGCAAGCATCCTGTCGAGGGTCGTGCCGGCAGCCCGCTCGACGACGGCGGTGAGCAGGATCGCGCCGAGGTCGGAGTACGTGTAGCGCAGCCCGGGTGGTGTATCGAGCGGCGTGGCGTACGCGAGGGCGCGGGCCGCCCCCGCGTCGACCGTTTCCAGGTGCAGCGGTCGCCAGGCCGGGAGACCGGCCGAATGGAGCAGCAGATGCCGGAGCGCAACCGCGGTCTTGGTGGGGGTGCCCGCGAACGTTGGCACGTACTGGTGGGCGCGGTCGTCGAGCGCGAGCCGCCCGTCGGCCACCAGGAACATGACGGCGCTCGTGAGCCCTACGACCTTGGTGAGGCTCGCCAGGTCGTACACCGTCGAATCGGCGACGGGGCGCTGATCCTCCGTCCCGTAGCGCCCGAACGCGTGGGACAGTACGACCTGGCCGTGGAGTCCGACGACGAGTACCCCGCCGGGGAACGCGCCCGCAGCCACCTGCGCGTCCAGGTAGGCCCGCGTGGCCGCAAAGCGATCGGGCGGCGGGGTTGCCAGGTGCGCCTGGCCGCCCGCACACCCTGCGCCGAGCAGAACGGCCGCGCTCCGGAGGAGAGCCCGGTGAGTGAAGGCGCGCATGTGGCGGGGAGCTACCGTCCGCCTTTTCGTCCGTCCGCCTGTCCGCCCACGACGATCCCGCTCCCGATCGGGTGTGCCGCGTCGAGCGTGATGGGCAGGCGTCCGGTGATGGGGGCACGGCCGGTCAGCGCCCGCGCCGCCGCACGCTCGGTCGCGAGGTTGCTGCTCCAGGCAATGAGGTACCCACCGGCAAATCCCGGGAGCTGCCCGAGCAGGTAGGGGCTACCGAACGACACGAGCATGGTGGGTCGGGTAGCGGCCGTCCGGCCGATAAGGGTTGCGAGCGAGTCGGGCAGTGCGATGTGGCCGCGCCAGGCAATCGGGCGGACGCTGCTCGCGAACACGACCCGCCCGGCGCGGGCGATGGTCGTGCGGGCGGAATCGTAGGAGGCCGATCCCGAGGCGGGGTAGAGGCGGAACGTCGTCACGGTCTCGCCGTTCGCCCGCAGCTCGCGCAGCAGCTCGTTTCCGACCGACAGGTTGGTCTCTTCGGCGTACGTGATGACCGCGGTCCGGCCGCGGGACGATCGGAAGGCGTCCAGCGGGCCACGCTCGACGAGCGTCAGCGCGCGCTGGGCGATGTCATCCGCGATCGCCTGAAATGCCTGCTGGCCGACTACCTGCGGCACCTCATCAAGCGGCACCAGGCGGCGTGTGAACAGGCCGGCGCGCTGTTTCAGCGTCAGCACCCGGCGGACCGACGCGTCGAGCCGGGCCTGGCTGATGCGGCCCGACGCCAGCGCGCTCTGCATGGCCGCGACGGCGGCGCCGAGGTCGGTGGGCATGAGCAACAGGTCGGAGCCGGCAAGGAACGCCTGCACGGCGCTCTCCCCCGGGCCGAACCGCTCGACGATGGCACCCATCACGAGCGCGTCGGTCACCACCAGTCCAGCGAATCCGAGCGAGTCCCGCAGGATCTCGGTCATCACCCGCGGGTTGAGGGTCGCCGGGACGGGATCGGCCCCATCCAGGCAAGGCAGGGCGACGTGCGCCGTCATCACGGCCGTCACCTTGGCCCGGATCGCGGCCCGGAAGGGCTCCAACTCGAGGGAGTCGAGGCGATCCCAGCACCCGGCGAAGACCGGGACCGAGAGGTGCGAGTCGATACCCGTGTCGCCGTGGCCGGGGAAGTGCTTGGCGGTGGTGAAGAGCCCGTGTTCCTCGGCGCCGCGCACGTAGGCGGCAATCAGCCGGCCCACCGCGGCCGGGTCCTCGCCCCACGATCGCGTATTGATGATCGGGTTCATGGGGTTGTTGTTCACGTCGGCCACGGGCGAGAACGTCAGGTTGATCCCCACCGCCCGCGCCTCGAGGGCCGTGACGCGGCCCAGTTCGTAGGCGTCGAGTTCCCGTCCCGTCGCGCCGAACGCCATCACGGCCGGAAACGCGGTGCCCCCCACGAGCCGCATGGCCGAGCCGTATTCGAGGTCCGCGGCGATGAGGAGCGGAAGGCGGGAGCGGCGTTGCAGCGCGTTGAGCTTGGCCGCGACGTCGAGGGGCGAGCCGATCGAGATGATGATGCCGCCGACCCCGAACGAATCGATTGCCGCAAGCGTCGCCTCCAACACGGGTCCGTCGACCGCGGTGTAGTCGCCCAGCAGCCAGGGGAACACCAGCTGGCCGATCTTCTCCCGCGCGCTGAGCGTCCCCAGAACCGAATCCACGGTTACCTTTGGGGGCAGACGCTCGACCGTCACCTCCGGGAGCACGGCGTAGGGATCGGGGACGGGCGCGGGCGCCGGCACGGGCGCGGGCGGCTCGGGCCGGGCGGCGCACGCCGCCAGCACGACTCCCATCAAGACCAACGGACCGACATGCGTTCGCACGACGTGCTCTCCTTGCTGCTGGGACTCCTCTGCGGAGCCTGTGTCGCCCCCGCGCAGGAGACGACGCGTCCGGGCATCGACGTGTTGCTGACCGACTCGCTCCACCTGGTCCGCGATCGGCGCGTGGGGCTGCTGACCAATCAGACGGGGGTGGACCGCACCGGGCAAGACGACCTGACGCGCCTGCGCGATGCCGGCGTCGTGGTCACCGCGCTCTTCAGTCCGGAGCACGGCTTCCGCGGGGCGCTCGACGTGGAGAATATCGGGCACGGGGTCGATTCCGCTACCGGTCTGCCGGTTTTCAGTCTGTACGGGGCGGTCCGGGAGCCGACGCCGGACATGCTGGCACGCATCGACGTGCTGCTCGTGGATCTCCAGGACATTGGCAGTCGCACGTACACCTACGTGTCCACCGCGCTGCTCGCGCTCGGCGCGGCGGCCCGGTCCGGCGTGCCGGTGGTCGTGCTCGACCGCCCGAACCCGATCGGTGGCCTCCTGCAGGGACCGGTCCTCGACCCCGTGTACGCCACGCCGTCGGCGGGGTTGCTGCCCGTCCCGCTGCGGCACGGGATGACGTTCGCGGAGCTGGTCCGGCTGGGGAACGACACCCTGCAACTCGGGGCGCAGCTCACGGTCGTGCCCGTGGCCGGATGGTCGCGCGACCGCTGGTTCGACGCGACCGGCTTGCCCTGGGTGCGGCCCTCACCGAACATGCCCGATCTGGAGAGCGCGACCCATTATCCGGGCGTCGTGCTGTTCGAGGCGACCAACCTCTCGGTGGGGCGGGGGACCCCCATCGCCTTTCAGGTGATCGGGGCGCCATGGCTCGAGGCCGTGCAGGTGGCGACCGCCGTAGCCGACGAACCGGGGGTGGTCGTGACCGACACGACGATCGTGCCGCGATCCCCGACGGACGGCAAGCACGACGGTCGGGCGCTGGCGGCCGTGCGGTTGCGCGTGACCGATCGGTCGCGCTACGACCCGGTGCGGCTCGCGGTCCGGTTGCTCGCCGAGATCCGCACGCGGCACGGAGACTCCCTGCGCGTGCAGGGCCGGCGGTTCGACCAATTGGCCGGAACCGATGCCCTCCGTCGCGCACTGCTCGCCGACACCCTCGTGGCACTGCCCGCGGCGTGGGCCACGGACCTGGCAGCGTTCGCGGCGGTTCGGGCACGCTACGCGCTGTATCCGACGCGCTGACGGTCGACCATCGAGAATTGCCGTAGCTGCAAGTCGCCGTTATTGTTAGCCGTTTCCGGCAGGAACGTGCATGAGTCTGATCCCCGCCCCGATCCGCCGCGGGTTCGAGCGGTTGCTGAATCCGCTCGTGGATGGCCTGATTGCGGCCCGGGTCAACCCCAACTCGATCACGACCGTCGGGACGGCCGTCCTGGTCGGGTCTGGTGTCGCGTACGGGATCGGACAGGTCCGGATCGGTGCGGCACTGCTGCTGGCCAGCGGCGTGTGCGACATGCTCGACGGCCGGGTGGCACGGGGCGGGGCCGGCGTCACGAAGTTCGGCGCGTTCTACGACTCGACCCTGGATCGGGTGGGCGAGAGCGCGCTGTTCGCCGGGATCGCGCTCTACTTCGTGCTGGGCGGCGTCCCCGCCCCACTGATGATCACCGCGCTCGTGCTCACGCTCGTGGCGCTCGCGGCCGGACTGATCGTGTCCTATGCGCGCGCGCGGGCTGAAGGGCTGGGGCTCGACTGCAAGGTCGGGATGGCGCAGCGGGCGGAGCGGATCCTAGGACTCGGGATCCCCACCCTGCTGTTCAGTGCCGGGCCGGACGGGTTGCTGCTGCTTGCCATCGTCGGCCTCTTGGCCCTCGCGGCGGCGGTGACGGTGGTCCAGCGCATCCACCATGTCTATCGCGCGACGCGGACGGGCCCGGCCCGCCAGACGCAGGCGCGCCAACTCTCGCCGGAGATCGGCGAGTACCTTTCGAAAGGATCGGGTCGTGACGGATAAGGATGCCCGGGCCATCGCCCCGGTTGACGGTAAACTCGGCGTGCTCCTCGTGGGTCTGGGGGCCGTCGCCACGACGTATATCGCCGGAGTCGAGAACGTCCGCCGCCGCGGCGCCGTGCCGATCGGCTCTCTGTGTGAGCTGGGCACGGTCCGGCTCGGGAAGCGGACCGAGCACCGGGCGCCGAAGATCCGGGAGTTCGCGTCGCTCGCCGCGCTCGAGGACCTCGTCTTTGGCGCGTGGGATCCGATTCCCGACGACGCCTACGAGTCGTGCAAGGTCGCGGGCGTGCTGGAAGAGCGGCACATCGAGCCGATCGCGGCGTTCCTCAAGGGGATCCGGCCGATGCCCGCCGTGTTCGACCAGCACTACGTCAAGCGGCTCACGGGAACCAACGTCAAGCAGGCGAAGACCAAGCGCGACCTGGCGGAGCAGCTTCGCGAGGACATCCGGCGCTTCAAGCAGGAACAGGGCTGCACCCGGCTCGTCATGATCTGGTGCGCGTCCACCGAGGTGTTCCTCCAGCCCGTCGCCGTCCACCAGAGCCTGGCCGCGTTCGAAGAGGGCATGGCGGCCAATGACCCGGGCATCGCGCCGTCCATGCTGTACGCCTGGGCGGCGCTCCAGGAGGGAGTGCCCTTTGCCAACGGGGCGCCCAACCTCACCGTGGACACGCCTGCCATGCAGGAACTGGCCGCCAAGCAGGGCGTGGCGATCTGCGGGAAGGACTTCAAGACCGGGCAGACCATGATGAAGACCGTGATCTCGCCCATGCTCAAGGCCCGCATGCTCGGTCTGGCGGGGTGGTATTCGACGAACATCCTGGGGAACCGGGATGGCGAGGTGCTGGACGATCCCGAGTCGTTCAAGACGAAGGAGGAATCCAAGCTCGGCGTACTCGAGCACATCCTGCAACCCGCCCTCTACCCCGAGTTGTACGGTAAGATCTACCACAAGGTGCGGATCAACTACTACCCGCCGCGCGGGGACAACAAGGAAGGATGGGACAACATCGACATCGTCGGATGGCTGGGCTATCCGATGCAGATCAAGGTCGACTTCCTCTGCCGCGACTCGATCCTCGCCGCCCCGCTGGTGCACGATCTCGCGTTGTTCCTCGACCTGGCGCAGCGGGCCCGCCTGTCGGGCATTCAGGAATGGCTGTCCTTCTACTTCAAGAGCCCCATGGCCGCGCCCAAGCTGCCGCCCGAGCATGACCTGTTCATTCAGCACACAAAACTCAAGAACACGCTCCGGTGGCTCATGGGCGAAGAGCAGATCACGCACCTCGGCGTCGAGTACTACGACTACGAACAGGCGTGAACGCCGCTGACGTTGCCGTGGTCGTCCTCGGGACCGGGCTCATCGGCTGGGAGTTGTGGTACTTCCTGGTACCGCCCGTGCGCGACGTTGCGCCACCCGGGAACGTCCAGGAAATCCGGGTACGGGTGAGATTGGGCTTCGAGCCGGACACGATCCCGGTCGAGATCGGCCGCCCGGTTCGGCTGGTGTTCTATCGTGAGGAAACGGCGGTCTGCTCCGGCGAGCTCGTGTTCGAGGGGCTCGGCATCCGTTGCACCCTGCCGCCGTTCGAGGCCACCCCGGTGGAGTTCACGCCCACACAGCCCGGGGACTACGTGTTTCGCTGCGGTCCGCCCGGCCCCGTGGGGCGCGTCGTTGCCCAGGTCGGGCGGGACGCGGCGCGCCTGAACCTCGGGCGCGGGCACGACAAACATGCCTAGCCGCATCACGCTGCCGATCGAAGGCATGACGTGCGGAGCCTGCGCCGTCACCGTGCAGGATCGGCTGGCGCGGGCACCCGGCGTGCTCGACGCAAACGTGAACTACGCGACCGGGCGGGCCACGCTCACGCTCGCGGACGGGGGACCGCCGGTCGCGACGCTGGTGCAGGCCGTGCGCGAGGTCGGGTACGACTGCGGCAAGGCCACCGTCGAGTTCGGGATCGAGGGGCTGCACTACGCCACCGGTACCGGACGGCTGGAGCACGAGCTGGCGGCCCTGCGGGGCGTGCTGGTGGCGACGGCGAACCAGGCCCTCGAGACGATGCGGGTGGAGTACGTCCCCGGTCTCGTCTCGGCCCAGGAGCTCGAAGCGGCGGTGACGCGCGCCGGCTTCACGGTCGCGGAGCCCATCCCGGAGCAGGATCCGGTGGAGCGGGAACGGCGGGCGCGCCGCCGGGAGCAGCAGACGTTGCTGGGCAAGCTGATCGTGGCCGGCGTGGCCGCGGCCGTGACGATGCTCGGCTCGATGCCGCTCATGATGGGCGGATCCGGAAGAGTCGAGCACGATCTCGTCGCGCGTCTGATGCACCCGCTCGATCGGCTGCTCCGCGGGCTGCTCCCGAGTCTGTACGCCTTCGCCGACCAGCATCCGCAGCAACTCAAGCTCGTGATGCTCGCCCTGACGATCCCGGTCCTGGGGTGGAGCGCGCGGCAGTTCTATCGCGGCGCCTGGAGCGGCTTCCGCCACCGCACGGCCGACATGAATACCCTGATCGCGGTGGGCACGGGCGCGGCCTTCGGCTATTCGGTGATCGCGACGCTGTTCCCTGGCTGGTTTGCCGCGGCGGGCCTCTCGGCCGACGTGTATTACGAGGCGGTCAACTTCATCGTGGCGTTCATTCTACTGGGCCGGTTGCTCGAGTCGCGCGCGAAAAGCCAGACATCGGAGGCGATTCGGTCGCTCCTCGGCCTGCGGCCCAAGACCGCGCGGGTGCAGCGCGACGGAACAGACCAGGACGTGCCGATTGAAGACGTGCAGGTCGGCGACCGCGTGCTGGTCCGGCCCGGGGAGACCATCCCCGTCGACGGCGTCATCGTCGAGGGGTACACGTCGGTGAACGAAGCCATGCTGACCGGAGAGCCGCTGCCGGTCGAGAAGGGTCCAGGGCACGAAGTCGTCGGAGGCACGATCAATAACACGGGGTCGGTGACGTTCGAGGCGCGGGCGGTGGGCAAGGACACGGCGCTCGCCCAGATCGTGCGCCTGGTGGAAGAAGCGCAGGGCGAGAAGGCTCCGGTGCAGGCGCTGGCCGACAAGGTGGCCGGCGTGTTCGTCCCCATCGTCATCGCGGTGGCGATCGCCGCGTTCGTGGTCTGGTTCGTGGTCGGCCCCGCCCCGCAGTTCGTGTTCGCGACCGTGGCGCTGGTGACCGTACTGGTGATCGCGTGTCCGTGCGCGCTGGGGCTCGCCACCCCCACCGCCATCATGGTAGGCACGGGCGAAGGGGCGCGGCAGGGCGTGCTCATCCGCGGCGGCCAGGCGCTGGAGGCCCTCCAGCGGATCGACACGATCGTGTTCGACAAGACGGGTACCGTGACCGAGGGGGCGCCGGCGGTCACCCACGTGCTGGGGGCGAAGCGGTCGGACGGGACGACCGTGGCGCCGCAGGAGATCCTGCGGCTGGCGGCCGCGGTCGAGGCGCGCTCGGAGCACCCCATTGCCCAGGCCGTCGTCGACGCCGCCACCGCGAAGTCCCTCGACATCCCGCCCGTGGAACGGTTCGTCGCGATGGAGGGCCGGGGCGCCCGCGGGGTCGTCAACAAGTTCCTCGTGGAAGTCATCAGCGTGCGGCACGCCCGCGAACGGAGCATCGGCCTCGGGTCGCTCGGGGCCGACGCCGACGCGCACATCCTCGC
>JBFGDF010000031.1:0-24181 GCA_041580775.1 Gemmatimonadales bacterium
GGCGGACTGTCCGGCGGTCCAGCCGACCCTGCCCGGCATCGAGATCGCCAAGGCGTCCGACGTCACCACGTCCGGCTGCAAGGACATGACCTGCGTGACCGGGGACCCCAAGGTGAAGGAGAACCCGAGCATCAGCGAATCTACGCTCACCAATTTCGGTGACGCGAGCTTCGACGAGCTCAAGGCGATGGCCAACGTCGTCATCCCCGGCGGCACCCGGCAGATTAAGCCCTCGCTGGACGGCACGAAGTGCGACAAGAAGGACCTCAACAACTGGGGCAGCCCGCTCACCCCGGCTGGGCCCTGCGGCAGCTACTTCCCGATCATCTGGTCGGAGGGCGACCTCAACATCAACGGCGTCCAGGGTCAGGGCGTGCTCGTCGTGAACGGCAACCTCAGCGTGCAGGGCGGGTTCCAGTTCTACGGACCAGTGCTGGTGCGCAAGGCGCTCAAGACGACGGGCACTGGTGGGCACTTCCACGGCGGCGTGGTGGCGGCGAACATCTCGCTCGAGCAGAACGACGTCCTGGGCAACGCCGTGGTGAACTATTCGTACTGCGCGGTCATCAAAGCGCTGCAGAATACCGCGTCCGCCAGCCTGCTCCGGGAGCGCAGTTGGGTGAATCTGTACTAAGTGACGTAAGTCACTGATCGCCAGATACTTGCCCCAACCCGGTTAAAGTAGGTTGGAGCTTGACAAAAAGTGGGGTGGGCCGTAACGTAGGTTGCCGCTCACCCCACTTATCTCTTTTGAGCCTAGGGACATATGGCGTTTCTCGGGCTTGGGAAGCAGAGCAAGACGGTTGGGCTCGACATCGGGAGCGGTTTGATCAAGCTCGCGGTGATCGACCATAGCGCCGGCCGTCCGGCCCTGGCACAGGTATCGGTGACTCCCGTCCTCGCCGACGCGATCGTCGAGGGCGAGATCATGGATCCCGCCGTGGTCGCCGACGCCGTCCGGGGCCTGTTCGTCTCGGCGGGCGTCAAGCAGAAGAAGGTGGCCGTGGCCGTCGGCGGTCGGGACGTGATCGTCAAGAAGATCCAGGTCGACCGCATGAGCGAGGCCGACGCGTTCGACGTCGTACGCTGGGAGGCCCAGCAGTACGTCCCGTTCGACATCGAGGGCGTGGAGCTGGACTTCCAGGTGCTCGATCCGGACGGCGAGGGGCTTCAGATGGACGTCCTGCTGGTGGCCGCCAAGCGCGAGCTGGTCGAGACCAAGATGGCGTTGCTGAGCGACGCGGGACTCGACGCGCAGGTGGTGGACGTGGATGCCTTCGCCCTCCACAACGCGTTCGAGCTCAACTATCCGGCGGCCATGCGTGGCGTCGCGGCCCTGATCAACATCGGGCACGAAGTCACCAACGTGAACGTCGTGCAGGACGGCGTGCCGCTGTTGACGCGGGATCTGAGCATCGGCACCCGCAAGTTCCGCGAGGATCTGCAGCGGGAGCGCGGGCTCTCCTCCGAAGCGGCCGACGGACTGCTGCAGGGGTATGAGCGCAGCCCGGACCTCGATCCCTACGTGCAGAACCGCGGGGAAGAGATCGCCGTGGGCGTCGAGCGCGCGGCGGCGTTCCTGCAGACCGCCTCCCGCGACTCCGCTACCATCGCGCGTGTGTTCTGCTGCGGGGGCGGGGCCCGGATCCCGGGGCTGACGGACGTCATGAGCCGGCGCCTGCGGATGCCGGTCGAGGTGGCGAATCCGATCCAGGCGCTGGAAGTGAAGGACGGTGCCTTTGGCCCCCTGAGCGTGGACGAAGTGGCCCCCCTGCTGATGCAGGTCGTGGGGCTCGCGCTGCGGCGCGCCTAGCACGAGGCCCATCGCCATGATTCGTGTCAATCTGCTGCCGGGACCCCAGAAGAAGCGCAAGGGCGCCGCCGGCTTCCGTATGCCCAACGTCGGCGAGCTGCTGACGAAGGTGCGCAACCCCCTTCTGCTGGGCGTGGTCGGGGCCTGGGCGGCCGGCGTGGTCATCGTCGGCGGGCTGTGGGTGTTCCAGGCGCGCCAGCTGGCGAACCTCCGCGAGGACCGCTCCCGGATCGAAGGGGAGGCCCGCCGGTTCGCCACGCTCATCCGGCAGAAGCGTCGGGCCGAAGCGCTGCGCGACTCGCTGGTGGCCGAACTGAACGCGATCCGCGCCATCGACGCGGACCGCTATGTCTGGCCGCATCTGCTCGAGGAAGTCACCAAGGCGCTGCCCGACTACACGTGGCTGGTGTCCATCGAGGCGATGGCGCCCCAGTTCGCGGAGGGTGACGACACCACGGCCACGCGGCCGGCGGTGCGGTTCCAGATCGACGGCCGCACCTCCGATCTGTCGGCGTACACGCGATTCGTGAGCGCCCTGGCGCGGTCGCCGTGGGTGAAGACCGCCGAGTTCGGGGCGGTGCAGTCCGTGATCGAGGAGGAGCGGCCCGTGAGCGCGTTCACGGTGACGGTGACGTTCCGCACCGCCGATTCGGCGTTCATCCGCACCGTTCCGGTGCAAAGCTCGGTGCGGTAGGGAGGCGGCATGGCGCTGACTGAAAAAGACCGACGGCAGCTCATGTTGCTGCTGATGATCGTGCCCATTGGGGCCATCGCGCTGTTCTGGTTCATGAAACGGGAGCCGATGGCCGCGGAAGCGGCCGACGCGCGGCGGGTGATCGACTCGCTCCAGCTGGCGGTGGATTCCGCGCGGCGGGACCTGGCGTCGGGGACGGTCGAGGAGCTGCGGCAGCGCGTGGCCGACTACGAGTCCGGCCTCGTGCTGATGCGCACCCTCGTGCCGACTGACAACGAGGTCGCGGCGCTGATCAACGACATCTCCGATCGGGCCAAGCTGCGCAACGTGCACGTGGCCGACCTGTCGCCGCTGGGCTACGAGGACGGCGGTCAGTACCGCATCGCGCGCTACCGGTTCGCCGTGCTGGGCCACTACGACGACGTGGGGGCGTTCCTGTCGGACATCTCGTCCCTGCGGCGGATCATGGTGCCGCATCAGTTGTCGCTGCAGATCGCCAGCGAGCAGTCGTCCCGGTCCCTCGGCGACACGACCGGCGCGCTGCTGCAGGCCACGTTCCAGCTGAGGACGTTCGTGAAGCAGCCGCCCCTGGAGGGCGAAGGAGGCACCGGTGGTGGGCGGTAACAGCCGGATGCTGACACTCGCCGCGGCGCTCGCGCTCGCGGGCTGCGGCGGGGGCGAACCCGAGGCCCCGGCCGGAAGGCCGGCCGTGGAGCCGCCGGCGCCGGTGCCGGCCGAGCAGGCGGCGGCGCAGGGCGCGCCCATGGAACTGTCGCGCGAGGCGTTCGCGTACCGCGGGTCGGGGCGCGATCCCTTCGTCTCCCTGCTCAAGTCAGGGGGCGTGCGGCCCCTGCCCGGGGATCTGCGGGTGACCGGCATCAACTTCGACGCGCGGTATCCGCAGCGCAGCGTCGCCACGCTCCGGGACACGACCGAAGGGCGCCGCTATACGGTGCGCACCGGGGACGTGATCGGCCGGGTGCGCATCCTCGAAATCAAGGCCACGCAAGTGGTGGCCGTCGTGCAGGAGTTCGGCGTGGATCGGCCGCTGGTGCGGCCGATCCGTCGTCGCCAGGAGGATACCCCATGAAGCCGTCGCTCGTTTTCGCCGCCGCCGGGTTGCTCCTGGCGGCGCCCCGCGCCCTCGCCGGACCGGGCGAGGTCACGGCCGTGAGCGTCCTCCCGAGCCCGGGACGCGCCGAGGTCGTGATCGACGTTCGCGGTCCCGTGGGCTACCAGGACTTCACGCTCGACCGCCCGGCGCGTCTCGTCATCGACGTCTCCGGCGCGGCGCTGGCCCGCACGACCGCCGCCTACGACGGCGTCAACCGGGGCGGCATCGTGAACGTGCGGTATGCCCAGTTCCAGCCCGAAGTGGTGCGGGTGGTGATCGAGCTCGAGGAGCTGCGCGACTACGCCATCATCCAGGGCGACGACGCGATCCGCGTGTCTTTCGGGGCCGACCGGACGTTTGCCGCCTGGTCCTCGCTCGAGCCACGCGCGCTCGCCGCCGCCGCCACGAGCGGCCGGCTGGCCTCGCCGTATGCGGCGGCCCCGCCGCCGCCCGCCCCGGTCCAGGGACAGCCCCGGATCACGGTGACGTATGACTCGGCGTCGGTCGCCGACGTGATGGCCGGCTTCGCCGCCTTCAGCGGCCGCTCCATCATCCTCGGCAAGGACGTCTCGGGCGTGGTGGTTGCCGAGATCAAGAACCAGCCCTGGGACGTCGCGTTCCAGGCCATCCTCTCCTCCCAGGGGCTGTCGGCGCAGGAAGAGGAGTCCGGCATCATCCGCGTCGACAACCCGCAGGTGCTGGCGGCGCGCGACTCGCTCGAGCCGCTGGCCACGCGGCTGCTGCGCATCAACTACGCGCGGGCGAGCGGCCTGGTGCCGGCGGTGAACGGGATCCTCTCACCTCGCGGCAAGGTGGTCGCCGACACCGGGACGAACAGCCTGATCATCACCGACGTCGAGAGCCGGGTCGGCGGCGTGAGCGACTTCGTCTCGCGGCTCGACATCCGGACGCCCCAGGTGTCCATCCACGCCAAGCTGATCTTCGTGGACCGCACGGACATCGAGAACCTGGGTGTGCAGTACGATCTCGGCACGTCCTCGCAGTTCTTCAACAAGCTGGTGCAGCGGCCGGATCCGTCCACCACGGAAGGGAAGGACCTCGACGGAGACGGCGTGAACGACTTCTTCACGACGGAGCCGTACGATCCGGAGCAGACCATCATCGACCTGGGGGGCAACACGCTGTCGGCGATTGCCAACGCCGAGGCCATCATCCCCAGCTCGGCGCTGAGCCTGATCTTCTCGACGGCCATCGGCGGGTACACGCTGACCACGTTCGTCGAGGCGCTGCAGCGGGTGGAGCTGGCGGATCTGCAGGCGGAACCGTCGATCGCGACCTCCGACAACACGCCGGCGGAGATCCTCGTGGGTGAGCGCACGCCCATCCGGATCATCGACGTGAGCTCGCCGCAGGGCGGCGCCGCGGCCCCCCGCGCCACGACGCAGCTGGTGGAGACGGGCATCATCCTCCAGGTGACGCCGCACGTGACGAGCAGCCGCCAGGTGCTGATGCAGATCAAGGCCGAGAACTCGGCTCTGCGGGAAGCCCCGGCCGAGCTCGGGTTCACGTTCCAGACGCAGCGGGCCACCAACCAGATCCTCGTCAACGACGGCGAGACGGCGGTCATCGGCGGACTCACGGTGACGCAGCTGACGGTGGCCAAGAGCGGGATTCCGTTCCTGGTGGACCTGCCGATCATCGGCAACCTGTTCGGCTTCACGACGCGGCGGGAACAGCGGCGCGATCTGCTGATCCTGGTGACGCCGCACATCATCGACGATGCGTCGGAGGTGTCGGCCAGCGGGCGGTGACGGACGGAGGCGCGGCACGGTGCCGCGACCGGTGGTTCCGCGAGCCCGGCCCCGCGCCGGGCACGCGCGTTCTGGGCAGCACGGGACGTGGGGTGTGACGGCATGATTCGCTTTACGACGGCGGGGGAATCCCACGGCCGGGCGTTGGTGGCGGTACTCGAAGGGGTGCCGGCCGGGCTGGCCGTGGCCGCCGAGGACATCGATCGCGAGTTGCGCCGCCGGATGATGGGCCACGGGCGCGGCGCGCGCATGAAGATCGAGGCCGACCGCGTGGAGCTGCTCAGCGGGGTGCGGGCCGGCGAGACGATCGGGGCGCCGATCGCCATGCTGATTCCGAACCGCGACTGGGCCAACTGGGCCGACGTGATGGCGCCCGAGCCGGATGCGCCGAGCGCGCCCCCGCGCCGGCGCCAGGTGCATCGACCGCGGCCGGGGCACGTGGATCTGGTGGGCGTGCTGAAGTACGGTCGCTTGGACGCGCGCGACGTGCTGGAGCGGGCCAGCGCGCGCGAGACCGCGGCTCGCGTGGCGTGCGGCGCCGTGGGCAAGCTGCTGCTGGGTGCGTTCGGCGTCGAGATCGGCAGTCACGTGGTGGCGATCGGCGGTGTGGAGGCGCCGGCGCCGGCGGCGCTGCCGCGGCCCCTCAACGCCGCCGCCGACGCCTCGCCGGTGCGCTGTCTCGACGACGAGACCACGCGCCGTATGGTCGCGGCCATCGACGCCGCGAAGCGGGCGCGGGACACCCTGGGTGGGATCGTCGAGATCGTGGCGTTCGGGCTGCCGGTCGGACTGGGGTCGCACGTGTCGTGGGATCGCAAGCTCGACGGCCGCCTGGCGGGCGCCCTGATGTCGATTCCCGCCGTGAAGGGCGTCGAGATCGGGCTCGGCTTCGCCGCGGCGGGCCGACCGGGGTCGGAAGTGCACGACGCCATCCGGCGCGGTCCCGCCAAGCAGGCCGGCGGCTTCGGCCGCGACACCAATCGCGCCGGCGGCGTGGAGGGCGGCATCACGACCGGGGAGCCCATCGCGATCCGCGTGGCCATGAAACCGATTGCGACCCTGATGCGCCCGCTCGAGACGGTGGACCTGGTGACCGGCAAGACCTCGAAGGCGCAGGCGGAACGGTCGGACGTGACCGCGGTGCCGGCGCTGGGCGTGATCGGCGAAGCCATGGTGGCGCTGGTGCTGGCCGACGCGCTGGTCGAGAAGTTCGGCGGGGATTCGCTGGCGGAGCTGCGCGCCAACGTCACGCAGTACCTCGACGGGCTCGCCCGGCGATTCGCCGCCGAGTCCGGCTCCGCCGGGGAGTGAGCGCGCACGTCGTGCTGGTCGGGCTCCCCGGGGCGGGGAAGACGACCGTGGGACGCCTGGTGGCCGACCGGCTCGGGGCCGAGTTCACCGATCTCGACGACGCTGTCACCGCGGCGGCAGGACGCGACATCCCCGCGATCTTCGCCAGCGACGGCGAACTTGCCTTTCGGCAGATGGAGCGCGAGGCCATGCGCCGGGCGCTGGCGCGCCCGCCGCAGGTGATCGCCGCCGGCGGGGGCTGGATCGCCGAGCCGGGCAACTTGGACGCGGTTCCGGCCGGGACCGTCATCATCTACCTGCAATGCCGCATCGAGACGGCGGCGGCCCGCACGCCGGCCGGCGACCGACCCCTGCTCGCGGGCGATCGGCGGGAGCGGCTGCGCCACCTGCTCGCGCGACGGCGGGCGGCCTACGAGCGCGCCTCCCACGTCGTGTCCACCGACGACCGCGCCCCCGCCGAGGTGGCCCGCGACGTGACCGCGCTTGCGCGATCTCACGGGGGGTGGTAAGAATCCCTCCCGGATCGGCGGCGGAGCACGCCCGGTAGTCACGCTACAAGTCGTTTCGCGACAATGGACTGCGCCGTCGGCCCAGTCAGGGTCTTCTGCCCGGCTGGGCCGTTGGGATCTTCGGGGGTCCGCGGCGTTGACCGCGCTTTGAGGAGCACCCGGCAGCGTGCACGGGCGTCGCCTCCCGGTCGCATTCCTATGCAGTAAGGACCCAACACCCAGGCCTATGGCAAAGCCAAAGAACGCGCTGGTCGTGGTCGAATCGCCCACCAAGGCGAGGACGCTGAGCAAGTACCTCAAGGACCTCGGCAAGGGGTTCAAGAAGGTCACCGTGAAGGCCACCGTGGGCCATTTGCGGGATCTGCCGCAGCGGGAGCTTGGCGTGGATGTCGACAAGGACTTTGCGCCCAAGTACGTCACGATTCGCGGCAAGGGAAAGACGCTCGCGGATCTCAAGAAGGCCGCCAAGAGCGCCGACGCGGTGTACCTCGCGACCGACCCCGATCGCGAGGGTGAGGCCATTGCCTGGCACGTCGCCGATCAGCTGCCGTCCGGTCCCGAAATCCGGCGCGTGCTGTTCCACGAGATCACACGCGACGCCGTGCGCGCGGCCATGGGCGCGCCCACCGAGATCGACGCGCTGAAGGTGGAAGCGCAGCAGGCGCGTCGCATCCTGGACCGCCTCGTGGGCTACAAGGCGAGCCCGCTGCTCTGGAAAGCGATCAAGACGGGCCTGTCCGCCGGACGGGTGCAGACGGTGGCGCTGCGGCTGATCGTGGAGCGCGAGGAGGAGATCCGGGCCTTCAAACCCCGGGAGTACTGGTCCATCGAGGTCGACCTCGAGGCGCGGCGCAAGCGGTTCGAGGCCAAGCTGCACAAGGTCGGCGGCCACAAGCCCAACCTGCCCGACGAGGCCGCGGCCAAGCAGGTCGTGAAGGCCGTCACCGGCAAGCCGTTCATCGTCTCGTCCGTCACGCGCCGGCAGCGGCGCAAGTTCGCCCCGCCACCCTTCACGACCAGCACGCTGCAGCAGGAGGCCGCCAAGCAGCTCGGTTTCTCCTCCCAGCGGACGATGCGCGTCGCCCAGCAGCTGTACGAGGGGATCGAGATCGGGGACGAGGGCGCCGTCGGGCTGATCACCTACATGCGGACGGATTCCACGCGCGTGGCCCCCGGGGCCATCGAGGCCGTCCGCGCGTTCATCAAACAGGAATTCGCGCCGGCGTACCTGCCGGAGCGGCCCAACACGTTCACGCAGAAGAAGTCCGCGCGGGCGCAAGACGCGCACGAGGCCATCCGCCCGTCCGACGTACTGCGGCGGCCCGACCAGCTCAAGAAGTCGCTCACCGCCGACCAGGCCAAGCTGTACCGGCTCATCTGGCAGCGCTTCGTCGGCTCACAGATGGCGCCCGTGGTCTACGATACCACCACCATCGACTTCGAGATCGGGGAGTACGTGTTCCGGGCCACGGGGTCCGTGGTGAAGTTCGACGGCTACCACGCCGTGTTCCACGAGGGGCACGAGGCCGAAGAGGGCCGCACGCTGGAAGACCTCAAACCGGTGCCGGCGCTCGAGAAGGGCGAAGAAGCCAAGGTCAAGAAGATCACGCCCAACCAGCACTTCACCGACCCGCCGCCGCGCTACAGCGAGGCGAGCCTGGTGAAGGAGCTCGAGAAGCGTGGCATCGGGCGACCGAGCACCTACAGCGCCATCATCTCCACGCTCCGCACGCGGGACTACGTCACCTTCCAGGAACGACGCTTCCAGCCCACGTCGCTCGGGGAAACCGTCACCCGGGTGCTCGTCGCGCGGTTCCCGGACATCTTCAACGTGGAGTTCACCTCGGAGATGGAGAACGAGCTCGACAAGGTGGAAGACGGCGAGCTCGGTTGGGTGCAGGTGCTGCGGAACTTCTATGGGCCGTTCGCCAAGGCGCTCGAGAACATCGATCCGGCGGACCTGATTCGGGAGGCGCACGACGTCAGCGAGCTCGAGGGGCAGCCGTGCGCCGAGTGCGGCAAGGGCACGCTCACGGTCAAGTCGGGCCGGTTCGGGCCGTTCATGGCGTGCAGCAACTACCCCGAGTGCCGCTTCACCAAGCCGCTGCGCGGGGACCGTCCGCCCGACCGTCCCACCGACGAGGTGTGTGCCGAGTGCGGCCGCCCGATGGTGATCAAGACCGGCCGGTACGGCGAGTTCCTGGCGTGCACCGGGTACCCGGAATGCAAGCACACGCGTCCCATCCCCCTCGGCGTGTCCTGTCCCAAGTGCACCAAGGGGGACGTGGCGGAGCGCCGCACCAAGCGGGGCCGCTCGTTCTTCGGCTGCACGCGCTACCCCGACTGCGACTTCTCCACCTGGTACCGGCCGGCGCCGGATCCCTGCCCGTCGTGCGCGTTCGTGGGGGCGGAGATGCGCAGCACGAAGGCGCGTGGGGAGTTCCGCAAGTGTCTCAAGTGCGGGAACGAGTTCACCGTGGAGGAAGGGGCCTCGACCCCCGCGGCGACGTGACGGTCACGGTCGTCGGCGGCGGCCTTGCCGGGTGCGAGGCCGCCTGGGCGCTGGCGACCCGCGGGCACGACGTCCTGCTGCGCGAGATGCGCCCGCAGGTGCGCACGCCGGCCCACCAGACCGACCGGCTGGCCGAGATCGTCTGCAGCAACACGTTCAAGTCCGTCGAGCTGACCAACGCGCACGGCCTCCTCAAGGCGGAGCTGCGGCTGTTGGGGAGCTTGCTGCTGGAGGTCGCCGACGGCGTGCGCGTCCCGGGCGGCACGGCGCTCGCCGTGGACCGCGTGCTGTTCAGCGAGGCCGTCACGCAGCGGGTCGAGGCGCACCCGCGGATCCGGGTGACGCGCGCGGAGGTGACCGACCTCCCCTCGCCGGGCATCGTGGCCACCGGCCCGCTCACGTCCGACGCCCTCGCCGCGCGCATCGCGGCGCGCCTCGGCCAGACGTCGCTCGCCTTCTTCGACGCCATCGCCCCCATCGTGAGCGATGAGTCGCTCGACCACGACCGGCTCTACCGCCGCTCGCGCTACGGCAAGGGGGGCGGGGACGACTACCTCAACGTGCCGCTCTCGCGCGAGGAATACCTCGCGTTCCTCGCCGCCCTGCGCGCGGGCGAGCAGTTTGCGGCGCATGACTTCGATCGGGTGCCCTACTTCGAGGGGTGCCTGCCGGTGGAGGAGATGGCCGCCCGGGGCGACGACGTGCTGCGGTTCGGGCCCATGAAACCAGTGGGCCTGCCCGACCCGCGCACGGGACGCGAGCCGTATGCGGTGGTGCAGCTCCGCCAGGAAGATCGGGCGGGGCAGATGTGGAATCTCGTGGGCTTCCAGACGCGGCTCCGTGTTCCGGAGCAGCAGCGCATCCTCCGCACGCTGCCCGGGCTCGCGCAGGCGGAGTTCCTGCGCTACGGCAGCATCCACCGCAACACGTATCTCAACGCACCCGCCGCGCTCACCGCCCACCTGTCGGCGCCGGACGATCCGCAGCTGCTGTTCGCGGGGCAGTTGGTGGGCGTCGAGGGCTACACCGAATCGCTCGGCACGGGCCTGCTCGCGGGCATCAATCTGGCGCGGCTGCTGGGCGGCGCGGCGCCCGTCGTCCCGCCGGCGGAGACGATGCTCGGGGGGCTGCTGCGCTACGTGCATGGTGCCGACCCCGAGCATTTCCAGCCGATGAACGCCAACTTTGGCCTGGTGCCGCCGCTCGATCGGCGGGTGCGCGACAAGCGCGCGCGCAACGGGCAGCTCGCCGACCGGGCGCTCGAGGCGATGCAGACCTTCGTGCGCGACACGGTCGCCGTGACGGCGTGAGCGCCCGACGCGCGCCGCGGCCGGCGGTGGCCGAGTTCCTGGAGTTTCTGGAAAAGGAACGGCAGGACTCGCCCCACACCGTCAGCGCCTACCGGCGCGACCTGCTGCGCTTCCAGGCGTTTGCGGACCAGTATTACGGCGGGTCGTGGTCGTGGCGCACCGTCGACCGTCTGGCGCTGCGCAGCTTCATGGGTGAGCTGGCGCGCGGCGGGCAGGCCAAGCGGTCCATTGCGCGCGCCGTGTCGGCGCTGCGCACCTTCTACCGCTTTCTCGGCGTGCGCCACGGCGTGGAGACGAACCCCGCCCGCAGCCTGCGGCTGCCGAAGGGCGAGCGGCGCCTGCCGGCGGTGCTCGATCGGGCGCAGGCCCAGGAACTGTTCCGGATTGCGGAAGCGGCGGCGGGGGAGGGCGGATTCCAGGAGGTCCGCGACCTGGCCATGCTCGAACTGTTCTACGGGACGGGGATGCGGCTGTCGGAGCTGGCGGGCCTGAACGTGGCCGACGTGGACGCGGTGTCCGATCAGGTGAAGGTGCGGGGGAAGGGACGCAAGGAGCGCCTGCTCCCCCTGGGGCGGCCGGCGCTCCGGGGGCTGCGGCGCTACGAACAGGAGCGGGAGGCGCTGTTGGCGCGGCTGCCGGCTGGCCGCGGCGACCGGCGGGCGCTGTTCCTCTCGCGCACGGGGCGCCGGCTATCGCCACGCGGGGTCCAGGGTGCGGTGCGCCGCTACCTGCGGCTCTTCGGCGAGCGCACCGGCCTCAAGGTGCACTCCCTGCGGCACAGCTTCGCCACGCACCTGCTCGATGCCGGCGCCGATCTGCGGGCGGTGCAGGAGCTGCTCGGGCACCGTTCGCTCAGTACGACGCAGGTGTATACTCATACGAGCGTCGAACGCCTCAAGAAGGTCTACCAACAGGCGCATCCGCGGGCGCGGTGACGCCCGCCAGGCCAGGGACACGATGACGGTGCAACAGCGCATCTACGCGACCACGATTCTGTGCGTGCGCAAGGACGGACGGGTGGTGATGGGCGGGGATGGCCAGGTGACGGTGGGGGACACCGTCATGAAGGCGCACGCCACCAAAGTGCGGCTGCTGGCGGGTGGCAAGGTGCTGGCCGGGTTCGCGGGCGCCGCGGCCGACGCGCTCACGCTGTTCGAGAAGTTCGAGGAGAAGCTTGAGCGCTTTCCCGCCAACCTGCCGCGCGCGGCGGTGGAGCTGGCCAAGGACTGGCGCAGCGACCGTGTGCTGCGACGGCTCGAGGCGCTGCTGGCCGTCGCCGACGGGCGGCACGGCTTCGTGCTGAGCGGCAGCGGGGAGGTGATCGAGCCCGACGACGGCATCCTCGCCATCGGGAGCGGCGGCAACTACGCGCTCGCGGCGGCCCGGGCCCTCGTGGGCGCCGGGCTCGATGCCCGCGACGTCGTGCAGCGCAGTCTCGAGATCACCGCGGACATCTGCGTCTTCACCAACCGCAATCTGACGATTCTCGAGCTCGGACGGGCGGGATGACTGAGCCTGTCCCGCAGCCCGCCACGGGCCCGCCGTCCACTCGGCCGGGCGACGAGCCACCGCCCTGGCTGGAGGAGCTGCCGCCCAAGCAGATCGTGGCCGAGCTCGACCGCTACATCGTGGGGCAGAACCCCGCGAAACGCGCGGTCGCGATCGCCATCCGCAACCGGTGGCGGCGCGCCCAGGCCCCGGAGGAGATCCGGGACGAGATCCTGCCGAACAACATCATCATGATCGGCCCCACGGGGGTGGGCAAAACGGAGATCGCGCGGCGGCTCGCGCGGCTCGCCGGCGCGCCGTTCATCAAGGTGGAGGCGTCGAAGTTCACCGAGGTGGGGTACGTCGGCCGCGACGTCGAGTCCATGATCCGCGACCTGGTGGACGCGGCCATCAACATGGTGCGCGGCGAGCGTGAGGACGACGTCTACCCGCAGGCCGAACAGCGGGCGGAGGAACGGCTACTGGATCTGCTGCTGCCGGTGCCGGCCGGTGACACGGCGGAGACCGCGAGCACGGCGGCCGCGGCGGGCACGACCGCGCCGGGCGGGGCAGAGCCGCCGGGCGGCGGGTTCGTGGTGTCCACCAAGGGCGAAGCGCAGCCCGTCAAGCCGGAAGACGAGCGCCGCCGGCGCACGCGCGACAAGCTGCGCCAGCTGCTGCGGGACGGAAAACTCGAGGAGCGCGAAGTGGAGGTCGAGGTCTCGCAGCAGGGGTTTCCGCTGCTCGACATGATGCCGCCCCCCCAGGGGATGGAGGGGCCGGACGTCAATTGGAGCGAGATGCTCCAGGACCTGCTCCCCAAGCGGAAGAAGCGGCGCACCGTGCGCCTCACCGAAGCACGGCGCATCCTGGTGGACGAGGAGCTGCGCAAGCTCGTGGACATGGACGACGTCGTGAACGAGGCGCTCGACCGGGTCGAGAACCACGGCGTGGTGTTCGTGGACGAGCTCGACAAGATCGCCGGGGAACGCGGCGGCGTGGGGCCGGACGTGTCCCGCGAGGGCGTGCAGCGGGATCTGCTGCCGATCGTGGAGGGCTCGACCGTGCAGACGCGGCACGGCTACGTCCGCACCGACCACGTCCTGTTCATCGCCGCCGGCGCGTTTCACATGACCAAGCCGTCGGACCTGATTCCCGAGCTGCAGGGCCGGTTCCCGATCCGTGTGGAGCTGGCGTCCCTCACCGAGAGCGACTTCGTGCGCATCATGACGGAACCGGAGAACGCGCTCACCAAGCAGTACCAGGCCCTGTGTGCCACCGAGGGCGTCGCCCTCGAGTTCACCGACGACGGCATTCACGAGGTGGCGCGCATCGCCACGGTGCTCAACGACCGCATCGAGAACATCGGGGCACGCCGGCTCCACACCGTCATGTCCACGCTGCTGGAGGATCTGCTGTTCGACCTGCCCGAGGTGACCGAGAAACGCATCGTGTTCGACGCGGAGCGCGTGCGGGCCCGGTTGATGCACATCGTGGACGACGAGGATCTGCGGAAATACATCCTGTAGGTCCGTCCGTTCGCCATTCGGTCGTTCGCTGCTTTACACCCGTGGGCCTCGGGGATAGAATCCCCGGGGCCTGTCAATTTGACCGACTTTCACTCGTGACTATGCCGAAACGAGACTTTCTCGCCATCCCCGACTTCTCGAAGGACGAGATTCTCCAGGTCTTCGAGCTCGCCCAGCGCATGAAGCGTGGGCCGTACCGCGACCGGCCCCTGGCTGGCAAGACCCTCGCGATGGTCTTCGCCAAGAGCAGTACCCGCACGCGGGTGTCGTTCGAGGTGGGGGCCTATCAGCTGGGTGGGCACGCGCTGTTCCTCTCGTCGCGCGACATCCAGATCGGGCGCGGCGAGCCGATCAAGGACACCGCGCGCGTGCTGTCGCGCTACGTGGACGGGATCATGATCCGGACGTTCGCGCACAGCGATGTCGAGGAGTTGGCCCGCTACGCGAGCATCCCCGTGATCAACGGGCTCACCGACCTGTTGCATCCCTGCCAGGTGCTGGCCGACGTGTTCACCATGCGCGAGCACCTCGGGGGCTGGGAGGGGAAGACCGTCGCGTGGATCGGCGACGGCAACAACATGGCCAACTCGTGGCTCAACGCCGCCGGTGTGCTGGGCTTCGAGCTGCGGCTCGCCTGTCCCGAGGGCTACGAGCCGGACCACGCCATCTTCGATTTTGCGAAGGCGCGCACCAAGGTCTCGATCACCGAAGACCTCGAGTCGGCCGTGCGCGGTGCGCACGTGGTGAATACCGACGTGTGGGCGTCCATGGGACAGGAAGGCGAGGCGGAGCAGCGCACGCTCGCCTTCAGGGGCTATCAGGTGTCGCCCGAGCTGATGCGGCTCGCCGACCCCAAGGCGATCTTCCTGCACTGCCTCCCCGCCCATCGCGGCGAGGAAGTGACGGAGAGCGTGTTCGAGGGCAAGCAATCGCGCGTCTTCGACCAGGCGGAAAACCGCCTGCACGTGCAGAAGGCCCTGATGGCCACGGTGATGGGAGGGACGCAGGGATGACCGACGGCCTGACGCGCACCCCGTTTCATGCGCACCACGTGGCGCTCGGCGCCAAGCTCGTCCCGTTCGCGGGGTTCGAGATGCCGGTGCAGTACCCCACCGGCATCTCGCGCGAGCACGAGATCGTCCGCACCGGGGTGGGCGTGTTCGACGTGTCGCACATGGGCGAGTTCGAGGTGACGGGTCCCGACCGCAACGCGTTCGTGAACCGGGTCACCTGCAACGACGTCGGCGCGCTCGCGCCCGGGCAGGCGCAGTACTCGGCGATTCTCACGGAGGCGGGCACCTTCGTGGACGATTGCCTCGTGTACCGGTTCGACGACAAGCTCATGCTCGTCGTGAACGCCGCCAACGCCACCAAGGACTGGGACCACCTGGTTGCCCGCAAGGCGGGCGTGAACGTCCGCCTCAAGGACATTTCCGCCGAGGTCGCCCTGCTGGCGGTGCAGGGACCGGCGAGCGAGGCGCTGCTCCAGTCGCTTACCCGCCTCAAGCTCGGCGCCATCAAGTACTACCATTTCGACGTGGGGCCCGTGGCCGGCGCCGAGTGCTTCATCTCGCGCACGGGCTACACCGGTGAAGACGGGTTCGAGCTCTACTTTCGCCCGCGCAGCGCCGATGCCGTGTGGACGGCGCTGGTGGGCGAGGGCCGCGCCGCGCCGATCGGACTCGGCGCGCGGGACTCGCTCCGGCTCGAAGTGGGCTATCCGCTCTACGGGAACGACATCGACGACACCACCACTCCGTACGAGGCCCGGCTCGGGTGGATCGTGAAGCTCGACAAGGGCGCGCCGTTCACGGGGAAGGCCGCGCTGCAGCAGGCCAAGACGCGGGGCGTCACGCGCAAGCTCGTGGGCTTCGTGACGGACGCCAAGGGCGTGATTCCGCGGCACGGAATGGACGTGTACCTCAACGACCGCAAGGTGGACGTCGTGCGGAGCGGCGGTTACAGCCCAACGCTCAAGCAGGCGATCGGGACGACGTACCTGCCGACCCACTCCGTCTCGCCCGGCACCGGGTTCGAGATCGAGGCGCGGGGCAAGCGGGTGCCGGTGTCCGTCGTCGCGTTGCCGTTCTACACCGGGGGCAGCGTCAAGCGCTGATGGCATGGGCGTTCGGATCGCGGTGCTGACCATCTCGGATGCGGGAGCTGCCGGCCGTCGGGCGGACACGTCGGGCGACGCCATCGTCACGTGGGCGGCCGAGTGCGGCTACGACGTCGCCGCCCGCGCCATCGTGCCGGATGAGAGCGACCTGATCGCCGGCACGCTCGTGCGCTGGGCCGACGACGGGGTCGCCGACGTGATTCTCACCACCGGCGGCACGGGCCTCGCGCCGCGGGACGTGACGCCCGAGGCGACGCGGGCCGTGCTCGAGCGCGACGCCCCGGGCATCGCCGAGGCGATCCGCGCCGCCGCGCGCGCCGCCGTGCCGCGGGCGGTGCTCTCGCGGGGCCTGGCCGGCGTGCGCGGCGCCTGCCTGATCGTCAACCTCCCCGGCAGTCCGGGCGGCGTGCGCGACGGGCTCGCCGTGCTCGGGCCGCTCGTCGGCCACGCGGTGGACCTGCTCGCCGGTCGCCCCACGGATCACGGATGAGCGGACGCATTCTCGTCACGATGGACGACCTCGAGGTCGCGGTTCCGCTCAACGCGGGCCTCGAGGCCGGGTCGCTCCAGACCACGCTGGTGTCGTCGCTCGACGACGTGCGCGCAGCGGTGCGGCGCGCCGATCCGGAAGTCGTGGTCCTCACGGGCGCCCTGCACGAGCGGCCCACGCGCGACCTGGTGGCGCTCGCGCGCGAGGGCGGCGTCGCCACGCTCGGCCTGCTCGAGGCCACCGACCACGAGCCCTCGCGGCTGGCGCACGACCTCGGGCTCACCGCGTGGATGGTGAAGCCGGTGGACCCGCGCGACGTCGTGGCCGTGGCCCAACGCCTGCTCGAGCGCCGCCGCCTGCAGGAGCGGACGGGCATCCTCGGCGACAGCCCGGCGGTGCACGAGGTGCTGGTCAAGATCGAGCAGATGGCGCCGGTCACCAGCACCCTACTGATCGAGGGTGAGTCGGGCACGGGCAAGGAGCTGGTGGCGCAGGCCATTCACAGCCTCTCGCCCCGCCGCGAGAAGCCGTTCATCGCGGTCAACTGCGCCGCCCTGCCAGAGACACTGCTCGAGTCGGAGCTGTTCGGGCACGAGAAGGGCGCGTTCACGGGGGCCGCCGAACGCCGCCTCGGGCGCTTCGAGCTGGCCAACGGCGGGACGCTGTTCCTCGACGAGGTGGGGGAGATGCCGGCCGCCGTGCAGGTGAAGCTGCTGCGCGTGCTCGAGACGCGGAGCTTCTTCCGGGTCGGCGGTACCCAGCCGATCCGCGTGGACGTGCGGGTGATCGCCGCCACCAACCGGTCGCTCAAGGAAGCGGTGGCGGTGGGGGAGTTCCGCGACGATCTCTTCTATCGCCTGAACGTCCTCTACATCTACCTGCCCCCGCTGCGCGAGCGGCGTGGCGACATTCCCCTGCTGGTCCGCCGGTTCGTCACGGACCTGAGCCGCCAGCACGGCCGCCAGTTCCGCGGCATCGCGCCCGAGGCCATGCAGATCCTGAGTGCTGCGCACTGGCCCGGCAACGTGCGCCAGCTGCGGAACCTCGTGGAGTCCATGGTGGTGTTGGCCCCCGGCCGCGAGATCGGCGCGGCCGACATCCCGCGCGAGATCCGGGAAGGCGGCACCAGGCTCCTGCCGATGCGGATGCCGGACACGCAGCGCGACATCTCCGGACAGGAGTTGGAATTCATCTTCCGCTCGCTGGTGGAGCTCAAGGTGCAGCTCGACGACCTGCGGCGCCGGTTCGACGAGACGCCGCACCCGGTGGAAGTCATCGACCTGGGGCGCGCGGCGGTGGTCCGGGGCGGCGGCCCGGCGTTCGTGCGCTCGCCCGACGGGGCCGAGGCCGAGGAAGAGGAAGAACCCCCGTCGGTCCTGTACCGGTCGGGGATGCGCATGGCGGACGTCGAGCGCGCGGCCATTCAGGCGGCGCTCGAGGAAACGGAAGGGAACCGCCGCAAGGCCGCCGAACAGCTTGGCATCGGGGAGCGGACGCTGTACAGAAAGATCAAAGAGTACGGGTTGAGCTGAGTGCGGTGTGAAAAGTGAAAAGTGAAAAAGTGAAACGCCCCGCCGTCGCCTCGCCTGCCATCGCTCCCGCTTCGCTCTCGGCCCTGACCCAAACCGTCGTCGCCTGTCGTGCGTGTCCCCGGCTGGTGGCGTGGCGCGAGCGCGTGGCCGATGAGAAGAAGCGCGAGTTTCGCCACTGGACGTACTGGGGACGGCCCGTGCCGGGATTCGGCGATCCGCACGGCCGGCTGCTGCTCGTGGGGCTCGCCCCGGCCGCCCACGGCGCCAATCGCACGGGCCGGATGTTCACGGGCGACGCGAGTGGCAACTGGCTGTATGCCGCGCTCCACCGCTACGGGTTCGCGAGCCAGGCAGAGAGCGTGGCGCGCGACGACGGGCTCACGCTCTCCGACTGCTACATCACCGCCGCGCTCCGCTGCGCGCCCCCGGGCAACAAGCCCACCCGGGAGGAACTCGACCGCTGCCGGGCCTTTCTGGCGGCGGAGCTGGTGCTGCTCGCACGCGTCCGCGTAGTGGTGGTGCTGGGGCGGATCGGCTATGCGGCGTGGCTCCACGCCAGCGGGTGGTGGGATCGCCTTCCGGCTGGAGAGCGACCCCCGTTCCGCCACGGTGCGGTGACCGCGCTGCCGGACGGCACGACACTGATCACGTCGTATCATCCCAGTCGCCAGAACACCAACACGGGCCGTCTGACCCGCGCGATGTGGCAGGCGGTGTTCAGGCGGGCAAGGAAGATTCTGGATAGCGTGAAGCGTCCACCGAGCTCGTCTGATATCGATGCGCCGTGAGCGTTGAGGTGAAAGCGTCCCTCCGTCCTTCCGTCCTTCCGTCCCGCAGTGTGGAGTGGAGGAGGGAGGTGGCAGGGTGAGAGCCATGCTGCTCGAGCGGCAGGGCGCGCCGCTGCGACGCGTGGAGTTGCCCATCCCGGAGCCCGGACGTGGCCAGGTGCGGGTCCGCGTTGCGGCGTGTGCCGTGTGTCGCACCGATCTGCACGTGGCCGACGGGGATCTCCGCGACCCCAAGCTGCCACTGGTGCTCGGGCACGAGATCGTCGGGACCATCCACGCCTTGGGACCGGACGCGCGCCGCTTTGCCGTGGGGGACCGTATCGGCGTCCCGTGGCTGGGCTGGACCTGCGGCACTTGTGCCTTCTGTCGCTCGGGGCGCGAGAACCTCTGCCCTCGCGCCAAGTTCACCGGCTACCACCTGGACGGTGGCTACGCCGAGTACGCGGTGGCCGACGAGCGGTTCTGCTTCGCGATTCCCCAAGGCCTCTCCGACGTCCATGCGGCGCCGCTCCTCTGCGCTGGGCTGATTGGGTTCCGTTCGTTCCGGGCCGCGGGGGAGGGCACGCGGCTCGGGCTTTACGGCTTCGGCGGCGCCGCCCACATCATCGCGCAGGTGGCGCGCCACGAAGGGCGCCGCGTGTTCGCGTTCACCCGCCCAGGCGACGCCGACGGCCAGGCGTTCGCCCAGTCGCTCGGCGCCGAGTGGGCCGGCGGGTCCGACGAGCGGCCGCCGGAACCGCTCGACGCCGCCATCGTGTTCGCCCCGGTGGGCGCCCTGGTGCCGGCGGCGCTGCGGGCCGTGGAGCGGGGCGGTACCGTGGTCTGCGCCGGCATTCACATGAGCGACATCCCCGCGTTTCCCTACGAGATTCTCTGGGGCGAGCGCACGCTGCGCTCCGTCGCGAACCTCACCCGCCGGGACGGGGAGGAGTTCTTTGCGCACGTGGCCCGCAGGCCCGTCCGCACCGAGGTCCGCTCCTACGCGCTCGAGGAGGCCAACGAGGCGCTGACCCACCTGCGGGATGGGCGGCTTGCGGGCGCCGCGGTGCTCGCGCTGGCCTCCGGCGGGGCGGGAGCGAGTCCGGGCGGGAGGACTTGAACCACCCCGCGGGTTGCGACTAGAATTCCGCGCGAATTCCGTCCGTCACCCGAGTTGCCGCCATGCCTCTGCTCACTCTGCACGGAGTCGCCAAACGGTTCGGTGCCGTCGCTGCCGTTGACGGCGTGGATTGCGCCGTCGATCGCGGCGAGGTGGTGGGGTTTCTCGGTCCCAACGGGGCCGGGAAATCCACCACCATGCGGATGATTACCCAGTACCTCGATCCCGACGCCGGCGAGATCCGGCTCGACGGGGTCCTGCTCGCCGAGGCCGGCCGCGCCGCCAAGCGGCGCATCGGCTACCTTGCCGAGAACAACCCCCTCTACGGCGACATGCTCGTATCGGAGTACCTCGAGTTCGTCGTGCGGTTGCGGGAGATCCCCGCCGCCGAGCGGCGCGGGGCCATTGACCGTGCGGTGGGCCAAACCGGCATCGCCAGCGTGTTCTACCGGCCCATCGGCGATCTGTCGAAGGGGTACCGCCAGCGGGTGGGGCTGGCGCAGGCCATCGTGCACGAGCCCGACCTGCTGGTGCTGGACGAGCCCACCGAGGGGCTGGACCCCAATCAGCGGGTGGAGATCCGCCACCTGATCGGCGAGGTGGGGCGCGACCGCACCGTGGTGCTCTCGACGCACGTGCTCTCCGAGGTCCAGCACACGTGCTCGCGCCTGCTGATCATCAACCGCGGCAAGCTCGTGGCCGACGGACCCGTGCACGACCTCATGGCGCGGGCCGCTGGGCTGGCGACGATCGGCGTCGAGATCGCCGGCACCGGCGTGGGCGACGCGCTCCGGACCCTACCGGGGGTCACGGGGGTCGACGCGCGGGGTGAGCGCGACGGCCGAGCGCGGTTCGGGGTCACCGCCGCCGCCAGCGATGACGTGCGGCCGGCGATCTTCCGGCTGGCCCACGAGCGCGGCTGGACGCTCTACGAGCTGCATCAGGAGGGCGGCAGCCTGGAGGAGCTCTTCCGCCAGCTCACCACGGAAGGGGGCCAGGCATGAGCCGCATCTGGACCCTCGCCCGCCGCGAGCTCAAGGCGCTGTTCGATCATCCCACGGGCTACATCCTGCTGATCGTGTTCCTGGTGGTGAACAACTTCCTGTTCTTCCGCCAGATCTTCCTCGTGGGCGCGGCCTCGCTCCGGCCCATGCTGGACCTGCTGCCCTGGTTGTTCCTGTTCCTGGTGCCGGCGGTGACGATGCGCGCGCTCGCCGACGATCGCCGGAGCGGCACCCTCGAGGTCGTGCTCGCCCAGCCCATCACCGAGCTCGAGCTGGTGCTCGGCAAGTACCTGGGGACCGTGCTGTTCCTCTGGACGGCGCTGGCCCTCACGCTCACCGTGCCCGCCGCCCTCGCGCTCGGCGCCGATCTTCCGACCGGCGTGATTGCGGCCCAGTACGTGGGCGCGTTCCTGCTCGCGGCCGGCATGGCCGCCGTGGGACTCTGGACGTCGAGCCTCACCGGCAACCAGGTCACCGCGTTCATCCTCGGCGTGGCCGTGATGTTCGTGCTGGTGCTCCTGGGGCTCGACCCGCTGATCGTGGGGCTCCCGCCCACGCTCGGCGCCGTCGCCGCGCGGCTTGGCGTGCTGTCCCATTTCGCCAACATCGCGCGCGGCGTGCTCGATCTGCGCGACGTGCTCTACTTCGTGACCCTGGCGGGCGCGTTCCTCGTGCTCGCGTTCGGGGCGGTGCTCGGCCGCCGCCTGCCGCGCGGGGCGCCGCCGGCTCGCCGGCTCGCGGCCGGCGTGGCGGTGCTCGTCACCGCCGCCGTGATGCTCAACCTGCTCGGCGGCTACATCGGCGGCCGGCTCGATCTCACGCCGACGAACGCCTACACTCTGTCACCCGCCACGCGCGACCTCGTGCGCGGCACCGACGACCTGGTGACGCTCAAGCTGTTCGCCTCCCGCGAGCTGCCGCCCGAGGTCTCGCTCCTCAAGCGCGACGTGGACGACCTGCTGCGGGATCTCCGCGCCGCGGGCCGCGGCAACGTGCGCGTGGTCGAGCAGGATCCCGCCAAGACCGAGGCGGCCCGGTCGGAGGCGCAGGCGCTGGGCATCCCGCCGATCCAGTTCAACGTGATTGGCGAGTCGCAGCTCCAGATTCGCGAAGGCTACATGGGGCTCGCCATCCTGTACGCCGACCGGCAGGAGACCATTCCGGTCATCCAGCGTACCGACGACCTGGAATACCGCATCGCGGCGGCGATCCGCTCCATGACGCGGACGGCCAAGCCGGTGGTGGGGTTCGTGACCAATCCCGCTGACGAGTACCTGCGGCAGCGGACGTTCCAGGTGCTGCGCGACGAGCTGGGGCGCGCGTACGACGTCCGCAGCGTGACGCTCACCGCCGACTCCCAGCCCACGCCCGACGTGGACGTGCTCGTGCTCGCGGGGGGCCCGGACTCGCTCGACGCGGCCACTGCCGACCGGCTCGCGGCGTTTCTGGCGCGGGGCGGCGCGGCCCTGGTGATGGCGGGCGGCATGGCCATCGACCCGCAGCGGCCGTTCTTCGCCATGCCGCGCGCCGTCGCATGGAACCGCGTGCTCGCGCCGTACGGCGTGGCGGTGCGTCCCGACATGGTGTACGACCTGCTCTCCCACGAGAGCGTCTCGATGCCGACCCAGTTCGGGCGGCTGCTCACACCCTATCCCCTGTGGATCCGCGCCGCCGGCACCGGCGCCTCGGTGATCAACGAAGACGTACCGTCGCTGTTCCTGCCCTGGGCCAGCTCGGTGGACACCAGCGGGGCGGCACCCGGCAGCGTGACGCCGCTCGTCGTCACGAGCCGCGCCGGCGGGGTATCGGCGACGCAGACCCTGCTCGACCCGCAGCAGACCTTCCCCACCGACAGCCTCGCCCCGCGCGTGCTGGCCGTGCAGGTGAATCCGCTCGCCGCGGGCGACACCGCGCGGCCCCGCGGCCGGCTGGTGGTGGTGGGCAGTGACGAGTTCGCCGCCGACCGGCAGCTGCGCTCGGCGCCGGAGAACGGCGTCTTCGTGCTCAACGCTGTCGACTGGCTCGCGCAGGACGAGGCCCTGATCGCGATCCGCTCCAAGGACCGGCGCCCCCCGCCGCTGGCGCTCACCGAGGGGCGGCGCGACGCGGTCAAGTACGCCAACGTGATCGGCATGCCGGTGCTCATTGCTCTCGGCGGGCTGGTACGGCTGCTCGCGCGGCGCCGCACCACGCGGCGCAGCTACACGCCCGCCGCGCCCGGAGGTGCCGGATGAGTCCCACCGCGCTGCTGCGCGCCCTGGTGGCGCTCGTGGTGATCGTGTTCGCGTGGGGCGCGTTCGCCCTGTTCCGCGGCGCGCTGAGCGGTGCGGGCGACGGGCTCGACCTTCCCAAGCTCGGCGCCGCCGACGTGGATCGCATCGCGCTCGAAGGCCCGACTGACACCGTCACGCTGCGCCGCGAGGGAGACACCTGGACGGTCAACGGCCATCGCGCCTCGCGCGGCCCGGTCGAAGAGCTGTTCGGCGCCCTCACCGACACGGCCGCGTCGAGCGAGCTGGTGGCCAAGAGCGCCATGTCGCACGCGCGGCTGGGGGTGGACAGCGGCGCCGGCCGGCGGGTCCGCTTCGCCCGCGGCGACGCGGTGCTGCTCGACTTCATCGTCGGCGAGCGCGGGCGGGGCTATCAGACGGCCTACGTGCGCCGCGCCGACGCGCCCGACGTGTACCAGCTGCGCGGCCGGCTGGCGAGCCTGGTGGAGCGGGACGTGGACGCGTGGCGCGACCGGCGCATCGCGAGCCTGCCCGCCGATACGGTGGGCGCGGTGTCCATCACCCGCGGCCCGGGCCGCTGGACGGTTTCCCGGGCGGAGGGTGGCTGGACGGTGGCCGGCCGGCCGGCCGACAGCGCCGCCGTGGCGCGGCTCCTGGGGGCCCTCGCCGACGTGTCGGCCACGGGGTTCGCCACCGACGCCCAGCGCGACTCGGCCGACTTCGGCCGGCCGGACCGCACGGTCACCGTGCTGGGCCTGGCGGGGGACACCCTGCTGGCCCTGGCGATCGACTCCACCACGGCCGGCTACTGGGCACGGCGCGGCGGCGACGATACCGTGTTCCGGCTGGACTTCTGGCGGGCTGAC
>JBFGDF010000032.1:0-22904 GCA_041580775.1 Gemmatimonadales bacterium
CCCCCCCCCCCCGCGACCCACGACTACGGAGCTAGCATGAGCCGAATTCTGTCAGCGACGGTGCTTCTCCTCGCCACGTCGAGCGGAGCGCTGGTCGCGCAATCGAACACGGGGTTCGTCGTCGGACCGCGCCTGGGTTGGATGAAATACCAGGAGGAAACCGGCGTGAAGAACGGCCCCGTGATTGCGGTTGACGCCGTGTACCGCGTCAGTCGCTATCTCGGCCTGGGGGCCTCGGTCGGCGTTGTGCGCGCCAAGACGGACGGGAACTTCTTTCCCGCCGAAATGACCTTCCGGGATACCACGTTACTCTTCGCCATCGAGCAGCCGCTCACCACCATCCACGTGGCCGGGCTGGCCACGGCGGAGCTGCCGCTCGGGGCGGTGCGTCCCTACCTCAGGGGTGGGGCCGGCCTGTATCATGTCACGCTCGATCCGCAGGTGGCGGAAGGCAGCACCGGGTTCTCCGAGCTGCTGCTCGTGGCCGGGTTGGGCTTCAACTTCCAGGTTGGCAGTACCACGGGCATTCGGCTCGAGGTGACGGACTACGTCTACACGTCGTTCGACCGCGAGAAGATCAACCCGGTGGACGCGCGGTTCGCGCCGACGCGGTTCCCTGACGTGATTCCCGCGCAGCCGCCGTTCAACAAGACGGCGCACAACTTCGCCGCCACACTGGGCTTTACGTTCACCCCCGGCGCCCGATGACGCGGCGCGACGTGAGACAAGGAGCGACAATGCGGAATCCCTTCTCCCGCGCGCGCCGGCTGGGGTGGCTGCTGCCCATGGCCGTTCTGGCGGTGGGGGCGTGCGACGACGTGCGCAATACGGTCCTCGACGCGGTCGGGGACCCGGCCTTTGACTTCGACATGTCGGCCGACGCCCGGGGCATCCCGGGCGGGACGGTGACCCGCACCATCGCGGCCGCTGACTCGACCGTGCGGCTGACGTTGCGCCCGGTACCGGGCGCGCTGGCGTCCGGCGTGTATCAGTTCTGGGGCGTCAACCGCAACGCGACCGGCAATGACGTGGCCACCGCGTTGGTGGGACGCGTCGTGGAGTTCTTCCGGCGCGACAGCCTCGATGCCGGCGGCCTCCCGGTGATCGACCCGATCACGGGGGAGGACACGATCCGCGTGATCGACTCCACGGTCGTGAGCGCCAGCATCGGCACCTACGCGGGCTCCAACAGCCCGTTCGTGGACAGCGTGCGGGTGTGGCTCAGCAATCAGGATCCCGGCAACGCGGTCAACCCGTACCTCCAGAACGCCGTCGTGCTCTCGATCGAGGGAGCGGCGGCCACCACGCCGAGCGCCGCCAAGTTCCTGTGGCGCCGCATCGGGGTGGGTGGCAACGGGGCGCTGAGCTTCGGCAACTTCGGCGGCACGGATCTGATCAGTACCGTCTCCCCCAATGATTACCTGTTTGGCGTGGCCGGCTCCGGCCTGGGGGCGATCCGCGGCCCCGAGGTGTCGGTGGACTTCCAGCAGTTGTCCCGGCCGCCGGTGGGGTTCTACTACCGGATGTACTTGGTGGGCGACCCGGGCGATCGGGCCACCTTCCTGGATACGCTGATGGTGGACACGTTGCGGTCGGCGTACAGCCCGGTGCCCACCGAGAGCCGTGTGAGCCTGTACGACGCCGACATCAGTCAGCTGCTCCCCGGCGTCTCGCCGACCTCGGTGTCGCGGTCGCAAATCCGCAACTGCGTGGCGGGGTCGGGCACGAACAACTGCCAGAACACGCTCCAGCCGGGCGGAAGCGCCGAGCAGCCGTTCGACGTGTACCGCGAGGTCTGGCTGATGCTGGCGCCCAAGGGATCGGCGGTCGCCATGGGCCGTACGCGCATCTTCTTGGGTGCGGTTCCGGCTGAAGCGCAATAACGTCTTGACCGCGTTCGCGGGTCCGGCGGCACGGTGCCGCCGGACCCCGGGCGCCACGAAGGAGCGCAGCGATATGCGGCTTGGCTATAAGATGGTCTTGGGGACGGCGCTTCTCGTGACGGGCACGCTCGCGTGCCCGGACGACACGCCCCTCTATCTGGGTGGACCGCCGGGCGCGGCCACCAGCCTTGGGCTCAGCAACAGCGCCGTCGCGGTCGTCGTTGGCGACTCCGTGGCGATCGGCGCCGTGGCGCGGGACGAGGCCGGCAACGAGACGACGACGGCCGTGACGCTCACTGCGTGCAATGCCGCCGTCGCCACCCTCACCGGCCAGGGGGCGGGCGCGCCCTGGAGTGCGACGGCCTTCGTGAAGGGCGTCGAGCTCGGCACGACCTGCGTCCGCGCGGCGGCCGACGGTCTGCAGGACAGCATCATCGTCCGGACCGGGCCGGCAGGCATGCTCGTGGTCGGGCCAGACACGGTGGGCTCGGGGAACGAGGCGACCTACACGGTGAACGCCGTGGACGTCGCCGGCAACGCGCTCTCCGGCGCGGCGGCGTACGAGTGGACCAGCTCCAGCAAGGCCCAGCTCGCCGTCGCGGCCGCCACGGGCGTGGCATCGGGCCGGGGCACGGGCTCGGTGAACATCTTCGTGCGGGCGCCCGGCGGCGGGAATGCCCGGAAGACTCTCGTCGTGGCGCCCGGCGTGTTCGGCGGGACGCTCTCGGCCAGCTCCGGGGGGCCGGGCGCGCTGATCACCGCCACCAAGGCGGCAGACGGCGCGTCGTGGGACGCCGACACCCAGGTGCGCGTCGGTGGAGTGGCGGCCTTCGTGGACCTGATCACACCGTCCAACCTCACGTTCGCGGTGCCGGCGACCGGGTCGACGACGCAGGCGACGCTGGCGTTCAGCGCCATCGGGCCCGACCAGTTGGCCCAGAACGGCACGTTCACGGTGAGCCAGGCGTCGGCGGACATCTACCAGCCCACCAACCTCGATGCCACGTGCGTGGGCGCGCCGCTGGCACCGGAGTACGCCACCGTCAAGTCCGTGCTGGGCTGGGTCTACTTCACCCACAACGGCGCGAGCCAGGGCACCCGCGGCTGTCAGAACGGGAGCACGGGGTTCGACCATTACTTCAAGTACACGACGGGCGCGACGGCGGAGACGATTGACGTCGAGGCGCGCTGGACCCTGTCCGGCGACAACGACATCATCGTCTGCACCACGGACTTTTCCGCCTGCCCCGGGTTCGGATTCAGCGGAGCGGCGTTTGAAGAGCTCGGCGCCACGAACCTCGCGCTGGCGGCCAACACGACGTACTACGTCATGTACGTGCCGTGGACGGCCAACGCCGGCACGAACAACATCAGAATGAAGATCATCTCGAAGTAAGCGGGCCACGCCCGTCAAAGCCGAGCGCCCCGGGACTGCGGTCCCGGGGCGCTCGTGCGTGTGGCGTGCGGTGAGCCCGGCTCAGTGGCGCCAGTGGGTGTCGGCGTTCCCGGTCGTGAGCGGGACCCGAAGGGGGAAGCCCGAGATCGTCACAGGCACCGTCCACACGTGCTCGAGGAAGATGTTCTCCGGGTGCCGCAGCCGCACCACGAGCCACCACGCGCCGCCGCCCAGTTCCATCGCCGCCCAGCCCGCGGCATCGGTGGTGGCCGTCACCGGCTCGCGGCCGCTGGCCGCCACGGCGAGCGCCGCGGCGCTGTCGAACCCGGCGAACGCCTCGGATTCCCACCGGCGCAGCGAGTCGGCCGCGAAGCCGGCCCGCTGGGCCAGCGACCGCACGTCGGCCGTGAGCTCCCGGCGCGCCGCGTCGCGTACGGCCGCGCGCTCCACCAGCCGCGTATACAGCCGCCGGAACCCCTGGTACGCCGCCGCGTAGCCCGGCGACCGGCGGTCCACAGCCCGGAGCGAGTCCGCCAGGCGCTCCACGCTGTCCCGGGTGGCCTCCCAGACGACCGCTTCCGGCCCCTCCTCCGCGATGGGCGGGCGGCGGAAGATGCGCAGCTCGGCCTCGAGGCCGGAAAAGTCGGGACGGGGTGACGGCGCCGCCGCCGCGAGCGAGTCCAGGATGATTCGGGGGTCATACGGCAGGGCGAGCACCTCAACCCCGCGCGCCGGCTCCGCATCGACCGTGACCTGCACGTCGACCGCCACGGGACGGTCGCTGCAGGCGCACAGCAGGCTGCCCCCGGCGAACGCCAGGCGTGTCAGCCATGTGGTTGTGAGGGAGGGGTGGAGCCCGCTCAATCCACGATCGTTTCGGGGAAGATGAACTTGAGCGGATCCTGCTGCTGCCCGCGGACCATCACCTCGTAGTGGAGGTGCGGGGCGGTCGCGATTCCCGAGTTGCCCACCTGCGCGATTTCCTCACCCCGCTTCACGCGCTGCCCGGCCCGGACGAGAGCCTTGGAAAGGTGTGCGTAGCGCGTCACGAGGCCGTAGCCGTGGTCGACGGTGACCATCTTCCCATAGCCCGCCACCGTGCCGACATCGACCACCAGGCCGCTCGCGGCTGCCAGGATGGGCGTCCCCATGGGGGCCGAGATATCGATCCCCTCGTGGGCGCGCGCCTCGTGGAAGATGGGATGGATGCGCGCCTTGGCGAAGCCGCTGCTGAGGTAGCCCTGCGTGGGCATGATGGACGGCGTGCGCGCCAGCCGGTCGTTGTGTGAAGTGAGACTGTCGGCGGCTTCGCGGAACGAGCCGGCGATCAGGTTGGCGCGGCGAATGAGGCCGTCGAGGTCGAGCCGCAGGTCGAGCGCGGCCCGCCCGATGGTGCCTTCCGCCAGGAGCTGTTCCCGCTCCGACCATTCGCCCACGGGCCCGCCGATACCGGCGAGCTGGACCTCGGCGTCCATCGGCTCGAGGCCGGCCAGCAGGCGCACCTGGCGATCACGGTGGGTGATCGCCGTGAGCGTATCCTGCAGCTCCGCGAGCTGTGTCCGCGTGATGTCGAGTTCCTGACCGAGCAGCTGGTTGGTGCGCTCGAGCCGGTCCAGCCGGGTGAGGTCGACGGACTTGGTCAGGGTCATGACCCCGAACACCAGCGCGGCGAGACCCGCCATTGCGCCGAGGCCCGCACCCCACTTCAGCACCCGCGCGGGAATGTCGATCGCGCGCGTGCTGGAGGCACCCGGGGGCACGAAAAGGATCGTCCAGCGTCGGTTCGCTGCCACGATGGCCTCGACTCCTGTGGTGCTACGGTAACAGAACCTGGGCGGGGTCGTCCCCCGTCCCTCTCAGCGGCGCCCCAACTTACGCCCGCCGGTCCGAGGGTGTCAACCCCCGGAAACGAATTGTAAACTATTGTTAATAAATGGGTTACGCTGCCGCCGGTGGCTTCGGGAACAGTGGGGGGATCTTGCGGACCCGATTTCCCGGCATGCCCCGCATTTCTGTGGTGACTAAACTCACATCGGCGGGGTCGCTGCCGAGGGCGCGCCACACGATGGCGGTCTTCCCCGGGAGGAACGGCGTGAGCATGGCCGTGATGGCCGCCAGCGCCTCGGCCAGGGCGCCAAGCGTGTCGGCCAAATCGGCCCGCGCGCCGCCCTTGGCCAAGGCCCACGGCGCGCGCGCTTCGATGAACGCGTTCGCGTCGGCGACGAGGTCGAGGGCGCGCGCGGCGCCGTCGTGTAGCAGGTGACGGTCCATCGCCGTCACGTACCGCTCCAGGGCGGCCGTGCGCGCGCGGTCGAGGGCGGTCTCGTTCGCGGCGGCGGGCACGGTACCGCCCAGGTACCGCTCGATCATGGCGAGCACGCGGCTCACGAGGTTGCCGTAGCCATCGGCGAGGTCGGCGGTGTAGCGCACGTCGAAGCGTTCGAGGGAGAAGGTGCCGTCGCCGTCCCACGGGACCTCCCGCAGCAGGAAGTAGCGCAGCGCGTCGGGGCCGTGCCGGTCGATGGCCTCGCGCAGTGTGAGACGCACGCCGGCGCTCTTGGAGAACCGGGACCCGGCGAGATTGACCCAGCCGTGGCACCACACGCCGCGCGGGGGCTCGAGCCCAGCCGCCTCGAGCATCGCCGGCCACAGCGCAGCATGAAACCGCACGATGTCGGGCCCGATGATGTGGAGATCGGCCGGCCACCGGTCGGTGTAGGACGGGTCGGGGAACCCCGTGGCGGAGAGATAGTTCGTCAGGGCTTCGAACCACACGTACACGGTGTGGTCGGGGTCGTCGGGCCACGGGATGCCCCACGGCACGCGCGCCCGGCTCACGGAGATGTCCTGGAGGCCGTCGGCGACGACGTTGCGGATTTCGTTCATTTTCGCCGCCGGTCGCACGAACTCGGGGTCGGCGGCGTACCGCTCGAGCAGCCAGGGACCGAACGCCGACAGGCGGAAGAAGAAGTTCGGTTCTTCGACCCACTTGATCGCGCGCGTGGGGTGGGTGGGGCAGCGGCCCTGGTCGTCGAGGTCTTTCTCGAGCTTGAATGCCTCGCACCCGACGCAGTAGTATCCGCTGTAGACGCCCTCGAAGATGTGGCCGCGCTCCTGGATGCGCCGGAACAGCTCCTGGACGGCGCGGGCGTGGCGGGCTTCGGTGGTCCGGATGAAATCGTCGTGGCTGATCGCGAGCTCGCGCCACGCGTCCCGGAACCGCTCGGCGATGCCGTCCACCCAGGCCTGTGGCTCCGCGCCGGCCTCCTCGGCGGCCTGCGCGACCTTCTGGCCGTGTTCGTCCATCCCGATCACGAAGTGCACGCGCTCGCCCCGCAGCCGGCGGTAACGGGCCACGCAGTCGGCCCCGATCTTCTCGAACGCGTGCCCCAAGTGGGGCTCGCCGTTCGCGTAGTCGATGGCGGTGGTGACGTAGAACTTACGCGTCGTCGTCGTCACGAGGCGGCGGGGGTGCGTCCGGCTGGTCGGTCTCCCCGCGGGCGGGGCCGCGGCGGCCTCCCCGCCGTCCGCGGCGGCGACGGCGCTTGCCGGCCGCCTGGGGTGGGGTCACGGACGCGACGGCGTCTTCGGTGGAGACGGGCGGGCCGTCGTCGAAGGTGACGAGGTGGCTCGGCGGCGCCGCGTCGCGCGCGGGTGGCGCCTCGGCCTGGGCCAGGTCTTCCTTGAGCTCGGCGAGCGTCACGGTCCGCGCGCTCCCGTCGGGCGCCTTGAGCAGCACCCGCTCCCGGAAGATGTCCACGGCCTGCACGCGTTCGGCCCCGCGCCGCGTGGTGAGCGTGCGCCCTTCCTTGGGAAACCGCTTGCGGCTCGCGACGTAGAAATCGTGCTCGTATCGGAGGCAGCACAACAGGCGCCCGCAGCCGCCGGAGATCTGCGACGGGTTGAGCGAGAGCCGTTGATCCTTGGCGAGCGCCAGGCTCACGGGCCGCAACTCCGGCAGCCAGGAGGAACAGCAGTATTCCCGGCCGCAGCGGCCCAGTCCCTCCAGTCGCTTGGCCTCGTCGCGGGCGCCGATCTGGCGCAGCTCGATGCGGGTGCGAAACAGGCTGGCGAGATCCCGCACGAGGGCCCGAAAGTCCACGCGGTGCTCCGCCGTGAAATAGACCGTCAGCTTCTTGCGGTCCCACTGCCACTCGGCGTCGGACACCTTCATCGCCAGGTGGTGCGCGGCCACCCGCTCGATCACCGCCCGCCGGACGTCTTCTTCGGCTTTCCGCAGCTCGCCGGACAGGTGGACGTCCTCGACGGAGGCCGCTCGCACGACGGCCCCGTCGGGATCCGGGACCTGGCCCGCGCCGCAGCCCGAGCAGCCGACGGCACACTTCCGCTCCGCCATCGCGCCGACCGCCGATACGGTCCCGAGATCCTGGCCGCGGTCGACGCCGACGATCACCGGCTGTCCGGGCGTCACGTCCGGGTGGTCGGAGGTGAAGTACGCCTTGCGGTTGCCCTTGAACCGCACTTCGACGAGCGTCGGCACGGTCATGCCTCGGCGAACCGCCCCATGCGCACGTACTTCTCGGCGCGCTCGGCGAGCAACTGATCGCGTGGCACCGGCTCGAGCTCGGCGAGGACACGATTCAGCGCCGCACCCAGCGCGCGGCCCGCCTCGTCGGGGTCGGCGTGCGCGCCGCCGTCCGGCTCCGGCACGATCTCGTCGATGATGCCCAGCTCGCGCAGGTCCGTCGCCGTGAGTCGCAGGGCCTTCGCCGCGCGCTCTTTCTGGGTCGCATCCTTCCAGAGGATCGCCGCACAGCCCTCCGGGGAGATCACCGAATAGACGGAGTTCTCGAGCATCAGCACGCGATCGGCGAGTCCCAGCGCGAGCGCCCCGCCCGAGCCGCCCTCCCCGATGATCGCCGCGACCAGCGGCGTGGCCAGGCGGGCCATTTCCTCCAGATTGCGCGCAATCGCCTCCGCCTGGCCGCGTTCTTCGGCGCCGAGCCCCGGGTAGGCGCCCGGTGTATCGATCAGAGTCACGACGGGTGCCCGAAACCGGGCGGCCTGGTGCATCAGCCGGAGCGCCTTGCGGTAGCCCTCGGGATGCGGCATCCCGAAATTGCGACGCAGGTTCTCCTTCATGTCGCGGCCCTTCTGCTGTCCGATCACCACGACCGACCGCTCCCCGAGCCGCGCCCACCCGGCCACGATCGCCGGATCGTCGCGGAACAGCCGGTCACCCTTCAGCTCGACGAAATCGCTGAACACCGTCCGCAGGTAATCGACGGTGTAGGGACGGCGGGGGTGACGCGCCACCAGCACACGCTGCATGGGGGTCAGATCGGCGTAGATCTCGCGGCGCAGCTCCGACAGCTTCTTCTCCAGCGGCGCGACCTCCGCCTGCACGTCCAGCCGCTGCTCCTCGGCCAGGCGCTTCAGATGGGCGATTTGGCGCTCCAGGTCCACCAGCGGCTTCTCGAACTCGAGCTCGAACGCCACGGTTACCTCGCCTTCGTGAGCCGCACGTGATCCGGCCCGAGCAGGTCGCGCAGGGCTTCCAGCAGGGCGTCGCTCAGGTCCACCTGCACCCGCCGGGCACGGAACCGCGCCCGCGCGCCGTTGCCGTCGGCCCAGCGCACGAACACCGGTGCGGGGCCGGGGTGGGCGGTGCACAGGGCCACCGCGGCGCGGGCGGTGTCTTGGTCGGGCCCGGCGTCCGCGCGCCAGGCGAGCTCGAGGCCCACGAGCCCCTGTTCCCGCAGCACGCGGAGCAGCACCGCCTGCTCGACGATGAACGGGGCGCGGTCCTCGCCGCGGTCCCGGGCGCTGTAGCTCCCCGTGAGGAGCAACGCCGCGTCCGGCTGGATCACCGTGGAAAGTTTGCTCCAGGCGTCGGGGAACACCAGGGCCTCGGCCGTCCCGTGGAAGTCCTCCAGGGTCAGCCGAGCGTATTCCGCGCCGGTCTTGCGGGAGATCTGCCGCTTGACGGCGGTGACGACGACGGCGGCCGTTACCTGGTGCTCGCTCCACGTGCCGAGCGTGGCGGTGGTGCGCGTGCCGAACAGGACGGCTTCCTCGCGGAACCGCTCCAGCGGATGGCCCGAGATGAAGAAGCCGATGACCTCCTTTTCCTTGGCGAGCCGCTCGCCTTCGGACCACGGCGCCACGTCCGGGGGCAGGGGCAACGGCGGCCGGGCGGCCGACGCCGCGCCCGGGTCGCCGAACAGCGACCCCTGGCCCGACTCCCGCTCGGCCTGGCGCAACTGCGCTTCCCGCAGCGCCACGTCGAGCGCCGCCGTGAGCTGGGCACGATGGCCCCCCACCTGATCCAGCGCCCCGGCCGCCACGAGCGACTCGATGACGCGCTTGTTGCACAGCCGCAGGTCCACGCGGTCGCAGAAATCCGTGAGGCTGGTGAACGCCCCGCCCGTGGCACGGGCGTCCAGAATGGACTCGATCGCGCCGCGGCCCACGTGGCGGACGGCCCCGAGTCCGAAGCGGATCTCGTCGTCGGTGATGACGGTGAACTTCCAGCCCGATTCGTTGACCGATGGAGGCAGCACCTGGAGCCCCATCTCGCGGGCCTCGTTGATGTACTCCACCACCTTGTCCGTGTCGCCGATCTCCGACGACAGGAGCGCCGCCATGAACTCCGCCGGATAGTGCGCCTTGAGCCAGGCGGTCTGAAACGAGAGCAGGCTGTACGCGACCGAGTGAGACTTGTTGAAGCCGTACCGCCCGAACGTCTCGATCTGGCGGGCGATGTCGTCGATCACCCGGCGCTGGTGTCCCCGCGCCGTGGCCCGTTCGACGAACCGCGACAGCTCGCGCCGGATCAGCTCGGGATCCTTCTTCCCCACCGCCTTGCGGAGCACGTCGGCTTCGGCGAGCGTGAAGCCCGCGAGCACGTTGGCGATCCGCATCACCTGTTCCTGATACACGATGACGCCGAGCGTGGGGGCCAGCACATCCGCGAGGTCGGGATGCGGATACTGGATCGGCTCGTCGCCGCGCTTGCGGCGGATGAAGACCAGGTGCATGCCGGAGTCGAGCGGCCCGGGCCGCAGCAGCGCGTTGGTGGCGACGAGATCGTCGAAGCGGTCGCACCGCATCTGCCGCAGGGTGTCGGTGGCGAGCGGCGACTCGAACTGGAACACGCCCGCCGTGCGGCCCTGGCGCAGGAGCTCGTACACGGCCGGGTCGTCCAGGTCGAGCTGATCCAGGTCCACGGTGACGCGGCGGCGCTCGGCAATGGCGGCCACGGCGTCGTGCAGCACGGTGAGCGTCCGCAGTCCCAGGAAGTCCATCTTGAGCATGCCGACCTTCTCGAGGCCGATCATGTCGAACTGGGTGATGATGGCGTCCTCGCCACTGGCGGCGCCGTTGCCGCGCTGCGGCTCGGTGCAGACGGGCACATACTCGTCGAGCGGGCCGGGCGCGATCACGATGCCCGCCGCGTGGACGGACGCATGGCGCGCCAGCCCCTCGATGCGCTGGGCCAGGTCCACCACCCGGGCGGCCGCGGGATCGGCGTTCACGAGGGCGCGCAGCTCCGGGACGCGCGCGGCCGCTTCGGCGACCGACAGGCTGAAGGCGGGCCCCGACGGGATCAGCTTCGCCATCTTGTCGGCGTCGGCGAGACTGACGCGCAGCACGCGGGCGATGTCGCGCAGCGCCGCGCGCGCTTTGAGTGTGCCGAACGTGATGATCTGCCCGACGCTCGACCGGCCGTAGCGCTCCCGCACGTAGTCGATGACTTCGCCGCGGCGCTCGTAGCAGAAGTCCACGTCGATGTCCGGCATCGAGATTCGTTCGGGGTTGAGGAACCGTTCGAACAGCAGGTCGAACCGCAGCGGATCGACGTTGGTGATCCCGAGCGCGTAGGCGACCAGCGAGCCCGCCGCCGAGCCGCGTCCGGGTCCCACCGGGATGCCGCGCTCCCGCGCGGCCCGGATGAAATCCTGCACGATGAGGAAGTACCCCGCGTAGCCCGTGGTCGTGATGACCTCCAGCTCGTACGCGAGCCGCTCGCCCACCGCCGCCGGCAGCGGCGTGGCGTAGCGCGCTTCGGCGCCGCGCGTCGCCAGCTCGATCAGCAGGTCGTTGTCGGACGCGTAGCCGTCGGGCCGCGGGAATTGCGGCAGGAAATAGCGCTTCTCGAAATCGAACTCGCACCGGTCGGCCACCGTCTGGGTGTTCGCGATGACGTCCGGCCGGCCGGGGAAGAGGTCCCGCATCTCCGCTTCCGACTTGACGTAGCTCTCCTCGCCTACGAAGCGGAAGCGGGCCGGGTCGTCCAGGTCCTTGCCCGTCCCGATCGCCAGCAGACAGTCGTGCGCCTCGTGATCCTCCCGCCGGAGATAGTGCGCGTCGTTCGTCGCGACGACCGGCAGACCGAGATCCTCGCCGAGCCGGAACATCCCGTCCCGCACCACCCGCTCCTCGGGGATCCCATGGTCCTGCACTTCGAGCCAGAACCCGTCGGGTCCGAACGTGCGGGCGAACCACTCCGCCGACCGCCGCGCGAGCTCGTAGTTTTGCTGGCGGAGCCACAGGGCGATCTCACCGGACAAGCACGCGGCCAGGCCGATCAGGCCCTCCCGGTAGCGCTCCAGCACTTCGCGATCGATGCGCGGTCGCCGGTAGTAGCCCTCGACATAGCCGATCGAGCTCAGCTTGACGAGGTTGTGATAGCCGGTGCGGTTGCGGGCGAGCAGCACGAGGTGCGAGTACTGCGCCGGGGCGTCGGCCGGTTTCTCGCGCAGGTGGCGAGAGCCGAAGGCGAGGTAGGCCTCGCACCCGATGATGGGACGGATACCGTGCGCGCGGGCTTCCTGATAGAACGACCAGGCGGCGTGAAGGTTGCCGTGATCGGTCACGGCGAGGCTGTCCATGCCCAGTTCCTTGACGCGCCCCACCAGATCGGGGATCCGGTTGGCGCCGTCGAGGAGCGAGTATTCCGAGTGGGTGTGCAGGTGAGCGAAGGCCATCCGACTTGGTAAGCTACCGATGGTGTCCGGTGTTGTCAAAATACCCGGTTGCGTCGTATGTTGCTGTAATTCCGTAGGTTACGGGTTACCCGCCGACCGGCTCCCGCAGGCCGCGGCAACGGACGGAACTCAGGCGAGGCGAGGTCAGGATGCGGATGTCGGGCGTGGTGCGCAGAGGGCTTCTGCTGGCGGGTGGGGTGACCGCGGCGGCCTGCGGTGGGGGGACGGAACCGCTGCCGGTCGCTGCCTCGCTCGAGCTCGTGGCGTCCACCAATGGACAGACGGCGCCCGCCGGGGCGCGGCTGCCCGTGGCGCTCGCCGTGCTGGCCCGCGCGGACGGGGGCGCGACGGTACCGCGGGCCCGCGTGCGCTGGAGCGTGACGCAGGGCGCTGGCGCCGTGCTGTCCGATACGGTGACGCTGGCCGACGGCAACGGTCGGGCGGAGGTGGCGCTCGTGCTCGGCCCCACCGCGGGCGAGTACCGGGTGCAGGCCCAGCTCGTCACGGACGCCTCCGTCCTCGTGGCGCTTACGGCGACGGCCACCCCGCCACCCACCCTGGCGTCCGTCACTCCGACGACGTTTACCGGCGGCGACACCCTCGCGTTGGTGGGGACGGCCCTGGCCGCCGCGGCCGAGGTGGAGATCGGTGGCGCACCGGCGCTGGTGCTGTCCGGGTCGGCCACGGCGCTCTCCGTGGTGGCGCCCGTATGTCTCCCCGCCGGTCCGGTGGAGATCCGGGCGCGCGTGGCGGGCGCGCCGAGTAACCCGGTGCAGGGGACCTATCAGGCGGCCGCGAGTCCGCTCGCGCTCGCCGTGGGGGAGTACGCGTCGATCGACCCCGCGGAGCTCAGCGGCTGCGCGACGTTCCCGACCGCCGGTATCGGGGGTGCGGAGTACCTGCTGGCGCCGCAGGCCACGACGGGCTCGCCCGGGGCGTCGGCGCAATACCGGCTGCAGGGTGACTCGGTGGTCGTGACGCTCGCGGCCCGGGCGACTCCCGGCACGCCGCTGCCCTTCGCGGCACGGTTCCACGACGCGCTGCGGGCCCAGGAGCGGGAGGCGGCGGCCCGCCCGCGGTTCCCCATGGCGGCGCTGAACCTGGCCCCCGTCGAGGGACCCACGGTGAAGGTGGGCGACCGGCGGACGTTTCAGGTCTGTGCCACGCTGCCGTGCTCGACCGCGGCCGATTTCGCCTCGGTCAACGCCCGGGCGCAGTATGTGGGCGTCCATGCGGTCCTGTTCATGGACGATCAGGCGCCGGTGCAGTTCTCGGCGATCGAGCTCGACTCCATCGGCCGCCTGTTCGATACCGACCTGTATGAAGTGGACACGCAGGCGTTCGGCGCCGAGTCGGACGTGGACCGCAACGGCAGCGTGATCATCCTGTTCACGCCCAAAGTGAACGGACTGACGCCGCGGGATCAGTGCTCGACCTCGATCATCACCGGCTACTTCTTCGGGATCGACATCGACCCGCTGTTTCAGAACGACTCGCGCTCGAACCGCGGCGAGGTGTTCTTCGCGCTCGCGCCGGACCCGTCCGGCACGGTCACGTGTACGCTGAGCGTGGACGTGGTCCGCCGGCTGGTGCCGGTGACATTCGTGCACGAGTTCCAGCACATGATCAGTTACCACCAGCACGTGCTCGTGCGTGCCGGGAACTCCGAGGTGCTGTGGCTGAACGAAGCGCTGTCCCATGTGGCCGAGGAATTGGCCGGCCTGCGGTTCGACGCGCAGGGCCGCAACGACCTGTTCTCGCGCTTCGCCATTGGCAACCTGCTCAACGGGTACCTCTACCTCACGAACCCGGGCGCCGAATTCGCGCTGCCGGGCTCCGGCACGGGGACGCTGGAAGAGCGCGGGGCAGGGTGGCTGTTCGTGCGCTGGTTGCTCGACCAGCACGGCACGGATCTGTCCCGTCGGCTGGTGGAGTCTTCGCGCACCGGGGCGGAGAACGTATCCGCCGCGGCCGGCCTCCCGTTTGCGCGGCTCGTCGCGCAGTGGTTCCTGGCCAACTGGGTGTCGGATCTGCCGAGCTTCACGGCGCCGGCACGGCTGCGGTACACGACGTGGCGGTTGCGCACGACGTATAGCTCGCTCAATCAGCAGCTGCCCTCGCAGTTTCCCCGGGCCTATCCCCTGGAGCCCCCCATCTTCTCGGGCGGGACGTTTGCGTTCGACGGCACGCTGCGGGCCGGCTCGGGTGACTACTTCCGCGTGGTGCAGAGCGCCGGCCAGAAGGGGTTCACCGTGCGGGTCACCGCCGCGGGGGGCGGACCCCTGCCCGCCGCCGTCGCCGCCCGGCTGAACGTCATCCGCATCCGGTAAGCGCATGCGCGCCTGCCGGGCGATCGGGCTGGCGGTCGTCGTCGCCGCGTTCCCTCCCCGGGCCGCAGGACAGGCCGCGGGCCTGGACGGTCCGGTGGTGCTGCGCACGCCCAGCTCGGTCCGGGCGACGGGGCTGAACAACGCGGGGGCGGCGTTGATGGGTGATGCGGCGGCGGTGTTCGCCAACCCCGCTGGGCTCGCCTTGATCCCCCATGTCGCCCTGGAACTCGGCTACTTCGGCGGCGCGCTCGACGCGTATCAGGCGACGGCGGCGCTCGGGTTCCGGTTCGGGCAGCTCAATATCGGCGGGGGGCTCAAGTACTTCGACTTCGGCACCGAGCCGGAGGTCGTGCCCGACCCGGCCACCGGCGGCGTCACCGGCACGCCCACCGGGGCATCGGTGTCCGCGCACGAGCTGCTCGGCGTGGGCAGCGTGATCTATCGGGTCGGCCTGCTCGCGTTCGGCGGGTCCGTCAAACTGGTCGAGCAGGGCATCGCGGGTCTCCAGGAGACCGGGGTGTCGGGCGACCTCGGGCTGGCGATCGCGATCTTCGATCTCGCGGCCTTCGGGTTTGCGGTGCAAAACGTGGGCGGCAACTGGAGCGACCAGAGCCCGCTCGTCTTTCCGCGACTCACCCGGTTCGGCTTCACGATGAACTACGTGGATCCGCAGGAGACCTACCGGCTGCTCTCGACGCTCGAGCTCCAGTGGCCGGCCGGCCGGTCCACGCGCTTCGTGGCGGGCGTGGAGGGCGGCATGGTGGTGCGGGGTGTCGGCCTGCTGGGTCGGGCGGCCTATGGCACGCGCGAGGCGGGCGAGGATCTCTCGCGGCTGACGGTCGGGGCGAGCTTCACGCTGGGCCGCCTGACCGTGGACTACGCGTACGAGCCGACCGATCTCCTGGTAGATGGCTCGCAGCGCATCGGCCTCCGCCTGGCGCTCTGACATGGCGCACCGCGCCTGGCGCGTGCTTGCGCGTGCCGTCCTGGGGCTCGTCGTGCTGCTCGCCGCCGCCGTAGCCGTCGGCGCGGCGCTCTCGGCCGACGTCCGCTTTGTGCTACGCGGGGCGTATGAAGAGGCGCGGATTCTGCTGCGGCGGCGCCCGCTCACCGCGGTCATGGCCGACCCCGCCACGTCCGACGACCATCGGCAGAAGATCGGCCTGGTGCTCGAGGCCCGGGCCTGGGCCGACAGCGCGCTGGACCTGCGGCCCGGCGACACGTACACGACGTACGCGGCGGTCGGACGCGATACGCTCCTGCTCGTGATGTCGGCGAGTCCGCGCGACGCGTTGGAACCGCACCTGTGGCGGTTTCCGATCGTGGGCGCGGTCCCGTACCGGGGCTTCTTCTCCCTGGCGGCGGCCGAGCGGGCGGCGGCGGAGTTCGCTGCGCGTGGCTTTGACACGTATCTCCGGCCCGCGAGCGCGTTCTCCACCCTCGGGTGGTTCAGCGATCCCCTGCTCTCGACCGTGCTCGACGGCGATGTCGTGGCGGTGGTCGCTACCGTCCTGCACGAAACCGCGCATCGGACGCTCTACGTACCAGGCGCCACGCCATTCGATGAGAGCTTCGCGTCCTACGTGGGGTACCGGGCGGCCGAGGCGTTCTTCCGGGCTCGCGGCGACACGCTGCTGGCGGCCAGGGCCGCCGCGATCTGGCGGGACGAAGTACGACTGTCACACCTCTATGCCCACCTGGCGGAACGGCTCGTGGCTTTCTACGCGACCCGGCCGCCCGGTGCCATCCTGACGGCGGGACGGGACCGGCTGTTCGAGGAGGCGCGGGCGCAACTGGCCGGGCCCGTCGGCGCGGCGCTCGAGGTGTACGACGCCGGGCGGTTGCAGGCGCGACCGCTGAACAACGCCACGCTGATCGCCGCCCGCATCTATCGCACGCGGCTCGATCTCTTCGAGCGCATCCACCAGCGGTCGGGGTCGGTGCGGGCGGCTCTGGCGGCCATTCTCGCCGCCATGGAGCACCGCGGCGCGCGGGACCCGTTCGAGGTCCTGGCGCCGCTGGGAGGCGAGGACGGCGGCTAGTGGCCGCGGAGCCGCTCCGCCTCCGCCACGCGCTTCAGCGCGATCGCGTAGGCGGCTGTCCGCCACGACACGCCGTTGTCCCGCACGAGCTCCCGCACACTGGCATACGCCGCCGTCATCTTGTCGGTCAGCTCCGTCTCGACCCGCTCGGACGACCAGGGATGCTGCTGGAGGTTCTGGACCCACTCGAAGTAGCTGACGACGACGCCCCCGGCGTTCACCAGGATGTCTGGCAGCACCACGATGCCGCGCTCGGCGAGGATCTTGTCGGCGATGGGGGTCGTGGGTGCGTTGGCGGCCTCGACGACCACCCGGCAGTCGATCACGTCGGCGTTGTGGTCCTTGCAGATGACCCCACCGAGGGCCGCGGGCACCAGCCAGTCGCACCGCAGGCGCCAGAGCTCCTCGTTGGCGATGCGGTCGCCGCCGGGGAATTCCCCCACGGGGCGTCGGTTGACGTAGGCGTGCGCGAACAGGGCCGGGATGTCCAGCCCGCCAGCGCGATGCAGGCCGCCGTCGACGTCGCTCACGGCGATTACCTTGGCCCCCAGCCCGTGCAGCAGCCGCGCCAGATGGGCCCCCACGTTTCCAAAGCCCTGAATCACGACCGTCCCGTTCCGGATGGGGACGGCCTCGTCGTGCGCGTACGCCTCCATCGCATGCGCCACCCCGCGTCCCGTCGCCTCCTCGCGCCCGAGCGAGCCGCCCAACGAGACCGGCTTACCGGTGACCACGGCCGGCGTGTACCCGTTGCGCTTGGAGTACTCGTCCAGCAGCCAGGCCATGACCTGCTGGTTGGTGCCCATGTCGGGCGCGGGAATGTCGCGGTACGGGCCCAGCATGAGCGAGATGCGGCTGGTGAAGACGCGGGTGACCGCCTCCAGCTCCCGCTTGGAGAGCGCACGTGGGTTGACCTGCACGCCGCCCTTGGCCCCGCCGAACGGGACGTCCACAAGGGCGGTCTTCCATGTCATCGTCGTGGCGAGCCCCAGCACCTCGTCGTGGTCGGCGTGCGGATGGTAGCGCACCCCACCTTTGCACGGCCCGCGGGCGCCATTGTGCTGGATGCGGTAGCCGCGGAACACCTCGATCCGCCCGTCGTCCATGCGGACCGGCACCTCGACCGTGACCGAGCGGAACGGCTCCTTGAGGAGGTGCCGCATGTAATCTTCGAGATTCACCAGATCGGCGGCGTCGTCGAACTGGTTGCGAACGATCGATCCCGTCGCGAACGGGGCGCGCGTCATGCCGGTCATCCGGGCTCCTCGTGCCGTTCGGGGAATTGACGCGGCAAACGGCGAGTGGGCAACCCCCCGATCCGATGGATATATTGCTCACTCGTTCCGCTGCACACCCACCTTCCACCGGCCGATACCGACCATGACGGACTTCCAAGGCTTCGTGGATGCGCACAAGGAGCGGATGCTTTCGGAGCTCCAGGAGTTGCTTCGCATCCCCAGCATTTCCACCGATCCCCAGCACAATGCCGACTGCCGCCGGGCCGCCGACTGGCTGGGCACCCACCTCAAGGCCCTCGGGTGCCGCACCGTCGAGTACCTGGCGAGCGAGACGCACCCCATCGTGTGGGCCGTCGGGCCGGAGGTGCCCGGCAAACCGACCGTGCTCGTGTACGGGCACTACGACGTCCAGCCTCCGGATCCGCTGAACGAGTGGACGTCGCCGCCGTTCGAGCCGACCGTGCGGGACGGGAACCTCTACGCACGCGGCGCGACCGATGACAAGGGGCAGGCGTTCGCGATCATCAAGGCGTTCGAGGCCGTCATGGGCCGCAAGCGGCCGCCGGTCAACATCCGGTTTCTGCTCGAGGGACAGGAGGAATCGGGCAGCAAGATCCTGTTCGACTTGCTGGCACGCGAGCCCGAGCGCGTGCGGGCCGACGCGGTGCTCGTGGCCGACACGCCCTACTACCTACCGGGCTGGCCGGCGGTCGAGACGGGGCTGCGCGGGTTGTGCTACGCGGAGATCAAGGTCCGAACGGCCCGGAGCGACCTGCATTCAGGGCTGTACGGGGGTGCCGCGCCAAACGCCCACGAGACGCTGGTGCGGATCCTGGCGGGGCTCAAGACCGCCGAGGGGCGGATCAAGATTCCGGGGCTGTACGACCTCGTGGAGCGTCCGTCCAAGGCGGTGCGCACCGCGTGGAAGAAGCTGCCGTTCAACGAGCGGAAGTTCCTCAAGGACGAGGTGGGCGCCAAGGCGCTCACCGGGCTCAAGGCCTACACCGTGTTCGAGCGGCTCTGGGCCCTGCCGACGTTCGAGATCCACGGCATCAGGGGCGGGTTCACCGGCGAGGGGGCCAAGACCGTGATCCCGGCCGAGGCCATGGCCAAGGTGAGCCTCCGGCTCGTGCCCCGGCAGAGCGAGAAGAAGGTGCAGAAGCTGCTCAGCGCCGCGGTGAAGAAGCTGACGCCCCGCTATGCGGATGTCACGGTGACGTTCGTGCACGGAGCCGATCCCGTGGTGGTGGACGTGGACTCCTGGCCGATCGCGGTGATCGACCGGGCCTTCACGGAGATCGAGGGGCGCGGCGTCGTGCCGGTGCGATCGGGCGGGTCGATTCCCATCGTGCCGGAGCTCGCGAAGGAAGGGGCGCCGGTCGTCCTGTCGGGGATCGGACTGCCCGACGACCGCCTGCACGCGCCCGACGAGAAGATCAATGTGGCGCAGATCTGGAAGGGTGTGCGAGTGTTCGGGCGGTTCTTCGAGTTGATGGGCGAAGCGCGTTAGGCGGGACGGCCCGGGCGGAGGGAACGAAGGGAGACGTCGTCTAGCCGTCTTTCCGGTCACCCGCCCGCCCGGACTCGCCCCGGACCTCCTCCGGTGCGACGAGCTGCACCCGCTGACCGAACACCTCCGCAAATCCCAGGATGACGCTCTCGAGGGCACGGGTCCACAGGTCCCGGGGCGCGCGCTCGTCCAGCTCCCGCTGCATGCTCGTCATGACGACGTCGGGGATGCCGCACGGCACGATCAGGTCGAAGAAGGACAGATCGGTCGTGACGTTCAGCGCGAACCCGTGCCACGTGACCCACTGGCGCACGTGGATGCCGATGCTGGCGATCTTGCGACCACCGGTCCAGACGCCGGTGAAGCCGGATCGCCGCTCCCCGGCGATCCCGAACGGTGTCAGGGCCTCGATCAGCGTCTGCTCGAGCTGGCGCAGAAACCAGTGCACGTCCTCGCGGTGCTCCGACAGGTGATAGATCGGGTAGCCGACGAGCTGCCCGGGGCCGTGAAACGTGACGTCACCGCCCCGCTCGATCTCGTGGATGTCGATGCCGCGTGCCGCGAGGAACTCGCGCGGCGTGGCCAGATGCTGGGGTTGGGTGCTGCGGCCGAGGGTGACGACCGGGGGGTGCTCGACGAGCAGGAGCAGGTCGCGGGGCAGCTCGCCGGCGATGCGGCGGCGCGCGAGGTCGCGCTGCAGGTCCAGCGCTTCGGTGTAGGCCGCGCGGCCGAGCGTGACGACGGCCAGCTCGGCACTCATGCCGACCGTCGCCGCGTGTAGCGGATGGCCAGGGCGGCGACGCCGAGGAGGACGACGGCGTAGCCGCCGATGCCGGCCCGCCCGGCCGCCATGTCGGCCGGCGCGGTCAGCGCGGCGAGCATGAGCGCGCCGAACACCGCGAGCGCGGCGGTCACCGCGCGCCGCCACGTGTCGGCAATGGCGCCGGCGAGCGTCCAGGCGAGGCCGACGGCTACGAGGATGGCGCCGAACACGAGACCCGGGAGGACGGTGCCGAGGCGGTCGCGCAGGACGGCCAGGGCCAGGGCGAGGAGTCCGGCGGCCGTCGCCGCGCCGGCGGTGATGCTGCCGAGCGCGACCCCCACGAGGTCGGGGGGCGCGGAGGCGTCGCGCTCGCGGCCTCCCGGCATCCGCGGGTCCGCCGTCAGGTGTGCAGGACCCGTCCCATCGAGTCCAGCGCCGCCTCGGCGATGGCCTCGGAGAGGGTCGGATGCGCGTGGACCGCGAGGTCGATTTCCTCCACGGTGTACTCGTTCTCGCGGGCGACGACGAGCTCGTGGATCAGCTCGCTGGCGTGGGAGGCCACGATGTGGGCGCCGAGAATCTCCCCGTATCGCGTGTCGCGGATGATCTTCACGAACCCGTCGGTCTCGTTGGTGGCCCGCGCCCGGCCGTTCGCCGAGAGCGGGAATCGCCCGATCTGGATGTCCAGCTTCCGCTCCTTGCACTGCTCCTCGGTGAGCCCGATGCTCGCCACCTCGGGGTGGCAGTACGTGACGGAGGGGATGTTGTCGTAGCGGATGGCGTGCGGCGTATGGCCGGCGATCCGTTCGGCCACGTGCACGCCCTCCCGGCTGCCCTTGTGGGCGAGCATCGGCGGGCCCGCGACGTCGCCGATGGCGTAGATCCCGTCGGCGGTGGTGCGCAGCTGGTCGTCGACCTTGATGAATCCCTGATCGGTCCGCTGCACGCCCGCGGCCTCCAGGCCGAGGTTCTCGGTGTTCATCGCGCGGCCGGCGGCCATCAAGACTTTCTCGACCTCGAGCGACTGCGTCTTGCCGTTGGCCTCCACCTGCAGGGTGACGGACGTCTTGCCGACCTTCGCCCCCTGCACCTTCGCGCCCACCAACATCGCGATGCCGCGCTTCTTGTAGACCCGGGCCAGCGCGGCGGACGCTTCGGCGTCCTCCATGGGAAGAATGCGCGGCAGCACTTCGATCAGGGTCACGGTGCTGCCGAAGGCGCTGAAGATGTCGGCGAACTCGACGCCGACCGCTCCCGCACCCACGATGGCCAGGCTCGCGGGGGCGCGCTCCAGGAACAGGGCTTCATCGGACGAGATGACCGTCGTCTTGTTCAGCTCGAGGCCGGCCTGCGGGAGCCCCTTGACCCGCGTGCCCGTGGCGAGCACGATCGCCTTGGCCGCCGTGTAGGTGTCGCTGCCGACCGTGACGGAGCGGCCCTTCTGCAGGACGCCGGTCCCCTCGAGGACGGTCACCTTGTGCTTCTTCATCAGAAAGCCGACGCCCTTGGCGTTCTGCTCGCTCACCTGGCGGGACCGCTTCATCGCGACGCCGAAGTCCAGGGTCACGTCGCCGGTCGTGATGCCGAGGTCGGCCGCATCATGCCGCACGAGATTCGCGACCCAAGCCGCGTGCAACAGCGCCTTGCTCGGGATACAGCCCACGTTGACGCACACGCCACCGAGCTTCTCGCGCTCGACGACCGCCGTCGAAAGGCCCAACTGCGCGCAGCGGATGGCGCACACGTACCCAGCGGGGCCGCCGCCGAGGATGATGACGTCGAAGGTCTTGGACACTGGCCTACCCGTCCCTGAGAGAGACTGATCGCTACCAGACGATGGCGAGCGGCTGCTCGAGCATTCGCCTGACGGTTTGCAGGAAGCGCGCGCCCATGGCGCCGTCGATGACGCGATGATCGCAGCTCATCGTCACGCGCATGCGGCGGCGGACCGTGACCGCGCCGTCCACCACGACGGGCTTCTCGGTCACCGCGCCGACGGCGAGAATGCCCGCCTCCGGCGGGTTGATGACGGCGGTGAATTCGTCGATGCCGAGCATGCCAAGGTTGGAAATCGAGAACGTCCCGCCCGTGTACTCCTCGGGCTGGAGCTTGCGGGCCCGCGCCCGCTCGGCCAGGGCGCGGCTCTCCTCGGCGATGGTCCGCAGGGACTTGGCGTGCGCCGCGCGGATGACCGGCGTGATGAGCCCGTCCTCGATCGCCACGGCCATGGCGATGTGCACGTCATCGAAGTAGCGGATGTGCTCGTCCTGCCACCAGGCGTTGCACTCGCGGTGCTGGCGGAGCGCCATGGCGACGACCTTGATGACGATGTCGTTGACCGAAATCTTCCCGTCGCCGAGCGCGTTCAGGGCCTCGCGCGCGTCCAGCGCGCGCTCCATGTCGATCTCGGTCGTGAGGAAGAAATGCGGCACCGGTCCGAGCGACTGGGCCAGTCGGCGCGCGATGGTCTTGCGCAGCTGCGTCGGGACGACGTCCTCCCATCCGCCCACGGCCTCGCCCGGGAGCGCGGCGGGGGCGGCGAGGACGTCGCGCTTGATGATGCGCCCGCCCGGGCCGGAGCCGTCGAGCCGGCGCAGATCGAGGCCTTTCTCCGACGCGAGGCGCCGCGCCAGTGGGGAGGCCTTGATCCGTCCGGCCGGGCCGGCCGCCGCCGCCGCCGGGGCCGGCGCGGCGCTGGAGCGCCTGCTCGCGCTGGGGGCGAGCCCGGACGGCTACGCCGTCGACGGCCGGCCGGCCATCATCCACGCCGTGGTGGCGCGCAACCTCGACG
>JBFGDF010000033.1:0-22882 GCA_041580775.1 Gemmatimonadales bacterium
CGCCGAGAGCGGCACCGGATCCGCGAACTCGGGGCCCACGGCGGTCGGTTCCACGTCGGCGTTGCGGAAGATGCCCGCCATCCGGGTGTGGGCGTACTGCACGTAGTAGACGGGGTTCTCTTCCGACTGCTTCTTGGCGAGGTCCACGTCGAACACGAGCTGGGAGTCGCCCCGGCGCATCAGGAAGAAGTAGCGGACGGCGTCGCTCCCGACGTCGTCCACCAGCTCCCGCAGGGTGAGGTAGCTGCCCGCGCGCTTGGAGAGTTTCACCTCTTCCCCACCCTTCATGACCGTCACCATCTGGTGCAGCACGTACTCCGGATAGCCCTCCGGAATCGCCATCTCCAGGGCCTGGAGCCCGGCGCGCACCCGCGCCACGGTGCCGTGATGGTCGGCGCCCTGCACGTTGATGGCGCGCGTGAAGCCGCGCTCCCATTTCGAGACGTGATAGGCGACATCCGGCACGAAGTACGTGAAGTCCCCGCCCTTCTCGGCGCTCTTCCGCATCACGCGGTCCTTGTCGTCGCCGAAGTCCGTCGTCCGCAGCCACAGCGCGCCGTCGCGCTCGTACGCGTGGCCGGCGCTCACCAGACGGCGGACGGTCGTGTCGACCTGGCTCCCCGCATACAGCGAGGACTCCAGCGCGTAAACGTCGAACGCCACGCCGAACGCCTGGAGATCACGGTCCTGTTCCTCCCGGAGCGCGCGCACGGCGAACTGCCGAATCGCGTCGAGGTCGGCGCCCCCTGCGTCCGACGGATGCTCGTGCACGTACCGCTCGGCGATCTCGCGGACGTACTCGCCGTGGTAGCCGCCCGGCGGGATCGCCGCGTCCTCCCCGCCCAGCCGGCGGATCCAGGCCTGCACGCTGTGCGTGAGGTTGGCGATCTGGGCGCCGGCGTCGTTGTAGTAGTACTCGCGCGTCACCTGCCAGCCGGTCGCCTCCAGCAGCGACGCGATGGCATCGCCGAGCGCCGCCTGCCGCCCGTGGCCGACGTGCAGCGGGCCGGTGGGATTCGCGGAGACGAACTCGACGTTGGCGCGCCTGCCGGCCCCGACGTCCGAGCGGCCGTACCGCTCGCCGGCGGCGAGCACCGCGGTGAGCGTCGCCCCGAGCGCCTGCTCCGCCAGGAAGAAATTGACGAACCCGGGGCCGGCGATCTCCGCCTTCTCGATGACGCCCGGCGGAAGGGTGAGCCGCTGCAGGATCTCGGCCGCGACGTCGCGCGGCTTGCGTTTGAGCCGCTTGGCGAGCTGGAGGGCGAGGTTCGTCGCCAGGTCGCCGTGCGCCTCCTCGCGCGGCCGCTCGAGTTGGACGTCGGCATCGGGCACACCGAGGTCGCGCGCCACGGCGGACAACGCCTCCCGCAGTTGGTCCACGCCGGCGGTCAGTGGTCCGCTCCCGGCTTCTTCGTGTCGGCGGGCTTCTTGTCGGGCTTCTTCTCGCCGCCTTTCTCCTTCGACTCCCGCTTCTCCTTGGACTCGCCCTTCTCCTTGGACTCGCCCTTGTCACCGCCCGATTTCTTGTAGTCGGTGATGTAGAACCCCGAGCCTTTGAAGTGGAGCCCGGCGCCGCCGGTGATCACCCGCTCCGTTGTGGTCCCGCACTCGGGGCACTTTGGCCTGGTCCTCACCGTCATCTTGTGAAACTTCTGAAACTCGTGTCCGCACGACGGACACCGGTACGCATAGGTCGGCATCGCTCTACACCTGCTGAGTCTTGGGGGTCATGCGCGAGCTGGCCGACGCGGCACGCCTGGTCAATGCACCCCACAGGCACCGCCACCACAACACGACGACGGCCCGGTGGGCACGGGAGTGGCCTTCGCGGCCCCGCGCACCAGCACGCCCACCCCGCCCGTGATCTGCCGCTCGGCGAGCACGCCGCACTGCGGGCAGGGCGCCGCGGCCGCGGAGGACATCTTGTCACGTCGTTGAAACGCGTGCCCACACTCGGGGCAGCGATACGCATACGTCGGCATGCTGGCAGTCCTGTAATTGCAAGCGAATCATAAGCTTAAGGGAGTACGGCCGACGGGGCAAGGCGTGGCCGAGCGGTGGACCGCGTCGTTCGGGTCGTCGCCGGACCCGATCCACCGCCCGCGGCCGCGCCTGGCTGGTACGGCCGGTTCCCCCTAGCTTAGCTTGGTCGCGGCCGGGGTGGTTGACCATGCGCCGCCGGGCAGTCGTGCCTCCACCGGGAGAGCGGACTCATGCAGCGGTCAGCGGCGGTGCCCACGGTCTTCCTCGCGGTCGCGCTGGTCTCCGGCAGCGCGACGGCTCAGATCCCCGATTCGACACGCGCGGCGACCCCACCGCCTCGTCTCAGCGCGGCGCTCACGGACCTCGGGCCAGGAACCCGACTCCGGTTGCACGTCTCGTCGGTGCGCATCGGTGGCCGTCTCCTGCACGCGGGCACGGACTCGCTAGGCCTGGCCACTGACGCGGGGCCGATCCGCGTCCCGCTCGCGGCCATCGACACCGTCTGGCGGCGGAAGCGCGCCACCGTGGCCGGCCTGATCATCGGCGCGCTCGCGGGGGCGGGCTCGTACGTGTTCTGGACGGCGGCGATCAGCGAGGGGGAACAGCGCGAGGTCGACAACCTGATCGGCGGGCTCTCGGCCGGGGGGTTCCTGCTCGCCGGGGTCACGATCGGGACCTTGGTGGTCCGCTGGCCGCGGATCTACCCCTGAGCAGGCTGCCCAGGGTGCCGGGCGGCTGCGGCAGGGCCCGCCCCCCTTACGTATGCGGCCGGAACACCCCCCACACCTCGCGCAGCGTATCCCCGATCTCTCCCACCGTCGCGCGCGCCTTCACGGCCCGGAGGATCGCCGGCATGAGCGGCGCCGAGCCGCGCGCGGCCGTCGCCAGCGCATCCAGACTCTGGCGCCACGCCCGCGCGTCGCGCCGCGCGCGCGCCGCGCGCACCCTGGCCACCTGCTGGGCCGCGAGCTGGGAGTAATCCGGCGCCGGAATCTCCGGAGGCGGCGCGTCGTCGGTAAACCGGTTCACACCCACCACCACCTGCGTCCCGTGTTCCACGGCCTGCTGGTACGCATAGGCCGCGCGGGCAATCGCTTCCTGGAACTCGCCGCGGCCGATCGCCGCCGCCGCACCGCCGCCCCGCGCGATCTCGTCGAGCAGCGCCCGCGCGCGGCGTTCGATCTCGTCGGTCAGCGCCTCCACGTAGTGCGAGCCACCCAGCGGATCCACCGTTTGTGCCACGCCCGACTCATGGGCCAGCACCTGCTGCGTGCGGAGCGCCAGCGTGGCCGCCGCTTCGGTCGGCAAGGCCAACGCTTCGTCATAGCCATTCGTATGGAGCGACTGCGTGCCCCCGAGCGTTGCGGCCAGGGCCTGGACCGTCACGCGCACGACGTTGGTGAGCGGCTGCTGGGCGGTGAGCGTGGATCCCCCCGTCTGCGTGTGGAACCGCAGCCGGCACTGCTCGTCGGTTCCCCCGTAGCGCTCCCGCACGATGGTGGCCCACAGCCGCCGCGCCGCGCGGAACTTCGCAACCTCCTCGAACAGGTCGTTGTGCGCCGCGAAGAAGAACGACAGCTGGCCCGCCACCGCCGCCGCGTCGAGCCCCGCCGCCCGGGCGTGATCGAGGTACTCGATAGCGTTGGCCAGGGTGAACGCCACCTCCTGCACCGCGGTCGCGCCCGCCTCCCGCATGTGATAGCCGCTCACCGAGATGGGGTTGAACGGCAGACGTTCGTCCGCCGCGAAGCGGAACACGTCGGTGACGAGGCGCAGTGACGGTTCCGGCGGATAGATGTACGTTCCCCGCGCCACGTACTCTTTGAGCACGTCGTTCTGAATCGTGCCGCGGAGCTGCGTGTGCGGCACGCCGCGCTCTTCTCCCACCACGACGTACATCGCCAGCAGGGTCGCCGCCGTGGCGTTGATCGTCATCGACGTGGATACGCGCTCGAGCGGAATGCCGTCGAACACCCGCGCGAGGTCGTCGACCGTGTCGACGGCAACACCCGCCCGCCCCACTTCCCCGGCGGCGAGCGGGGCGTCGGAGTCGTAGCCCATCTGGGTGGGCAGGTCGAAGGCGACCGACAGACCGGTCTGGCCGGCGGCGAGCAGGGCGCGGAACCGGGCGTTGGTCTCTTCGGCGGTGCCGAAGCCGGCATACTGGCGCATGGTCCAGAGGCGGCCGCGGTACATCGTGGGGTGAATCCCCCGGGTAAAGGGGAAAGCCCCCGGCGGGTCGGGGCCGTAGACGACGTCGATGGGCACGCCCGAGGGCGTGTGTCGGGCGTCGCTCACGCCGCGCCCGCAGTCGCCTTCGCCAGCGTCTTCTGCACGAAGGCCACGTCCTCCGCGTTGCCAATCACGAGCGGTGTGCGCTGATGCAGGGCGGCGGGCTCGAGATCGAGGATGGGCCGCTCACCGTCCGTGGCGGCGCCGCCCGCGGCTTCCGCGATGAACGCGAGCGGGGCCGCCTCGTAGAGGAGCCGCAGCTTGCCCTGGGGCGACTTCTTGTCCGCCGGGTACATGAAGATCCCCCCGGCGATCAGGTTGCGGTGGAAGTCGGCCACGAGCGATCCGATGTAGCGGGCGTTCTTCTTGCTCTTGAACACCCGCACCACTTCGCGATACCCGTCGGACCACCGATCGTAGTTGCTCTCGTTGACGCTGTAGTACGTACCCGACGTGGGGCTGACGATGTTGGGGTGACTCAGGAGGAACTCCCCGATCCGCGGATCGAGCGTGAACCCATGGGCGCCCCCGACCCCCGAGCTGTAGACGAGAATCGTGCTCGAGCCGTAGATGACGTAGCCCGCCGCGACCTGACTGCGCCCCACCTGCAGGCAGTCCTCGAGCGTACCGGGCGTGCCCTCCGGCGTCATCCGTCGGTGAATGGAGAAGATCGTCCCGATGGACGCGTTCACGTCGATGTTGGAAGACCCGTCGAGCGGATCGAACAGCAGCACGTACTTCCCCGGCCGATGCTCCATGGTGACCGGCACCGGCTCCTCGTCCTCTTCGGACGCCGTGACGCAGACGCGGCCGGTCTTCTGAATCACGTGCTTCATCACTTCATTCGCCAGGACGTCGAGTTTCTGCTGCTCTTCGCCCTGGACGTTCACTGCTCCGGCACGCCCGAGCACGGCGGCGAGCCCGGCCCGCCGCACGTAACTCGAGATGACCTTGGCAGCGAGGGCCACGTCGTAGAGGATGTTGGTGAGCTCTCCCGTGGCCTCGGGGAACAGCCGCTCCTGCTCGATGATGAAGCTCTCGATCGTAACCAGTCGCGAACCACGCACAGCAACCTCGCGGGCAGAGGGTTCGAGTTCCCCTGGGTGACTGCAAAATAGCGTCCGTCAGACCGGATCGTCACCGTGCCGCCCCGATCCGTGCGGTAGATCGTGGTCCCGACCGCCGTCAACCGCTCGAGCACGACCGGCGCCGGATGCCCGTAGCGATTCGCGCCGACACTCACGATCGCGGCCATGGGCCGGACGGCCGCGAGCCACGGCGGCGTTGTGCTGCCGGCGGACCCGTGGTGACCGACCTTGAGCACCTCGACGGGCCCCACCCGCGCGACGAGCGCCGACTCCGCCGGCCACCCGATGTCCCCGGTCAGCAGCGCGTCGAACGCGCCAAACCGCACCCGGAGGACGATCGAGTTCTCGTTGGGGCGCAGCTCGCGGGCGATCCAGGCGGCATCGGGGTGGAGCACCTCGATCCGGACGTCATCCACCTCGAGGAGGTCGCCGGCTCGGGCAGCCTGCCATCGGCCGCCAGCTCGGTCGACGGCCGCGAGGTGCTCGAGGTAGAGCGCGGTGCCGAGCGGTTGCCCCGGCTCGAGCACGAGCGCCGGCCGGAGCGCGTCGACGACGGCCGGCGCCCCGCCGAGGTGATCCGCGTCGCCGTGCGTGAGTACGAGCGCGTCGAGCGTCCGCACGCCGTGGCGGCGCAAGAACGGGACCACCACCCGGCGGCCGGCATCGACGCCGCCCGCCCGCGGACCGGCGTCCACCAGGAGCCAGCGCCCACCCGGTGTCCGCAGCGCGATGGCGTCCCCCTGCCCCACTGCCAGCACGTACATCGTGAGGCCTGCCTCGTGGCGCGCCGGCCAGTGCGCGACGCCAAGCCCGAGCCAGCTGGCGCAGGCGCCCGCGAGGGCAAGGCGCCGCCCCACCACCGACCACGTGGGTCGCACCGTCGCCCACCAGGCGGCGATCACCAGGAGCACGATCCACGGCAGCGCGAAGGGGACGCCGGCGTCGCCGCGCAGGTGACCCAAGGGCACGGCGGCGCCGAGCGTGGCCAGGCGCTCCAGCGCGGCGAGTCCCAGCCCGGCACCCGCCGCGAGCGGCGTTCCCAGCAGCAGACTGCCGAACACCGCCGGGACCACGACGCCCGCGAGGGGGACCGCGACGAGGTTGGCGACGATCCCAACCGGGGCGACGGCGCCGAAGGCGAACGCCGTGAGTGGGGCCGTGGCGAGGGTCGCGCCAACCGAGGCGGCCAGCAGCCGACGCCATGCCCGGCGGCGGGTCGGCGGCAGCACGGCCTGCGCGCGTACCGTGCCCCACACGGCGGCCGCCGAGAGCCAGGCGCCGGTGGCCGTGATGGCGTCGGGATCCACCCAGAGGACGAGCAGCATGGCGGCGGCGAGCACCGCATCGGGGAGCGGATGGCGGTGGCGGAGGCGAGCGAGTCCGTGCACCGTCACGAACGCGGCCGCGCGCGTCGCCGGCGCGGGAAACCCGAGCAGCGCGACGAACAGCCACGCGCCGACGGCGCCGGCCACCCAACGCCAGCGCACCGGCACGGCGGGACGGACGAGCAGTACGACCCAGCCCGCGAGAATCCCGACGTGCAATCCGGAAATGGCCAGGAGGTGGGCGAGTCCGCTGGCCGCAAACGCCGCGCGCAGCGCGGGCTCGACGTCCCCGCGACGCCCCAACACGAGCGCGTCGACGATCGGCGCCCGCGGACCGTACAACCGCGCCACGCGACGCGCGAGGGCGTCCCGGAGCACGAAGCGCCGGGCGCGCGGGCGATCGAGCTCGCGCACGCGCGAGGCACGCAGCGCTCCCCCGGGCGCGTAGCGGCCCGCCACGACTGCCACGGCGCCCGCCCCCACGGCGCCGGCCGGAATGCGGAGCCGCACCCGGCCGCCGCAGCCCTCGGGCGCGTGGAGGACGGTAGCCTCAGCCAGGTCCCGACCGTCGGGCGCATCGTGGAGCCGCACAATCGCGGCGCGGCGCCCGGCCCCCCACACGGCGGCGCACCCGCCCGTCTCGACGCGGCGCGCGCGACCGCCGTACGCCAGACCAATGCCGAGGGCGATGACCAGCAGCGCGCGCCAGGGGGCCGACCGCCACAGGACGGCCGCGGTGCCCGCGACGACGACCGCCGCGACCGCGGGGACCATAACGAGGCGGCCGACCCAGAGGCCGGCCGCAAATGCCACCGTAAACGCGGCGACGGGCGGCATGCGCGCCGCCCGTCAGCTTACCCGCCCGACCCCGCGGGCAGGCGGTGTTCGACCCCGGGACGCGGCGCGTCCTGCACGCGCATGAACGCCTGCATCAGCGCCACGGAGACATCGGCGACCTCCTGGTCGCGCTGCACCCGCAGGTGCGCCAGCACCGCGCCGCGCCGCTGCGTCACGTACCGGGGCGGCAACCGGTTCAACGTATACACGATGACGTCGTCCCGGCACACATCGCACGCGCAGAAATCCGGGAACGCCGGCAGCAGCCGATCGTATTCCTGCGCCACGAGGTCTTCGTTCAGGTTCTTTATCCCACGACTGCCAGCTCCCGCCGTCCGCCCACCGGCACGCCAGTGAAGGTCGAGCCCGTGGTGCCCGTGAGGCGCACCGTGAGGTACGTGCCGATCCACTCCACCGGACCGTCCACGAGCACGACTTTGTTGGTTCGCGTGCGGCTTTGCAAGAGGCCGCCCCGACGGGCCACCTTTTCCACCAGTACTTCGTGGGTGCTGCCCACGAGGCGGGCGTTCCGGCGCCGCGCCACGTCCCGCACGACCGCGATGAGCCGCTCCAGCCGCGTGGCCGCCTCGGCGTCGGGCACCGGGTCCGGCAGGCGCCGCGCCCCCGTGCCGTCCCGCGGCGAGTAGCGGAAGGTGTACGCGTCGTCGAACGCGACCTCGCGCACCAGCGAGAGCGTGTCGTCGAAGTCGTCGGCCGTCTCGCCGGGGAACCCCACGATGATGTCCGTCGTGAGGGCCAGATGCGGGATCGCCGCGCGCAGCCGGGCCACGCACTCCAGGAAGCCGGCCCGATCGTAGCGCCGCCCCATCCGCTTGAGCACGGGCGACGAGCCGCTCTGCACGGGCAGGTGCACGTGTTCGCACACGGCCGGCACCTCAGCCATGGCGGCCACCACGCGCGGGGTGAAATCCGTGGGATAGGGACTCGTGAACCGGACCCGCCGCACCCCCGGGACGGCCCCCACCGTCCGCAGGAGATCGGCGAAATCGTGCGTGCCGTCGTGGTAGCTGTTGACGGTCTGCCCGAGCAGCGTGACCTCGGTGACACCCTCGTCCGCAAGGCGGCGCACCTCGTTCGTGACGTCCGCCAACGTGCGGCTCCGCTCCCGCCCGCGCGTCATCGGAACGATGCAGAACGTGCACCGATAATCGCAGCCGCGTTGGACGGTCACGAACGCGCCGACCCGCGTCGTGCGCGCCTGCGGGAGGTCTTCGTAGTGCTCCCAGCGGCGGAACTCGACGTCCGCGGCGCGACGGCCTTCGGCCGCACCGTGAATCAACTCCGGCAGCGCGCGGTAGCCGTCCGGGCCAATGACGAGATCCACGTACGGCGTCTCATCGAGCAGCCGCGCGCCGAGGCGCTGGGCCATGCACCCCACCACGCCGAGCACGACGCCGTCGCGCTTGAACCGCTTGAGCTCGCCCATCCGGCCGATGACCCGCTGCTCGGCGTTGTCGCGCACCGCACACGTGTTCACGAGCATCACATCGGCGAGCCCGGGATCATCGGTGGCGATGTACCCTTCCTGCCCGAGCAGGCCCAGCATCAGCTCGGTGTCGGCCACGTTCATCTGGCAGCCGTAGGTCTCGAGATAGACGCGTTTGGTCACGCGGCGCACGGCTCCGCGAGGAGATGCGTCTCCGTGTGCCGGAGCGTCGCCACGAAGCGGGCGGGCGGGCGCTCCCGATCGGTCGGCACCGAGACGGTGAGGAAGTCCTCCGTGAGGCCCTCGTACCGGCCGCCCCGCCGGTCGAGCAACACGACGTCCGCCTGGCCGCGGTTCCGCGCCGTGGCGTGGCGCCGGGCTTTGTCCGCCACGAGGGCGCGCAACTCGGCCGACCGGCCGCGCACGCGTGCGGCTTCCACCGGCGCGCCGAGACGACCCGCCGCCGCGCCCGGCCGCTCCGAGTACGGGAACACGTGGAGGTAGGTAAACGGGAGGGCCGCCACAAGGGCCCGCGTCGCCCGGTAATCGGCCTCGGATTCCCCCGGGAATCCGACGATGATGTCCGCACCCAGTCCCAACACCGGCACGCAGCCCGCGAGCACTTCGATCCGCTGGCGATAGTCGGCCGCCGTGTACCAGTGGCGGCCCATGCGCCGCAGGACGCGGTCGCTGCCCGACTGCAGCGGCGCGTGCAGGTGGGGGGCGAGCCGGTCCGGCTGGTCCGCCATCAACCGGGCGAGCCGCTGATCCAGCTCGGTGGCTTCCACCGACGACAGGCGGAACCGCACCCGCGGCACCGCGTGCACGAGGCGCTCGAGCAGGGTCCCGAGCGACTCGGGCCGGGCGAAGTCGCCTCCGTAGCTGCCGATGTGGATGCCAGTGAGCACGATTTCCTCGACGCCCTCCGCCAGTCGCCGCGCTTCGGCGAGCACCTCGGCCACGGGCCGGGAGCGGTTGCGCCCCCGCGCGAGCACCGTGGCGCAGAACGTACAGTGCTCGTCGCAGCCGTCCTGCACCTTGAGCCACGCGCGGGTGCCGCGCGCGAACCGGCGGAGGATGCGGTCGACCGGGCCCGGCTCGAGGCCGAGCGCCGTGAGCACGCCCGCCGGATCGGTCCCGGCCACCACGCCCGCCACCCCGGGCAGCCGCGCGATGGTCCCCTCGTCGACGGCCGCCGCGCAGCCCATGACGACGGTGCGCACGCCCGGGCGTCGCCGGGCAAGCCGGCGCACCAGCCCGCGCATCTTCGCCTCGCCGGTGTGCGTGACCGTGCAGGAGTTGACCACCGCCGCATCGGCCCGCGCGACATCGTCCACCACCGTCGCCCCGGCGCGCTCGAGCGCCTGGCGCACCACCTCGGTGTCGTACTGGTTGGCCTTGCAGCCGAACGTGTGGAGGTAGACGCGCGTCACGGGCGAACGGTCATCGTCCAGGACAGCTGCCACGCGCGTTCGCTCGCGCCGCCCCCGTCCCGCATCGCCCGCTCGAGCGCCACGTCGAGCAGCGCGCGGTTGCCGGCGAACGTGACCCCAGTCCCGAGGGCCAAGGTGATCTCGTGCGGCTGGTCGTCGGACGGAGTAAACGGGAGCGTGGCGTAGCGGAACCCCAGACGCAGCGGCACGCGCGACGCTCCCGTCTCCGCGCCACCCAGCTCCAGCCCGGTACCGATTTCCCACGTGTCGAACGCGCGCGCCGCGACATCGGGATCGGCATCCGACCACGAGCGCCAGATCCCGGTGGCCGACCAGCGGAGGGCCCGATGGGGCGCGAGCTCCAAACCCGCCACGAGCGTCGTCGGCAGATTGACGCTGCCCTGCGGGGTCGAGTCCACCTCGATGTCCGCCCTGGTGTCGGTACGGGCCGCGAGCCCGACTTGCACGCCGGGCAGGGGCGCCCACACCACGCCCGCCGAAAAGCCCAGGCCCTTGATGCGATCTTCATTGGTCAGGCGATACGGCCGGTAGGTGCTGTCGGCGAAGTCGCGCCTCAGCGTCAGCTTGGCCGACCCCGAGAGCATGTGCACCGCCGCACCGAGCCGCAGGCGCGGGCTCAGGAGCACGCCCACGGCGCCTCGCAGATCGGAGATCCCTCCCTGCGAAATCGTGCGGTCCGTGACGGCGATGGGGACGCCCCGCAGATCGATGGTGTCGGTCAGCGTCACGTCGTACGACCGCTCGATGTACTGCGCATAACTCACGGCGAACCCGACCGGCAGGTTGCCCGCACGCCCGCCGATCAGCACCAGCGGGAACCGAGTCGCCCGCAGGCCGTCCACGCTGACATCCCCCACGGTGTACCCGCGGAGATCCGTGGAGGCCCCGGCGAGCACCGTGACGCGAGGGAACGCGGCGACCCCGGCCGGATTGATGGGCGACACCGGATCGAACGCCCCGGGCCCGCCGCCGAGCGCCCGGCCGCGTGCCGTCGTCCAGCGCCCGGGGAAGCCCAGTCCGCGGATCCCGTAGATCGAGTTCTGGCCGGCCAGCTCGCCCGGCAGGATGGCGCAGAGCGCCACCAGGACGATCGCAACGCGACGCATCAGCGGCCTCCCAGCGTGAGCGGCGGGACGAACGTGATCTGCAGGGCCGGGGCCCCGGGGGTCCCGCTCGCCGCGAACCGGACTTGGCCAAACGCGCTGCCTTCGGGCGTGGCGCGCACCATCAGCGCGCGGGGTCGCGCCGGAAAGCGCGACCAGCCGATCACGAGATCCGTGACGTCGAGCCGTACGGTGTCCGCCCAGCCCGTGGGCAGCACGACCCACCGGCGCGTGAGCGAGTCGGGTGGCACACTGACCAGCGGCGACTTGGCCCCGACGTCCGCGGAGAGGCCCTGCGCGATCACGCGCACCGAGTCGCCGGGCGCGCCCAGCACCGGCATCGTCGGGACCAGCACGAGCGTGGCCCTGAGCACCGTGGCCGAATCCGCCACCCGCGGCGGAATCGCGAAGCGCAGCAGCGTGCGGGCCGACGGCACCCCGCCGGTGGCGCGTTCGCCGGGAGCCATCGCTGGCGACGCGGGGGCGACGAACGTGTCGAAGGCAGGCAGCCGCCCGTCGGACCGCGGCACGGACGTACCCGCCGAATCGACTTGTACGAACCGCGTGAGAATCAGGCCCGCATTGGTCTCGAGACTCCCGATGTTGACATACGCGGGATTCGGCGCCTGAAGCGTGACGCCGATCGCCGCGCGATTGCTGTCGGCGGCGAACGACGGGAACGCGGTGGAATCGAGCTGCACGCTCACCGAGCCGTCGATGAGCGTGTCGGGCACCGCGACAGTCGCGAGGCGGGTCGAGTCGTCGAAGAACGGGGTCAGCGCCGCGAAGTCGGCGGTCGTATCGACGTCGGCCGGGAGGCGATAGAGCACGAGCTCAAGGCCGGCCTGGTCGAGATTGCGCCCGCGGATGTCCAATTCGATTGTGAACGAGTCGATTTGCAGGACGGCCGCGGTGGTCGTATCGCCAGCACCCAGCAGAATCCGCTCGGGGAACTGCCGGAACCGGACCACGGCGCGGCTCGTGGGCAGCGTCGCGGAGCCGGAGTCGCTCACGAGCTGCAGGACCACCGCTTCCGCTGCGACGACATAGCCGACGAACGTACTGTCGCTGGTCACGTTCTGGGGCAGCAGCGTGTCCACCACCACCACGCGTTCCGGTGGGCAGTAGGCCGGACAGGTGCCGTCTCCCGGGGCGAGCAGATCCTCGCCGCACGCGAAAGCGCCGGCGCCCGCTACCAGCAGCGCCGCCACGGCCGTCGTTCGTCCCTGGGACCGCCTCATGCCCACACGTTGCTCCTATTCCTTCCGTCGGTTGCCCGAGCGCTCGCCGCGGGAGGTCGCCAAGTCCTCCGGGCCGAAGCGGTCCGGCAGCAAGTCCGCCAACGTCCAGCGGCGCCGGCCATCCGGCCCCACGGCGTCGACCACGAGTCCATCGCCAAACTCCGCCAACACCTGCCGGCACGCCCCGCACGGTGCCGCGGGAGGATTCACCGTGGTGACCACGACCAGCCGCGTGAACCGCCGCCGTCCCGCCGCCACGGCCGCGCCCAGCGCCACGCGCTCGGCGCAGTTGGTGAGCCCGAACGACGCGTTCTCCACGTTCGCGCCGACGAACACGGTACCGTCGTCCGCCTCGAGCGCCGCGCCGACGGGAAACCCGCTGTACGGGGCGTGAGCGTGAGCCTGCGCGGCTCGCGCCGCGGCAATCAGCGCGTCGTCCACGGCGCTACCTCCGGCAGCAGGGACGTCCCCGCCGCGACCGTAACCGAAAAGTAATCGGCCACGGTCGCGCCGACGTCGGCGAAGGATCGCGTGCCGAGCGCGACCGGCGTGACCCGGGGTCCCACCACGAGCACGGGCACCGCCTCCCGGGAGTGGTCCGTCGAGGGCGTGGTCGGATCGTTGCCGTGATCAGCCGTGAGGATCATGAGGTCGTCCGCCCGCAGCAACCCGACCAGCGCCGGCAGCGCGCGATCCAGCGCCCGCAGCCCTTCATGGAACCCCACAACGTCGTTCCGGTGCCCCCAGGACTGGTCGAACTCGATCACGTTCACGAACAGGAACCCCTCGTCCATCGTGCCGAGCGCCTCGGCGATGAGCGCGTACGCCTCGGCGTTGGTCGCGGTATGGCGGCTCGCGATGTTCCGACCGGCGAAGAGGTCGTCCACCTTGCCCACCCCCACCCGCGGCACGCCCGCCGCGGCGAGCTGATCGAGCAGGGTCGCCGCCGGCGGCGCGAGCGAGAAGTCGCGTCGGTGGGGCGTGCGCTGAAAGCTACCCGGCGTGCCCACGAACGGCCGGGCGATGACCCGGGACACCGCGTGTTCGCCCGTGAGCTGCGCCCGCGCCGTACGGCAGGCGGCGTACAACGCGTCGAGCGGTACCACGTCTTCATGCGCCGCCACCTGGAAGACGCTGTCGGCCGACGTGTACACAATCCAGTCGCCGCTCGCGAGGTGACGCGCTCCGTATTCCTCGATCACCGCCGTGCCCGACGCCGGCTTGTTGGCCAGCACGCCGCGGCCGGTCGCCGTCGCGAACGCGTCGATCACCGCCGCGGGAAACCCGGCCGGATAGGTCGGAAAGGCCCGCGGCAACACGACGCCGCACAGCTCCCAGTGACCGGTCGTGGAGTCCTTCCCGGGCGATCGCGGAAGGGCAACCCCGGCGGCCGCCGTCGGGTGCGCGCACGAGAGGCCAGCGACGGGACGACAACATCCCAGCCCGAGCGACGCAAGATACGGCAGCGCAAGTCCGCCGACGGCGCGCGCCACGTTCCCCAGCGTGTCGCTGCCCGCATCCCCGTAGCGGGCCTGGTCCGGACACGCGCCGATACCGAGGCCATCGAGCACGATGACGGCCACCCGCCCCCGGCGCCGCGTCACGCCACGTCCGTGTAGATGCGGGGGATCCGCGGACCGAGGCGAGCGAGGATCTCGTACGCGATCGTGCCCGCCCACGCCGCCACCTCGTCCACGGTGATGGTCTCCCGGCCGTCCGTCCCGATCAGGGTGGCGGGGTCGCCGATCGCGAGCGGGGGCGGCGCCGCTCCCACGTCGAGCATGATGAAGTCCATCGCGATCCGGCCCACCACCGGAAACCGCCGGCCGTGCAACAGCGCCGCCGCCTTCCCTTGCACCGCCCGCGGCAGTCCGTCGGCATACCCGATGCCGAGGGTCGCGATCGTGGTGGGAGCCGGCGCGCGCCAATCGGCGCCGTAGCTCACGCCATCGCCCGCCGCGACGGTGCGCACGCTGACCACCGGAGCGCGCACCGCCGCCACCGGGAGCGGCGCGGGAAGATCGGGCGCATGCTGCCCCCCGTAGACGTAGATCCCGGGCCGGACGAGGTCGAGATGCTCGTGGAGCCGCCACACGCCCGCACTGTTGGCGACGTGGAGCAACGCCGGCCGGCGCCCCAGTCGCGCGACCGCCTCCATGAACCGCCGCCATTGCACATCCACGCTCTCCGGCGACGTGTCCGCGGCCGCGAGGTGCGTGAACGCCCCTTCCAGCTGCGGGGACGCGCAGGCGGCGAGCGCCGGCGCGTCATCCCACCGCACCCCGCATCGCGCCATGCCCGTGTCCACCTCGAGATGGAAGGGCCCGTCCCAGCGGGCGGCGGCCTCCGGGCGGTCGAGCACGGCCCGGAGGTCATGCCGGCGGAACGTCTCGCGCTGCGCACCAACCGCCGGCGTCAACACCAGCACGGGACGCGCGATGCCCGCATCCCGCAATTCGAGGCCCTCCTCCACCGTCGCCACGCAGAAGCCCCACGGGTCGAGACGCTCCAGGGCGCGGGCACACGGGACGGCGCCGAGTCCGTAGGCATTGGCCTTCACCATGGGCAGCAGGCGGGCACGCGGCGCGCGCGCGAGCACGGCGCGCGTGTTCGCGAGGAGATGCTCGAGATTGACGTCGACCCAGGCGCGGCCGGAATACACTCGCGTTGACACGTCCGATCGAGGGCCGGTATTGTAATCGGCGCGAGGAGCCAAATGCAAGAACCATCAGGGCTTGGACGCATCGTCGAGCTGGTTCGCGACCTCCGGCAGCGCTGTCCGTGGGACGGGGCGCAGACGCCCCAGACCCTGCGACCGTATCTGATCGAGGAGGTCTTCGAGCTCGACCACGCGCTGGGATTGAACGACCGCGGGGCGATCCGCGTCGAACTCGGCGACCTGCTGCTGCACCTGGCATTTCAGGTCGTGCTGGCCGAAGAGCGGGGCGACTTCGGGCCGGAAGACCTCACGCGCCAGGTCGAGGAGAAGATGTGGCGCCGGCATCCGCATCTCTTTCCCGGCCCCGGCCCCACAACCCCGGCGGTTGACCGGATGGGCGGACGGGCGGACGGAGGAATCGACGGATCGGGTAACCGACGGATCGACGGATCGACGGATCGGGAAGCGGATGAGTCGACACACGTGCCGGCCGCCCAACCGCCCACTCGCCCAACCGCGGAGGAAGTGAAAGCCCGCTGGGAGCGGCTCAAGCTCGCCGAACGCGACGACGAGCACCGGCCGAGCGTGCTCGACGGGCTTCCGCCCGGCATGCCGGCTCTGATCATGGCCTTTCGGCTCCAGGAGCGCGCTGCCGGAATCGGCTTTGACTGGCCCGACTGGGCGGGCCCGCTGGAAAAGGTGCGGGAAGAGACCGGTGAGCTCGCGCACGAGCTCGCCGCGGGCGCGCGGGCCTCGCGACTGGAGCACGAGGTCGGCGATCTGCTGTTTGCCGTCGTGAACCTCGCCCGCAAGGCCGGGATCGACCCGCGCGCCGCCCTCGAGGGAGCAAACCGCCGGTTTGCCAGCCGGTTTGGCGCCGTGGAGCACCTCGCCGCGGAGCGCGGCGTGGACGTTCACTCGGCGGGGCTGGAGGTGCTGGACGGGCTGTGGGAGGAAGTGAAGCGCCGGGATGATGGGACGACGGGCTGACGGGATGGTCAGTCTCCCGTCATCCCGTCACGGATACAACCGGTACATCATGCGCGGAAACGCGATGCATTCCCGAATGTGCGGGACCCCGCAGATCCAGGCGACCGTGCGTTCGACGCCCAGGCCGAAGCCCGAATGGACGAAGGTGCCGTACTTGCGGAGGTCGAGGTACCACCCGTAGGCCGCTTCGGGCAGTCGCTGCTCCCGAATCCGGGCGAGCAGGAGATCGTGATCGTCTTCCCGCTGGCTGCCCCCGATGATCTCGCCGTATCCTTCGGGCGCGAGGCAGTCGTTGTTCAGCACGGTGCGCGGATCGTCGGCGTTCTGCTTCATGTAGAACGCCTTGACCGCTCGCGGGTAGTTGTACACGAACACGGGGCGGTCGTAGTCCTGGGAAAGCTGGCTTTCGGCTTCGGCGCCCAGATCGGCGCCCCAGGCGATGTCGGTGCCGAGCTGCTGGAGCCTCGTGACCGCATCGGTGTAGGAGATCCGCGGAAACGGCGGGGCGACCCGCTCGAGCGGCGCGGTGTCGCGCTCCAGTTCGCCCAACTCGGCGGCCCGCCGCTCGAGGCACCGACCGACGATGTACGAGACGAACTCCTCCTGGAGCCGCATGTTATCGTCCGAGTCGTTCCAGGCCACCTCGGGCTCCACCATCCAGAACTCCGCCAGGTGCCGGCGGGTCTTGGACTTCTCGGCTCGGAACGTAGGTCCAAAGCAGTACACGCGTCCGAGGGCGGCCGCCGCGGCCTCGAGATAGAGCTGGCCGGTCTGCGCCAGATAGGCCGACCCGAGGTCGAAGTACTCGGTCTCGAACAGCGTCCCGGCGGTCTCGCCGATCGCCCCGGTCAGAATGGGCGTATCGACGAGGTAGAAGTCCCGCTCGTGGAAGAAGTCGCGGATCGCCTGGATCACCTCGTGCCGCACCCGCATGATGGCGACCTGGCGTCGGCTGCGCAGCCAGAGGTGGCGATGCTCGAACAGGAAGGCGGTGCCGTGCTCTTTGGGAGTGATGGGAAAGTCCGTGCTGGGGCCGAGCACGGTGACGTCGCTGGCCGTCAGCTCGACGCCGCCCGGCGCACGGGGGTCGGCGCGGACACTGCCCGTGATCGCCACGGCCGTCTCCTGCGACAGCGCCTTGAACCGCTCCCACACGTCGGCCGAGACGTCGGCCTTGAGGAGGACCGCCTGCAGGTAGCCGCTACCGTCCCGCAGCACCACGAAGCCGATCTTCCCGCTCGACCGGGTCGTGCCGACCCACCCGAGCACCGTCACCGAGTCGCCGATGCGACCCGGCAGATCCGCAATGCGCACCGACGCAGCCATGGCGCGCGTATCCTAGTCCTCGTCCTGATGGGTGTCAACGCGACGGCGTGCGCCCCGTCGACGCTGCGCGGACCGGAGCGGGATCGCGGCGGATGGAGCGAGCCGCTCGGTGCGGGGCACCGCGCGCCGTCGGCCGAGCAGACGGTGCCGGCTGAGCTCGCCGCCCTCTGGCGTGCCGGCGTCGGACGCGCGGCGGCGGGCCAACCGGCGCTCGGCGATTCGGTCATCGCCGTGCTGGCGCTCGACCGAACGCTCTCTCTGCTCGTGCGGAGCACCGGCGAGCGCGTCTGGCGGGCCCGCCTCGACGCTCCCGGCGTCGGCGCCCCGCTCATCGTCGGCGATCGGGTCTATGCGGCCACGGGCGGTCGCCAGGGCCGGGTCTATGCCTTCGCGCTCCGCACCGGGCGGCGGCACTGGCGGCAGCCCCTCGCCTTCGCGACGGGGTCCATCGCCGCGACCCCGGGCACCGTCCTCGCCGCCACCGAGTCAGGCCGTGTCGTGGGGCTCGACGCCTCCGACGGCGCCGCCCGCTGGACCCGACGCCTCGCCGGCCCCGTGCGCGCCGGCGTCGTGCTGTTCGGCGACGAGGTCTTCGTGGCGAGCGACGATACGCTCTACGTGCTCGACCTCGCGGAGGGTTCCGTCCGCCGGCACGCGGCGGCGCCGGTCATCGTGGCCGCCATCCCCGCCGTCCTCGGCGACACCCTGGTGGCCACGTCCCCCGACGGCCAGATCGTCGGCATCGACCTCCGCGGCCCGACCCTGCGGTGGACGGTGCCGACGGGAAGCCCCATTTTTGGCGGGCCCAGTGTCGCCCGCGACACGGTCTTTGCCGTGACGCTCGATGGCGCCGTGTGGCAGGTCCCGCTCCGCGACCCCACCGCCGCCACGGCCGACTCCCTGCACGTCGCCGTCCGGGCGACCCCGGCGCCGACGCGCAGCGGCGTGCTCGTGGGGACGCTGGCGGGCGAACTCCTGCTGGTGCGCGGCGCGAGCGTGGAGCGCAAAGCCCGCGTCGACGGGCCCATCGAACAAGCGCCGGTGGTGGACCGGGGGATTCTGTACGTGATCGATGGCAAGGGGAGGTTGCACGCATGGCGGTGACGCTGCCTCGAGCGCTCGCGCTGCTCGCGTTCGCCGCCTCGGTGGGTCCGCCGGCAGCCCTGAGTCAACAGCCGTCGGTCCCCGACACGCGGCCGTGGTACGCCAGCGTGTCCCACTGGGCCAAGTGGCCGGCGCTCGCCGGGGCGATTGGCCTCACGGCCGCGGCAATCCTGAAAAAGAACGACGCGGATCAGGTGTACGACGGCCTGCAGAGCCTCTGTCGCGCGGACAGCGCGACCTGCATCCAGGACCCCTCGGGTGTCTATCTGGACCCCGCGGCCGAGGCGCTGTATCGGGAGACCCTGCGGCTGGATGCGCAGGCGCGGCGCTGGATGGTGGGCGGCCAGGCGGTCCTCGCCCTCTCGGGGGGGATGTTCCTCATCGATCTGGTGACCGGACGCCAGAAGCCGAAGAACATTCCCTACACGCCGCTCGAGTTCTTCGGCGGTGGGGAGCGCGTGGGCCTGCGGTGGCGGTTCTAGATCGCGGCGGACCGGCGGTCAGGGCTTCCGCGGCGGGGTGAGCGAGACCGACAGGCGGCGCAGCACGTTGGTCTTGCCGGCGGAATACTGCTGGTCGGCTTCCTGCTGGACGCGAAGCGCCTCGATCCGCCCGCTCGCTAGGTCCCGCGCGAAATAGACGACACCGGCCCCGTCCGCCCGTCCCATTTCGCCGAGGATCTCGTACCGGCCGCGCGCCGCCTCCTGTACGGCGTTTGCCAGCTCCTCCCGCGACCGCGTGACGTCACTGCCGGCATCGCCCCACACCTTGGCGCCACAGCGCCCGCAGAAGCGGGCCCAGTCGGTGAACGGGGCCCCACACCGCGCGCACGCCCCGTCGGGCGAAGGCAACGACGCGTCGAGGTGGCGCGCCACATCGAGCAGGTACTCGTCGGGTGGACCGGCGGGTGCGGCCCGCAGCGCCACCAGGGAGGCGTGGGTGAGGTCCCGGGCCAGATACAGGACCGCGCCGTCCGCATCGCGCGCGATCTCGCCAAAGACCTCGAACCCGGCTCCCGCCGTGTCGCGGACCGCGTCGAGCAGATCGTCGCGCAGTCCCCGCGGGCCGCCGCCGAGCGCCGGCAGGTCGAGCCGTGTACCGCCCGTCTGCTGCGGGGGCTCAGCCACGCGTCCGCCGACGGCGGGACCTCGTCACGCTAGCGGCAATCCGCCGCGCGATCGCGCCGCTCCGACCAGGTCACCTGCCGCTCACTGCGCGCCACCCGGACGATTTCGAGTGGGTAGGCCGCCGCCGGGAACTGGCGGCAGGCGGTAATCGTGCGCACGATCACGACGTACACGTCCTGGCGCACGCCGACGCTGTCGACATGGATCTGATCACCGGGATGCATCTGCCCGGCCCCCACGACCAGCACCATCTCGCGGTCGAAGTCCACCTGGGGGAGCGGCGGTGGTGCGCCCTGGGTCGACGTGGCCTGGCGCCACACCTGCTGCCACGTGGTGACGTCGCTCACCACCAGACGGACGGAGTCGGTGTACGCCGGGCCGTCATCGTAGTAGAGCCGTGCACTCGACAGCACCGGCGCCAGCGGGGCCGGCAGTCGCCCACCGCCACGTCCACACCCCACCCCCACCGCGACCACCATCCCCAGCACCGCCATTGGAAATCGCATGCGCATCGTTCACCCGCGTCGAGCGTTGAAAAGGAGTTTCACCGCAAATAGTTACCGCGCCACGCGGCTCACGCAACTGAGTCCGGCGAAGAATCCGCGTTGCAACACCGGCGCCCCGGCCAACACGACCTCGGCCTCCAACGTGACGGGCTCGCCCTGAGCGTCGAGCTGCCACCGGGCCACGCCGCCCGCGCCACTCGAGCGCCACTCCGCCTGCTGGAACAGCTTGAACAGGCCCCAGGTGCCCCGATACCGCAGGGTCACTTCGCGGCCCCGTACCTGGGCCGTCAATTGGACGTCATTCGCTCGGGGTCCGACCCAGGAAAACGGGCGCTGCGCCGTGACGGTCCGCGTCCAACGGCCGGTGTACCCGTCGACGCTCAGCGTGGCCATGGGCACGGCGTCGGACAGCTGGGGCTTGAACACGAAATCCACGCGGGCCGTGTCGCCGGCGGGCCACAACGCGCGTGAGATCGCGGCCGCCTGGTTGAAGAAGTCCACGAACTCGCGCGTCAGCGGCATCGAGGCGCCCACCCGCGGCGCGTAGCGCGAGCCCTGCAACGCGAGCGAGCCCTGCAGATACTCATCGTAGAACGCCCAGAGCCGACCCGTGCCAGGCTGCAGCAGCCCGGCGACCTCGTCGTACGGAGCCTCCGCCGACGCGTTCGGACTGAAGGGATACTTGCTGGTGAGCTGACGGAAGGGCCCGCAGAACGCCGCCCCGCGGCTGTTGATCGCCGTGGTGGGGAGGCGTCCCACCATGCCCTCGATGCGCGTGATCGGCGCCTCCATCAGCCGCTGGACCGCCGTACTGACGGTGCCGGCCTCGCCCTCGGGCGGAAACGCCAGCGCCAGTTGGCGCACGGCATCCTTGGCGGTACGGGCCGCCTGCAGCGTCTGATCGCTGAGCCCCTCCGCCTCGCCGGGGGAGGCGCCCGCCGCCTGCTCCACCAGGTTGCCCAGTCCGATCAGCGCGTTCATGTACCCCTGATTGGATTCGCCGATATACGTGTCGCCGGTACCCGGCGGCACCACTTGGTGCAACGCACGAAAGGTCCGGCCGACCGTGGCCGAATCCGCGCCCGTGTTGGCCGACGCCAGCGCGAACAGCTGCAGCAGCGGCGATTCGTTGCCGCTCAGCTGGCGCAGCTTGCGCGCGGCATCCGACAGCCCGCGGAACTCGGCCACCGACGCCGACGTGAGGAACGCGGTCCAGTGCCGCACGTAGTCCTGCACGTACAGGGTGCGCAGCTGGTCCGTCAGGCCCGCGCGATCGAGCTGCAACGGCGCGCTCTCCCCCACCACCCAATCCTCCGCCCGCAGGAAATCATCCACGTTGGCGATCGCCTGCTGCATGGCGCCCCAGCCGGCCTGCGTGAATGCCGCCGGCACCTCGTAGGGGTCGGTGACGACACTCGCCGCCGCGGGGAATCGGCGGGCGAGCGCCACCGGCTCCGCCCCGGTGCCGGCGCGCGCGACCATGAGGCGGTAGATCCGCTCAGGTCCGGCGTAGCGCCGCAGGAGGTCGCGCGTCCGAGTCACGAGCGGGCCATCGGCCTCGGTGGCGCAGGACCCGTCCCGGCAGAGCCCGCCCGCATAGAAAGTGAACTGCGCGCGGGCCAACTCCGCGCGCTCTGCGTCCACCTGGCGTCCGTCGAGCCAGCGCTCGAGGAGCACCGGCACGAGCAGTTCTGCGTCCATCCGATCGGTCCGGTTCGAGACCATCAGATACGCGCGCAGAAGATCGTAGGTGCGTCCGTAGTCGCCGGCCTCGGCCGGTCCGTCGGGGAGCGTGCGGAGCGACCGCAGCAGGGCCGCCCGCGCCGGGAGCAGCAGCAGCCGCTCGAATCGGTCCAGATACATCGGGCGGGCGGCGTCGAAGAGCGCCGTCCCCGTGTACAGTCCCCACCCGAGGCGCATGGGCCGGCCCTCATCGCGGTACCGCGCGAGCTGCTGCAGTTGCAGCCGCACGGTATCGAGCTGCCGCAGGGTCTGTACGTCCGCGAGCCCCGGGTCGGCAATGGCCGCCGAGGGCAACGCATTCATCGCGGCAAAGACCCGCCGCTCCAGCCGACCGTTGGCGACATAGGAGGTGATCAGGCCCAATGAGAGAATCACCCCGAACACGACCGCCGCCGCCAACAGCACCCGCCGGATCAGCCCGACGCCCGCACCGCGTTGCGCCACCGCGGCCGCGGCGCGGTCCTTGAGCACCACATCCCGGAACATGCGGCCGAGGAACACCCACTCGGGCACGCGGCGCGTCGTGCCGGACGGCGCCGGCGCCGGTGCTTCGAGTGCCCGCTCGCCGAATACCGACGTCGCGCGGCGCGCGCGGGGCGCGGCGCGGGCCGGTGCGGGATCGTCCGCGGCCCGGTCCGTCACGACGACGGCCCGGACGCCGGTCAGGTAGAAGCCGCGCAGCACCGGGCTCGTGGCCAGGTGCCGCGGCCGGCACAG
>JBFGDF010000034.1:0-22803 GCA_041580775.1 Gemmatimonadales bacterium
ACCGACGGCCTGCGGGCGGCGGCCGAGCGCCTGGCCCGGTTCCCGGCGTCGGCCCAGCAGTTCCTGCCGGGGGGGGAACCGCCCGCCGCCGGCGTGCGGTTCGTGCAGCCCGACCTCGCGCGGACGCTCCAGGCCATCGCCGACAGCGGGGCTCGCGTGTTCTACGCGGGCTTCATCGCCGACCTCATCGTCGCCGAGATGGCGCGGGGTGGCGGGCTGATCACGCGGGGAGACCTCGCGCAGTATCAGGCGCACTGGCGTGAGCCGGTGCGGTTCACCTACCGGGACTACACGGTGCTGTCGATGCCACCGTCGAGCTCCGGTGGGGTGACGCTGGCGGAGATTCTCAACATGCTCGAGGGACCCGGACCGCTGCCCCCTTTCGGAACCGCCGCTCACGTCCACCTGCTCACCGAGGTCATGCGCCGCGCGTTCGCCGACCGGAACCACTACCTCGGCGACCCGGCGTTCGTGACGATGCCGGTGCCCGCCCTCGTGTCGCAGCCCTATGCCGACGCCCGACGGGCGGACATCGTGCCCGGCCGCGCCACGCCCTCCGTCCAGGTCGGCCCCGGGCGGGTCGAGGGCATGCATACGACCCACTACGCGGTGGTGGACGCCGAGGGCATGGCCGCGAGCGTCACGACGACGATCAATTCGGGCTTCGGCAGCGGCGTCACGGTGGCGGGCGCGGGCTTTCTGCTCAACAACGAGATGGACGATTTCACGGCCGCCCCCGGCCAGCCGAACCAGTTCGGGCTCGTCCAGGGCGAGGCGAACGCGATTCGGCCCGGCAAACGGATGCTCTCGGCCATGGCGCCGACCGTCGTGCTCGACCCCGAGGGGCGGCTTTTCCTGCTATTGGGAAGTCCGGGAGGGCCCACCATCATCACGACGGTGGCGCAGGTGATTTCGAACGTGATCGATTATGGGATGACCCTGCCGCAGGCGGTCGCGGCACCGCGCGTGCATCATCAGCATCTGCCGGATACGCTACGGTGGGAGCGCCGCGGCCTCCGGGCAGGGACGGTGCGCCAGCTGACCGGGATGGGGCATGCGCTCGCCGAGCGGCGGGGCTACAGCGGCGAGGTGGCGGCCATCCTGCGGACCGAGCGGGGCTGGCTGGGCGTACCGGACCCGCGCATGCACGGGGGCGCGGCGGGATACTGACAGGAAGACGGAAGGACGGAAGGTGGGTTCCATCCGTCCTTCCGTCCTTCCGTTCCTACGCCCTGGCGTCTACTGCACCGCCAACGGGGCCGTCAGCACCAACCGGATCGGCGCGCCGGCCGCGAGGATGATGTCGATGTCGCGCGTGGCGGCCGCGATGCCAACGCCCGCCGCCGTCCCGGCGGCGGCACCGACGATCGTGCCAGTCTTGTTGCCGCCGATCACGCGGCCGGCGACGGCACCGATCACGGTCCCGGCCCCGACCTTGGCGGCGTCACCCGCCGTCACGCCGCGGCCCTTCATGTACGTGCCGATGCTGTCGGTGCGGGCGGCCACCGCATAGGCGTTCCCACCGAACTCCACGCGATTGAACGTGAGCACCATCCGCCCCTCCCCGCCGGGGCTCTCGGCCGGGGCGATGTCGGAGAGGACCCCGGTGAACACGGCGCCGGCCGGGATGACCACGCGGCCACGCTCATCCGTGATGTTGGCGGCCGCCGTCGCGACCACCGTCTCGCCCTTCTTGTTGTGCCGCGACGTCAGCGTATCGGCGGCCGCGAGCATCAGCAGGGTGCCCTCTCGTAGGGACAGCGCCGTGCTGGTGGGTCCCGCCGGCGCCGCGGTCGGGGCCACCGTGCGCGGAGTGCTCTGCTGCGGCCGGGCCGTGGGGGTCTGGGTCCGTGGCTGCGGCTGCGCGGCCGACGCCGGGGGCGCGTCGCGCAGCGTGGCCACCGACTCGGCGGGCGCGAGACTCAGATCGCGCACCGTCTCGTCGGCGGGGGGCTGTTCGCCCCCACACGCGGCGAACAGCAGCACCGCGCCGGCGGTCAGGGTCGTGAGACGTGCGGCTATCATGTAACCCTCCAGGGGGAGATCGTCGCTACGGAATCTAACCCTGAAGTCTCACTGGGATCCCCCCGCGCACGCAAGCGGTCGCGCGAAGTGTGATCTCCGTCACAAGCGCGAACGGAGGAACTCCGGGGTCAGGCCCTGCAGCCAGCTCGCCAACAGCGTGAAGTACCCGGTGGCCAGGAGCACGCCCACGAGCACCAGCACGACGCCGGCGGCCTTCGTGACGACGGGCATGACGCGGCGGTAGCGCTGGAACCACCCCAGGAAGCGCTCGATCGCCAGCGCGGCGATCAGGAACGGGAGGCCCAGCCCCAGCGAGTAGGCGAGCAGCAGGTCGATCCCCTGCCCCAGCGTGGCCGTCGCACTCGTGTAGGTGAGGACGGCGCCCAGAATCGGGCCGATGCACGGACTCCAGCCGGCCCCGAAGGCCAGCCCCACGAGGGCGCTGCCCAGGTATCCCACAGGCTTGTCCTGGACGTGGAAGCGGCGCTCCCGCGCCAGCACGCCCCACTGAAACGCGCCGAGCAGGTAGAGCCCGAACACCACGATCAGCGCGCCGCCGAGGCGCTCGAGCCAGACCCGATGGTAGTTGAGCAGGGTCCCGAGGGCCGTCGCGGAGGCGCCGAGCAGCACGAAGATCACCGTGAAGCCGAGCACGAACATGCTCGCGTGCGTGAGCGCGACCCAGCGGCGCGTGCCCGCATCCTCGAGGGACAGCCCCGTGATGAACGAGACGTAGCTGGGAATGAGCGGCAGCACGCAGGGCGACAGGAAACTCAGCACCCCGGCGAAGAAAGCGAGCGGCAGGCCGACGGATTCGGTCATCGTGACACCGGAGCAACCCCGCCGATCGGGTGCGGGTTCCCTAGCGGGCCGCGCGGGCGCGCGCGTGAAACGCGATGAGCTTGTAGACGAGCTTCGCCGCCAGAACATCCGGTGCGACGATGCCGGGCAGCGGGGCGAGCTCCACGACGTCGGCTCCGACGACACGACGCTCCCGGAAGACGCGGTCGAGCAACCGGATCGTCGGGCCCCACGTCCCCCCGTCCGGCTCGGGCGTGCCCGTGGCCGGCATCAGCGCGGGATCGAAGTAGTCCACGTCGATCGTGAGATAGACGTTCGGCCCGAGGGCGGCGACGACCCGGTCGATCCAGTCCGAAGTCACCAGCTCGTGGCCAAAGACCACCGTCATCCGGCGCTGCCGCTGCAGCGCCCGCTCGTCCGCCGTGAGCGAGCGGATCCCCACCTGGACGAGATCGACCCGCTCGTGGACGCGGTGCATCACGCACGCGTGCGAGTACGGCGTCCCTTCGTATTCGGTGCGCAGATCGGCATGGGCGTCGAGCTGGAGCACGGTGAGGCGTTCGGCCCCGAGCGCGTCCGCATGCGCCAGGATGGGCGGCCCGGACACGCTGTGTTCGCCCCCGAGCAGGATGACGAACTTCTCCGTCCCCACCAGCCCATCCATGGCCGCGCGCAACTCGGCCAGCGCGGTCTCGGGACCGGCGCCGGAGAGCACCAGGGGCGGCAGCGTATGCACGCCCACCGTGTACGGTTCGGCATCCAACTCGTGGTCGAACAGCTCGACGAAGCGTGACGCGTGCAGGAGGGCACGCGGGCCGAAGCGCGTGCCGCCCATGTACGACACCGTCGCCTCGTAGGGTACCGGCAGAATCACCACGCCCGCGGTCCCGAAGGCCGCGTGCTCCGCCGGGAGTCCGAGGAAGTTCTCCGGTGGTCCCCACGGTAGGGGTCCCAGCCCGGCCATTGGATCGGTGGACCCTCCCACGCGGAATTCGTTCATGGCGTGCGCCGGGGTCAGCCGCAGAAGATCAGCGCGCTGAGCGCCGTGACCCAGCGACCGTCGTCCTGGGCCTCCGCGGTCGAGCTGATGTTCATGGTGCGCACGATGTCGCCCGAGAGGAGCCACTGTTCCTTGCGCTGGTCCCAGGCCTGTTCCGGGTCGAACGGCACGCCAAGCACCGTGGCGAGCATGCTGGCGGCGAGATCCTCGGCGTACTCGCCCGCCGACTGCTGGCGCTGCCCGAAGGCGTGATGCTCGGAGATGTACCCGTGGTGCGATGGATCCGCCGGAATCGCCAAGCCGATCGATGCCGCGGCGAGGCGCGAGGGCTCGTTGGTCTGGGCCTCGGCCACGACGGCGAACACCACCTGCCCCGGCATGAGGCTCTTCACCCCCTCCTCCCGGGAGACCAGTTGACAATTCGGCGGGAAGATCGAGCTCACGCGCACCAGGTTGTACTGGGCCACGTGCGCTTCGCGCAGCGCCATCTCGAAGCTCGTCAGCTTCTCCTTGTGTCGGCCGACGCCCTTGGTCAGGAACGCCCTGGTCGGGACGAAGCTCTTGGAATCGATCACCGGCGTGACCCCTCACGGTCGAAGGTGGGCGTCTGCAGGGAAGCCGCGTCGCGTCGCTGGCAGTCGCGGCACTGGCCGTAAATCTCCCAGCGGTGATGGTGGTGCCGGAACCCGTGTTCCTCGGCGACAAGCTGACTCATGCGTTCGAACCGTTCGCTCGCGAACTCGTCCACGCGTCCGCACCGCAGGCAAATGAGGTGCTCGTGGTGCCCGCGGGCGGCGAGGGGTTCGTAGCGCTTGAAGCCCTCGCCGAAATCGTGCTCCTGAATGAGTCCCGCCCGCGTCAGCAATTCGAGCGTCCGGTATACGGTAGCCGTGCCGACGTGGTCGCCTTGCGCCGCCAGCGCCCGCTCGAGCTCCCCCACGGAGACGTGCCGATCCGCGAAGAACACGGCGGCCGCCACCACTTCCCGCTGGTGCGTCACCGGAAGGCTGTGATCCCGCAGATACCGCCGGAAGGCATCCAGCAGGAACTCGCCGTCAGCCCGGGGGGGTGGACTCGTCATTCTCGTCGCGTGCGTACCATCGCGCCGGCGCGATCTCCACCGGGGGCTCGGCCTCGCCGGCGCGCTGTTGTACTCCCCGCAGCACGTCCGGCAGCACCGCGTCCGGCGTCTCGCCCACGTCCTCCACGGCCACCGGCCCCTGGCCCCGCTCCCGCCCGCGCACGGCCACGCCGTAGCGTCCGGTGTAGACCCGCACGCGTCCTTCCCGGACGCGGCGCGTGATAACCGCCGTGCCCCACTCGTGCTCGTCCTGGCGCACGGGGGCGAACAACCAGATGCGCTCGATCTCGCTGACCGGGACCGTCTGGGCCAGGGCCTCGGCGACGCGGCGCCAGCCCGGACCGAGACCTGGGTCCCCGGTCGTGCGGTCGCTCGCCGCGGCCACGTCGGTCCGGAGGGTTGTCACGGCGGAGCAAGATACCGGGCCGGTGTGGGTGTTTCAACCCGACTAGAGGAGCGAGACCGGATCACGGTCCACCACCAGCCGCACGGGCCCCGCGCCCGCGTGCGGAGCACGGCGGGCCGCGTAGCGCACGACGGCGCCGAGGAGCGCCCGACGCCGGGCCCGCAGCAGCAGATGCCAGCGCCAGCGCCCCTTGAGGCGCGCCAGCGGCGCAGGTGCGGGGCCCACGAGCTCCACGCCGGAGGCCCGCGCCGCGATGACGCCCCGCAACCACTCCGCGACCTCGACGGCCGCCTCGGCGACCAGCGCCTCGCGCGGCCCGCTCAGGACGACGTTCGCCACGCCGACGTGGGGGGGGTACGCCGGCACTTCGCGCGCCCCCAGTTCCCGGGCGGCGAACGCTTCGTAGTCATGCCGCGCGGCCGCCTGCAGCGCGTAGTGGCCCGGGCTGCGCGTTTGCACCAGCACTTCCCCACCGCGCGGGCCGCGACCGGCCCGTCCGGCGACCTGCGCGATCAGCTGGAAGGTCCGCTCAGCCGCGCGGAAGTCGGGCAGGTGCAGCCCCGTATCGGCATCCACCACGCCCACCAGGGTGACGTTAGGGAAGTCCAGCCCCTTGGCGATCATCTGGGTGCCGAACAGGACGTCGACGTCCCCCCGCCCCACGGCATCCAGGATGCGCGTGTGCGACCACCGCGCGCCCGTCGTATCGGCGTCCATGCGCGCGAGCCGGGCGGCGGGATAGCGCAGCGCGAGCCAGCGTTCGAGCTCCTGGGTGCCCACGCCCCGGCGCCGCTGCGCGGCGGCGGCGCACCGCCCGCACGCGGTGGGCACCGCTGCCTCGTGTCCGCAGTAGTGACACCGCAGGCGCGCGGGCGTGCGATGGACCGTGAGCGCGATGCTGCAGTGGGGGCACTCCCACACGAACCCGCACGCGACGCACTGGAGGTAGTGCGCCAGTCCGCGCCGATTGAGCAGCAGCAGCACCTGCTCGCCCGCAGCCAGGCGCACCTCGAGCGCCTCATCCAGCGCCGTACTCCAGGGCACCGCACCCGCCGCCCGCACCCGGGGCGCACTGGTCAGGTCCACCAGCCGGACCGGTGGCAGGCGACCGGCGCCGACCCGGTCCGGGAGGTGCACCACGACCATCCGGGCCCGCTGACCCCACGTCTCCAGCGCGGGCGTGGCGCTCGCGAGGATCACGCGGGCCTGCTGCAGGCGGGCGCGCGTGAGCGCCACATGTCGCGCGTGATACCGCGGGGCCTCCCCGTTCTTGTAGCTCGGATCGTGTTCCTCGTCCACCACGAGCATGGCGAGGTCGGCGAGCGGTGCGAACACCGCGGACCGGGCGCCCACGACGATCCGGCGACGGCCCGAAGCCACGGCCCGCCACGCGTCGGCGCGCTCCGCGTCGGAGAGCGCGCTGTGGAGGACGGCGACCTCCCCGCCGAACACGCCCCGCACCCGCGCGATGGTCTGCGGGGTGAGGGCGATTTCGGGAACCAGCACGATGGCCCCGCCACCCCCGGCGACGGCGCGCCGCACTGCTTCCAGATAGGTGAGCGTCTTGCCGCTGCCGGTCACGCCGAACAGCAGGGCGGCGCCCCCCGGCGCGAGGTCACCCACGGTCCCGACGGCGGCGGCCTGCGGCGCGCTGGGGGTGGTCGGCGGCGCGGACGCGACGTCCGCAAACGGATCCCGCAGCCGCTCCCGCTCGTCGATCCGCGCGAGATTTCGCTCCACGAGCCCCTTCAACACGGCCGTCGAGAACCCGAGCTGCCGGACCAGGTGGGTCCAGGGCGCTTCGCCCCCCGCGGCGTCGACGGCATCGTAGGCCGCGCGCTGGCGCACAGCACGCCCGAACGTCCGGTCCCGTTCGAGCAGCGAGGGCAGCGCCCGCACCAGGACGAGCACGCGCTCCCGGCCCGCGGCCGGACCCACATGAGGCGCCTCGGTCTCGAGCCGGACCGCCCCGACCCGCGCCAGCCGCTGCAGCGCCTCCCACACCGGACGTCCGAGCGTGCGTGTCAGGCGACGCGCCGTGGCGCGTCCGCCCAGCCGCTCGAGGGCGGCGAGCACTTCGCGGCTCGCCCCCCCCGGCACCGCGGTCGCGTCCCCCACCTCGGCGACGAGCCGGGACTCCCCCCACAACGGACCGGGCAGCATGGCGCGCAGACACAGGCCCACGGGCGTGGCGTAGTAGCGGCTCATCCATCGGCCGAGATCGAGCAGGGGGAGGGGAACCAGCGGCGTGGGGTCCGGCGCGAGCAGTACCGCCTTGACGCCGTCGGCGCGTGGCTCCCCCAGCTCGGTGACGACCCCGACCAATTCGCGCCCGCGCACGGGCACGACGACGCGGGCGCCGGGACGAATCCGGTCGGCGAGGCTCTCGGAGAACGTGTACCAGTACGGCTGCGGCGCCGGGAGTGGCAGCGCGACGCGGCACCCCGGCGGGCCTACGCGTCGATCCACCGCATCCCCGTGATCAGCGAGGCGCCCAGGGCGCGGGAGCGGACGAGCGCGCGCAGCGTGCGGATCTCGCGCGCGAGCATCCCCGAGACTCCGCGGACGCCGGCGGCCCGCCAGGCCCGGAACAGGACGCCGACCCAGCCGGACGCCAGCCAGTGGCCGTCCGGCGCGATCTTCTCCGCCGTGAGCTCCACGAACCCCGCCTCCCGCATGGCGGCCTTCCACTCCACGAGAAACCGGGGGCGGAACCCGAGCCGCGCGAGCTCCGCCGCCGGACCTTCGGGGGGCGTCCCCGACCAGGTCGGCACTAACACCGCCACCGGCCGCCGGGGGCGGACCACGCGCGCCGCCTGGCGCATCGCTTCCTCCCCGTCCACGCGGGGCTGAAGCAGCAGCGACAGCACGATCAGGTCGAACACGTCGGTTTCGTGCGGGAGATCGTCCGCCCACCCCGACTGCAGCGTGACCCGGCGCGAGAGTCCGGAGGTGCGCGCGGCCCGCTCCGCCCATTCGACCGCGGCCGGGCGCGGGTCGAGCGCCGCGACGTGGCCGCCCACCCGTTTTGCCCACCACAGGGCCGAGCGGGCAGCCCCGGCACCCACCCACAGGGTGTCCCACTCGGGCGACGGATCGAGCACGTGCACCAGACGCCGATGCAGCGGTTCGGCGATCTCGGCCCACGGCTGCAGGATCGTCACGAGCGCGTCGGTGGGGAGCCGACGCCCGCCACGGGTGTCGGTCACAACGCCGCCAGGTGGGCGGCGGCGCCCTGGGCAAGGCGGGTGGGGACGTACCCGCCCTCCAGCACCGAGGCGATCGGCGCGCCCAGCGCGCGCCAACGGGTCACCCAAGTCGCATAGTCCTCGGGCTCGAGCGTGAACCCCGCGAGTGGATCACCGGCCATCGCGTCGAAGCCGGCGGACAGCAGGAGCAGCTCCGGCGCCCAGCCGTCGGTCGCCGCATGCACCGCCTGGTCGAGCGCGTCCACGTACTCGGCCGGCGGCCGGCCGGAGGGTCGCGGCACGTTGAACACGTTCCCGACGCCGCGCTCCTCGGCCCGTCCGGTCCCCGGATACAGCGGCCATTGATGCAGCGACACGTAGCGGATCCGGGGGTCCTGCTCGACGAGAGCCTGCGTCCCGTTGCCGTGGTGGACATCCCAGTCCACGATCAGCACGCGCAGGAGGCCGCGCTCCTCGAGCGCCCACCGCGCCGCCACCACGACGTTGTTGACGAGGCAGAAGCCCATCGCGCGCTCGCCGAGGGCGTGGTGTCCCGGCGGGCGCACCGCGGCAAAGGCGGGGGTCCCCTCGAGGGCCGCACGCGCGGCGGCCACCGCCGCGCCCGCGGCGTGGCACGCGGCCGTGAAGCTCCGCGCGCTCATCACCGTGTCGGCATCGAGCCGGCCGCCACCGGCGGCGGCCACTTCGGCGAGCCGGTCCAGGTAGTGGCTGGGATGAACCCGTTCGAGCCACGGACGCGACGCTGCCGGCGCCTCGATGAGCACGCAGCGCGGGGTCTCCCGGAGCGCGGCGAGCAGAACGCGCACGCGGGCCGGCGCTTCCGGATGTGCTGCGCCCGGATCGTGTTCGAGCGTGCACGGATGGTGGTAGACGTGAATCGCGCCCGGACTCATCGCGACCGGCGGCTGGGCGGCACGACCGCGCGCAATTCCCGGCGCAAGGCCTCCCGGGCCCGCTCCACCTCGGCCAGGCGCTGGAGGTAGCGACGGCGCAGCCACAGCACGCCGGCCGCCGCGAGGCCGAACCCCAGCGCCCAGAGGAGCAGGTCCAGGCGCTCACCCCACAGGCCCGCGAGGCCCAGCAGCAGGCCGTCGAGCAGCAGGAACCCGACCGCGAGCACCGTCATCACCCGCCCCGGCCGGCGGGGCGGCCTAGCGGACGGGGTGCCGGCGGGCGGGGAGAACGATGAGGGCGGCACCATCGGGCAGCCCGAGGTCCGCCACGGTCGCCCGCTCATCGAGCACGAGGCCGCCGCGGAACTTGACGAGGTACTCGGCCGGGTCGACCGGACGATCGGTGGCCTGCAGCAGAGCTTCCCGCTTGACGTCCGCCAGCGACCGGGTGGGGGCGACGTCCAGCGCGACCGTGTCCCACGTGTCGGTCACGGTCACGCGCAGACGCAGCGCCGCCACGACGCTCATGCCGCCTCCTCCTCCACCGCGGGCAGGGTCGAGAAGAACCGATCAATGGTCTGGTTGAAGAGGAGCGAGGACGCGCGCACGCGCGTGCCACGCTCGGCCGGAAAGACCGCGAGCGCGATCTCCTCCCCACCTTGCCCCCGGAACGTCGCCCACGTGTCCCCGTCGTCCTCGAGAAACGCACCAAAGTGCGGCACGCGCTCCAGGAAGAAGTCCTTGGCGCGGCGCAGCACGTCGTCGCCCGCGAGTGAAGTCGTCATCTCGTGCAGCATGGTGCATGACTCCTTGGTCCATCGTCGGTCGGTGACGCTGAAAGGTAACCGCCCGGCGCGACCGGCACCCAGCCGCGGCTCAGAACGTCGCCCGCACCCGACCCAGGACGACGCGCCCGAGGGCGGGGGCCCCGACCATCTCCTGGTGGCGCCGGTCGAGCAGGTTCTGGGCGGTCAGCTGCAGCGTCGCCGCCCGCCAGCCCGGCACCGCGACGCCGACCGTGACATCGAGCACCGTGTAGGCGGCGATGCGTCCCGCATACACCCCCGAACTCACGGGAAACGCCGCCACCACGCGACCGCGCGCGGCCGCGGTGAGGCCGATCGGCGCACGATACGTGAGGCCGAACGCGGCCTTGGTGCGGGGCGCGTTGAAGTACACCGTCCCCACCTCCCGCACGTCGGGCACCGTGTCGGCGCTGGTCCACGAGAAGGCCACGGACGCGTCGAGGCCTCGGGTGAGGCCGATGGTCGCCGCCACGTCGGCCCCCCACAGCGTATAGGCGCCGCCCCGGCGGGTCACGACGAGGAGGTCGTACGGATAGCCGGCTTCCACCGGCGAGATCGTGCCGGCGGGGATGAGGCTCAGCGTGTCGGCGAGCACCGCGGCTTCCGCCGCCGGGACATACCGGGCCAGATAGCCCTCCAGGGTCTCCCGATCGAAGAACGCGCTGGGGGTCGCCACGGTCAGCGGTCCGCCGAGATCGGACACGCGATTCACCCAGAGGTCCACGTCGAGTCCAAGTCGACCCGCCAGAACGGCGCGGTAGCCGAGCTCGACCACGTTGGTGATGGTCCGCCCCTCGCCCGCGAGATCCGTCACGTCCGCAGCGTCGACGGGTGTGAAGCTCCCCGTGGCGATATCGAGCACGGCGAGCCGCGTGGCGATGTCCTGCGCGGTCGGCGTCGGCACCCCCGACAGGTCGACGCCGAGCTGCTGCGCCGCGAGCACCACGGCCGGCCACAGGAGGGTGGCGTCGGCGGGGAGGTACGCACCCGGCTGAGCGAGGTTGAACGGGCTCCGCATGCACAGCCGGCTGTCGCAGTCGCGCCGGAACGTGAACCCGTCCTTCGGCACCCCCACGCCCCGCACGGTGTACCCAATGCCCGGGACGATGGGGATCTGGCCCACCGCGATGTCGAGAAACAGGTCGTTCGCGTCGGGCGAGGTAAACGCCCGGTTGTACGTGAGCCGCACGGCATGCGTCGCACCGAGACGCGTGACGAGCCCGACCCGCGGTGACAGCACGACGTCGCGCAGGCGATCGTGGTGATCCACCCGCAGGGCGCCGATGAGTTCGAGCCGCGGCGAGACGGCCGCCGTCGCGTAGAGATACCCGCCGAGTTCGGTCACCAGGTCGTCGTCTTCGTTCCGGCCGTGAATCGTCCCGCCGGTCCGCGGGTCGGTCCACCGGCCGTCGACGCCGTACAGCAGATCGACCGGCCCGAGCGCGGCGCCGTGCTGGACCTGCGCCACGAAAACGCGCGAGTCGTCCACCAGCCCATTGCCGTTGCGGAGGATGTACGTGCCGCCGGCATCGCTCCAGTCGTACAGCGTGTTGATCGAGAGGCGGCCGCGGCGCGCCCGCACCTGACCGTAGGCGTAACGCCAGTCGCGTCCTTGCACGGCGCCCACGGCCGGCGTGAGATCGACGGCCCGGATGGCCTGGGCGACGCCACCGGCGACGACCACTTCCGTCTGTGGGCTGGGCCGCCAATCCAGGCGGACATCCCCCGCGGCGCGCGCCACGGTCGAGTCCCGTCGCCCAATGCGCAGCGTATCCGGATCGGCCCCGGCCGCGAGGGCGGCCGCCCGGAACGCCTGCTCGGCGCTATCGGCGAAGCTCCAGTCGTCCCCCCGCAGGACCTCCCCGGAGACCTTGATGCCAAGCTGATGCGCGAGCGGGACGGCGTAGCGCAGGCTCGCACCGAACGTCGCCCGGGTCCCCCCGGTGAGGGTGGCCGATCCGCCTCGGGCATCGAGCGGCGAGCGCGTGAGCAGATGCACCACCCCGCGCGGCGCCCCCGGTCCATAGAGCGCGGCCGCCGGTCCGCGGATCACTTCGATCCGCTGCACGTCCTCCCCCACCACCGGGACGAGATACGGCACGTTGAAGGCGATCGACGGCACGGCGGCGTAGCGATGGTCGTGCAGGAGCAGCAATTCGCCCGAGTTGACGCTGTTGGGCCCCCGCACACTGAACGTCTGCTGCAGCAGCCCCTTGCGGGCGGCGTCGATGCCCGGGACCTGCGCGACGTGCTCCAGGGGCGTCAGCGTCGGCGCGTCCTCCAGCTCGCGACGGTCGATCACCGACACCGCGGCGGGCGCCTGGAGCACCGTCTCTTCGCTGCGGGAGGCTGAGACGACGACGGGATCGAGCGGGGCGCCAAGGGCGGCCAATCGGATCCAGAGACGCCCGGGGGCGTCGGGCCGGATGGCCTCGCGCATCGCCGGAGCGTAGCCGACACGGGTCAGCCGGAGCCGATACACGCCGGGTGCAACGCGCCAGAAAACGAAGGTCCCGTCCACTCCGGTGACCACGACGCGGCGCGTGCCTGCGCGCTCGAGCTCCACCCGCACCCCGGCGAGCGGCTGCTCGGCCAGGGAGTCGACCACGGCCCCACGCACCTCTTGACCCGCCGCCACCGACGCCGCGCCGGCGAGCGCAAGCGGCATGACGCCGCACAGACCCCAGGAGAAGTGGCGCATCGACCCCGCACTCGGATCTGGGGGAAGGTGCGCCCCGGCGGGCGCCGCGGCAAGCAGCCCTCAGTCGGCGACGGGGCGGACCGTCGCTTGGGCGATGCCGGGCTCGCTCGGGCGCCGTAGCAGGTCCCACACGCGGCCCTTGCGGCGGACCACCAGCACGACCTCCCCCGGAGGCGGCTCGCGCAGCCCGGCCAGCGTGAGGAACAGCGGCAGCGGTCGGTCCGGCACCGCCAGCTGATAGGCCTCCCCGTGCCAGCGCACCGTGGTCCGCGCCGGCCGGCGACGCACCAGCCGGTCCAGAAACACGTCGTCGTCCACCCGATACACGTCGCGGTCCACCCGCTCCCCCGAGAGGTGAAACAGCGGGTCGAATGGCTGGCCGTCGTGTCGGGCGAAGTTCTGTTCGGCCGCCCAGTCGTACGCTTCGAGCGCCGCGGCGTTGGCGCGCCATTCCAGGTGGTGGCGCAGCTCGTGCGTGAGTGTCTCCCACGCCTCCTCGCGCCACGCGAAGTCGGGCCGGTGGCGGGCCAGGGCCCGGAACGACCCGTGATACAGCACGACCCGCGACATCACCTCATCGAGCTCGCCGTGAACCGGAATGCACTCCCCCAGCGTATACACGTCGGCGCGCACGGGATGGGGGAGCGTCTTGGGACTGACCTCGATCGCCGCGATGCCGCGCAGGTACTCCGCCGGAATGTCGCGGGCCAGGCGACCCACGAGGCGTTCGAACTCGGGATAGTCCACGATGCCGGTCGGAAGGCGGGCGTGACGGGCCGCGCGCCTCGCGGGATCAGCCCGCGGGACCGGGCGGCTCGGCGCCGTCCGGGGCCGCCGGGGTCGAGCGGCGCGCGAGCCACCGGTTCGCCGCCAGCAGGACGACAAACGCCACACCCCACTGCAGCAGGATCGTCCCCACGGTCTCCTTGCCGAGTGGGGCCAGCCAGCCCGCGGGATCCCACTCGTGGGCCTGCCACAGCCACCATCCCAGCAACACCGCCGCTTCGAGCGGGACGAGCACCGCAATCACCACTTCCCACCACGCGCCCACCCGAATGTCGGAATCCGGATGATTGATTTGCTGCTGGCGGAAGCCCCGCACGCCATGCGTGATCACCGCGATCGCGAAGAAGAGCCCGGACACCATGAGGCCGACGCCCCAGACCCAATCCTGGTTGCCGAGCACCTGGAGCGAGATGGCCGACGGCAACCCCAGGAGAAACGCCCCGGCGCCGACCAGCTTGACCGCGCGCGCGCGCGCGAGCCCAGCATCGATGAGCACACGGGTGGCCAACTCGATCATCGCGATCAGGCTCGTGAACGCCGCGAAGAACAGCGCGATGAAGAACAGGAGCATGAAGAACCGTCCGGCCGGGATGCGGGCAAACAGTTGCGGCATCCAAACGAACGTCAGCCCCTCGTTGCCGGCGCTGAAGATCGTCCCCTGGAGCAGCGCCGGCGTGACGGCGTCGCCGCGGGCCACGGCTTCCTGCAACGCGGGGTAGGCCGCGAGCGCGTCGGGATTCGCCGCCAGCGACGGCGCGAGCTCGGCCACGACCGAGAACACGGTGCACAGCACCATGATGCCAGCCAGCAGCGAGATGGTGTTGTTGGCCGCGGGCACGATGAAGGCGTTGAGCGCGGTATCCTCCGACTGGCGCAGGTACGCCGCATACACCAGCACCAGCCCCCAGCCCGCTCCCGTGTCCCACGCGTTCTGCGTCAGCGCCTGCAGCCAGATGTTCGCGTTGCCCAGCGCGCCCCAATCGACGCCGAACAGGTAGGCCAACCCGTCCCCGGCACCCGGCAGGGTCATGGCGCGCACGGCGAGCAGCACGACGAGCACCAGCAGCGAGGGCATGAGAATGCGCGCGACCCGCTCGATCGCGCGGACGCCGCGGCTGATGACGGCCACGCCGAGTCCGATGGCGAGGGCGTGCGTCAGCACCGGCCACCACGAACTCGTGTAGTGCGCCCAGAACGCGCCGGGCTCCGCACCCGGAATCTCGCCGGTGGCCGCCGCGATCACGTAGCGCACCGTCCAGCCCGCCACCACCGAGTAGTAGAACATGATCGCCGTTGCGACCCAGGCGACCCACGCGCCCATCCAGGCCCACCGCGGCCCCATGACGTGCAGGAAGGCGCGCACCGGCCCCGAGCGGGTCTTCCGCCCCAGGCCAAACTCCACGAGGATCAGCGGGATTGACCACAGGAAGAGAAAGGCAATCCACGCCACCAGGAATTCGCCGCCGCCGTTCTGCGCCGCAATGCGCGGGAACCGCCAAATGTTGCCGGTCCCCACCGCCATGCCGAGCATGGCCAGCAGCATCATCGCGCGCGACGAGAAGCGCTCCGGACGGTGCGTCACGGCGGTCCTCCGAGTGCGGGGCCTATGCCAGGACGGCGGCCAGCCGCGCGACCGAGGCGTCGAACGAGAGCGGCGCCGCCGTAAACTCGGCGGCGAGCCGGTCCGCCGGCTCCGCCTGGCCGCGCCGCATCAGATCCTGGACGAACCCCCCGGCCCGGGGATTGCGATACCAGTCGCGCTCGAACCGCTCCGTCAGAATCTGCGCCAGCGTGCCCTCCAGCTGCCACGCGCGCAGGTAGCGCGCCACGTAGAAGCCCGGGTCCACGTCTCGCAAGTGGTCTTCCTCCAGAAAGCGGAACCCGGTGGCAGCGGTCAGCTGGTCGGCATACCGCTCCCCCATCGCGGCGTCGTACTCGCTCCGGTGCAGCTCCAGCTCGTAGCGCAACTTCCCCGCGTAGCGGCGCAGGAGATACAACTCGGACACGGCGAGCTCGACGCGCAGCTGCGCGATCCGGGAGCCCGCCCCGCTCTCCCGTCCCAGATCGGTGAACTGCCGCAGCCATCCCTCCTCGAGCGTCAGATGGTCCCACAGCATGGCGAAGGCCTCGGTGACCGACATGTCTCCCAGCCAGCGCTCGACGAATGGCCGGTCGTGGTCGACGGACCCGAAGTGCATCGCATGCCCGAGCTCGTGCCAGAAGGTGCGGTAATCCGCATGGCCGCCGTGGGGCCGCAATACGAGATACACTTCCTCCGGGACGCGTACCGGCACGCAGAAGGCCCGGGGCTGCTTGCCCTCGCGCTCCTCCGCGTCCACCCGCACGCGCCCCCCCACGAAGGCATCCAGACCCATCTCGCGCATCTGCGCCGTGGCGGTACCGAGCAACCTGTCCCCCGGAAACGCGGTGTCGAACTCGTCCGCCCGAAACGCCCAGCCGGTATCGGCCCGCACCAGCTGCTCGGGTGGGATCCCGAGGCGGCGGCGCACCAGGTGGCGGAGAGCCTCACGATAGAGATCGGCGGTGTCCGCCAGCAGCCGGTCGGCCTGCCCGGCCAACTGCTCCAGATCGATGCCCGAGACCGCCGTGATCGCCGCGGGATAGTCGGCCCCGAACCCGGCGGCGGCGACCGTCTCCCGCTCGCGCAGGAAGCGGTCGCGCCGCAACCGGTTGAGCTCCGTGGCACCCGCGGCCGCGCGCGCACGGTCGAGCGCCATCCGCCACGCCCGGTCGGGTGAGTTCTGCAGCTCGATCGCCGCCCGCAGATAAGGAATGTCGCGGCCGCTCACCGCGATCCGCGCCTGCCGTTCCCAGACGAGCTGCCGCTCCTCGTACGGCGCCACGGCCCGGCCCACCCGCAGGTCCACTACCCACTCGACGAGCGCCGGCACCCGGGCGGCCCGCGCGCACGCGAGCGCCTCATCGCTCTGGAGATCTCCGTACTGCTCGTAGATGGCCTCGAACGCCGGCGTGGCCTTGCGCCCGGCCCCGGTGAGATAGTACTCGCGACCGAGGGCCGACAGGAGGGCCTCGCCGCGGGCACTGAGCTGGTTGAGGTTCACGCGGAGAGACGGTCGCGCAGATAGGCCAGCACCTGGTCTGCGGCCACGCGCTCCTGCCGGAGCGTATCGCGGTCCCGCACCGTGACGGTCTGATCCTCGAGCGTCTGGCCGTCGACCGTGATGCCGAACGGCGTGCCCGCCTCGTCTTGCCGACGGTAGCGCCGGCCGATCGACCCGCCGTCGTCGTAGAAGATCGTGACGTGCCCGCGCAGGTCGGCCGCGATCCGCGTCGCCACATCCGGCATGCCGTCCTTCTTTACCAACGGAAACACGCCGACCTTGATGGGGGCGAGAGCGGGATGGAGCCGCATCACCACGCGGGTCTCCCCCTCCACCTCCTCCTCGGCATAGGCATCCACGAGCACGACCAGCGCCAGGCGGTCCGCGCCGAGGGAGGTCTCGATGATGTACGGCACGTAGCGTTCATTGGTGGTCGGATCCAGGTACTCCAGCTTCTTGCCCGAGTGCTCCTGATGCCGGCCGAGGTCGAAGTCCGTCCGGTTGTGCACGCCTTCGAATTCCTGCCAGCCAAAGGGAAACTCGTACTCGATGTCGAACGCTGCCTTCGCGTAGTGGGCTAGCTCGTCCGCGGTATGCTGGTGGAAACGCAGCTTGTCCGCCCGGATCCCGAGGTCCCGATGCCACTGCAGGCGGCGCGCGCGCCACTCCTCGAACCACGCCTCGTCTTCGCCCGGCTTCACGAAGAACTGCATCTCCATCTGCTCGAACTCGCGCGTACGAAACGTGAAGTTCCCGGGCGTGATCTCGTTGCGAAACGCTTTGCCGATTTGCGCGATGCCGAATGGAATCTTCTGCCGCGACGCCTGCAACACGTTCAGATAGTTGACATAGATCCCCTGCGCCGTCTCGGGGCGGAGGTACACGACCGCGGCGTCCTCCTCCACCGGCCCCATGAACGTCTTGAACATCAGGTTGAACAGGCGGGGCGCCGTGAGCGTGCCCTTGGTGCCGCACACAGGACACTGCGCGTCCGGCGTCCCCGGCGTGCCCTTGAGGCGCGCGTCGTCGGCGCGGAACCGGTTCTTGCACTGCTTGCAGTCAACCAGCGGGTCCGTGAAGCCCGACACGTGCCCAGAGGCCTCCCACACCCGCGGGTGCATCAGGATCGCGGCGTCGAGACCCTCGATATCCTCGCGCTCGTACACCATGGAGCGCCACCAGCGGTCCTTGAGGTTCTTCTTGAGCTCGGTCCCGAGCGGCCCGTAGTCCCACACCGATCCGAGCCCGCCGTAGATCTCGGACGACTGGAACACATAGCCCCGCCGCTTGGCCAGCGAGACGATCTTGTCCATGAGCGACGTTTTCGCCATGCGTCAACTTACTGCCAGAAAAGGGGATAGCCCAATCGGAATTCGGCAAGTTACCCCGGCGGCTCGCCGGGCGGCAAGCCGAGCGCGCGGCGCACCGCGCGCGCCGCGTGCTCGGCAAGCTGCGGAATGCCCCACCACCCCTCACCCCCACTCTCCACAACGACGCCCGTCGGCAGCGTGCTCGCGCGGGGCGCGACGACCGCGACGGGCACGCCTTGGGCGTGCGCCCGTGCGATCGCCTCGCCTGCGAGCTTCCCGGCGAGCGACGTGGCATCAAACGACCCCTCACCTACGAGCACCAGGGATGCGCCCTCCAACGCCCGTGCGAAGCCGATCCGCTCCAGCACCCAGGCCGCGCCAGCCTCAAGGCGGGCCCCACCGAAGCAGAGCAGGCCGAACCCCAGGCCGCCGGCCGCACCCGCCCCCTCGCGGGAGGCGAGCGCGGGCCCGCCCCAGGGCGCGGTGACGGTGACGAGGCGGGCGAGTCCCTCCTCGAGCTGCCGCGTCTGCACGGCGTCGGCCCCCTTCTGGGCGGCATACACCGCGGCGCCCTGGGCGCCGAGCAGCGGGTTGCTGACGTCCGCAAGCCCCACCAAGCGCGCGGGCGGCGGGGTGCCGGGAACGAGACCGGCGAGCGTCGATAACGCGCCCCCGCCATCCGGGAGTGGCACGCCCTGCACATCCACCGCTTCCCACCCCCACGCCCGAGCGAGGCCGAGCCCGCCATCCATGGTGGCACTCCCGCCGAGGCCCACGAACACCGCCCGCGCCCCCTCACCGGCAGCGAACCCCACAAGCTCACCCACCCCCCGCGTGGTCGTCACCGTCGGGTCGCGCTCCGCCGCCGCGAGTAAGCCGAGTCCGCACGCCAGCCGCGACTCGACAACCGCAGTCCGCGGGTCGAGCCACCCGATCTCGGCGTCGACCGGGACACCGCGCGGGCCCGTGACCCGATGGGTGGTCCGCCGCTCGAGTGGCAGCGCCTCGAGCAGCCCATCGCCTCCGTCGCTGGCGAAGAGCAGTCGGCTGCCGCACCCGGCGGCCACCACGCCACGGCTGAGCCCGACCCCGACTTCGTGGGAGGTGAGCGACCCCTTGAACGGTTGCGCGAGGACCACCACCAGGGGCGTCACAGGACCGAACCGGGTGGGAACCCCGGTAAGATGATGCGGGACAGAGACTTGTGCAACATGGCTGCGGCTCCTATCTTGCTCTGATGCGACGCAAGCCGTCGTGGTTCCGCTGAGGCGGCGTCTTGGCCGGACCGGCGGGTTCGGTCCCGCGGTCCAAGCCGGCCGGAACGGCTGGCGTGGACCGGCATCCCTCGAAGGGCCGCGTGGCGTCCCCCCGTACCAGAGCGAGGTAGGGTTGTGGCCGTGACGACCGGGAATCCCCGGCCGGAGCCGCCTGCCACCCGCGAGATCCATCTGCGCGATCTCCTGGCGGTCGTCCGGCGGCATTGGCGCATCGTGGTGCTGGCCCCGGCGCTGGTCGCGGCCGGCGCATGGTTTGCCGGCCGGAAGACCATCCCGCAATTCCAGTCGCGCCTCACGGTGCAGGTGAGTTCGCCCAAGCAGGTGTTCGCGCGCCTCGACGATATCGACATCGACGAGTTCGCCCTCAAGACCGATCCCATTCTGTCCGAGGCGCTGGTGCTCACCACGCAGGGGCTCGCCCTGCGGGTGGTGCGTGTCCTGGGACTGCAACTGGAGTTCGACGCGCCGGCGCGGCGTCGGGGCGATGTCGTGGCGGCCGTGGCCGTCGACTCGGCGGCACCGCCGGGGGCCTACACGCTGCAGCTCCGCGGCGCGACCGGCTACGAGATCCGGGACGCGACCGGCGCGACCGTCGCCGCGGGCCCCTACGCAGCACGGGCGACCGGCCCGGGGTTCGCCCTGACGGTACTGCCCTCCGCCGCCGACGCCGAGATCCCGTTCCGGGTCTCGTCGCCCGAGCAGGCGGCCGCGTGGGTGAGCGCCGGACTCAGTTACGCGGTGCGCGAGGCCACCAACGCCGTCGACCTCTATTTTACCGGCTCCGACGACCAGCTCGTGCCGTTGATCCTCAACGAGTCGGCCGTGCAGCTCCGACTCGACGGGGCACGGCGGGCCCAGGTCATCGCCGCCCGGAAGCGGGACTACGTCTTCGAGCAGCTCGCGCAGGCCCGCGCCGAGTACCAGGCCAAGTTGCGCGAGCTGCAGGCATTCAAGGAGCGCCAGGAGATCGCCGACCTCTCGGCGGAGGCCCAGGCGACGGTCGAGGCGATCCAGAACCTCGAGCTCGATCGCCAGCGACTGCTCGTGAGTCTGGCCACCGTGCAGCAGGCGATCGCGGACACGCTCTCGTCCGGGATCGAGACCCTCAACCAGCTGTCCGCGGTGGAGGCGATCGCGGGCAACACGGCCCTGCAGTATCAGATCCAGAGCCTGCTCAAGCTGCACGACGATCGCCGGACGCTCACGGCCGGCAGCCTCGGGCTGCAGAGCGACAACCCGCAGGTGTCGGCCATCGACCAGCGCCTCGCACAGGGTCAGGCGGCGCTCGGATCGGCCGTGCGGGCGACCCACGAGGCCCTGCGGATCCGGCTGGCGGCGCTCGAGGACAAGATCGCCGACCTGCGCACCACGCTCCGCACCTTCCCGGGGATGGAAACGCGGATCGCCCAGATCCAGCTCGAGGCCGGCATCCAGGAACAGACAACGCGCTACCTGTTGGGTCAGTACGAGGGCGCCCGTCTCCAGGAGGCCACGATCTCCCCGTATGTGAACATCCTGGACGGCGCCTCGCCCGCCTATCGGATCGGGACGAGCCTCCGACAGAAGATCGTGCTGGGGCTGCTCGTGGGGCTGCTCCTCGGCATCGGGGGCGCGTTCTTCCTGGAGTACCTCGATCAGTCCCTGAAGACCCCGGCCGACGTGGCGCGGGTGCTCGGGGTGCCGGTCCTGGGGATGGTCCCGCTCGAGGCGAAGCTCGGGCCGCGGCCCGACGGTCGCCGCCCCATCTCGGTCATTACCGATCTGGATCACGACGACCCGGCGGCGGAGGCGTTCCGCACACTGCGGACCAACGTCACGTTCGTGGGCGCCGAGCGGCCGGTGCAGCTCCTGGCGATGACGAGTCCGGGCCCGGGCGAGGGGAAATCGACCACCGCGTCCAACCTCGCCCTGGCCCTCGCCGCCGGCGGCAGTCGCACGCTGCTCATGGACGCGGATCTCCGACGCCCCCTGCTCCACCGCGCGTTCGGACTGGTGCACGATCCGGGGCTCACCGATGTCCTCATCGGTTCGACGCCTGCGCGGGAAGCCATCCGCCCCGAGGTCGCACCCAAACTCGACGTGCTGCCAGCCGGCTCGAGCCCGCCCAATCCGTCGGAGCTGCTCGGCTCGGACGCGATGCACACCCTGCTCGGCGAGATGCGGCGCGAATACGACTACATCGTCGTTGATACGCCGCCGGTGCTGCCGGTGACCGACGCGACCGTCATCGCGACAATCGCCGACGCCATCATCCTGACGATCCGCAGCGGAGAAACCGAGGAGCTGCCCGCGCAGCGGGCGATGGAACAACTGCGCCGGGTGAACGCCCGTATCGCCGGCGTCGTGCTGAACGGCGTGGATACCCGGCGGGATCGGCACTATGGGTACTACCGCTACCGCAAGAACGTCCCCTACGCGGCACGGTCACCCGTGCTGTCCCTCCGACGACGGCTGGCGCGGTTGTTCTGAGCGGGAGGACAACCTGACGGGATCCCGTAGTGACGGGAGCCCGTGGTGATCACACCCCGATGATCTGATCGCGCCGCGACCCGACGCTCACGTAGGCGATCGGCGCCTCCACGAGATCCTGGAGTCGGTCGAGATACGCCCGCGCCTGCGATGGCAGATCGGCGAGCCGTCGCGCGTCGCGCGTAGGGCGCCGCCACCCGTCGAGCACCTCGTAGACGGGCTCGACCCGGCTCAGTGTTTCGGTGTCTGCGGGCATGTCGTCCAGCTCGCCGCCGGCCAGCCGGTACCCCACGCACACGGGTAGCCGGTCGAAGGCGTCGAGGACATCCAACTTCGTCACGGCGAGGTCCGTCAAACCGTTGATGCGGCGGGCATACCGCACGACCACCGCGTCAAACCAGCCGCAGCGCCGGGGACGGCCGGTGGTCGCTCCGTATTCCGCCCCCTCGGCCCGCAACCGGTCCCCCGCCGTGGGCTCCGCCTCGGTCGGCAGCGGGCCGTTGCCGACCCGGGTGGTATAGGCCTTGACGACGCCCAGAACCGCGTCGATCGCGGTCGGCCCGATGCCGGCGCCGACCGTCGCCCCTCCCGCCGTCGTGTTCGACGACGTGACGAACGGATAGGTGCCGTGGTCCACGTCGAGCAGCGCGCCTTGCGCTCCCTCGAGCAGTACCCGACGGCCCGCCCGGAGCGCGTCCCACGTGAGCCGTCCCGTATCGGTGGCGAGGGGAAGAATGCGAGGGGCGAGGCGGCGCAGGAGCTCGGCATGCGTGTCGGTATCAACCCGGTCCTCCGCGTCGAGAATCGCGAGCCAGCGGTTGGCCCGTTCCACGCGCGCCGTGACCAGCGTGACCGCCGCGTCGAGATGGCGAAGATCGCCAACCCGCACGCCGCGTCGGCCCGACTTGTCCTCGTAGGCCGGGCCGATCCCCCGACCCGTCGTGCCGATGCGCTGG
>JBFGDF010000035.1:0-22778 GCA_041580775.1 Gemmatimonadales bacterium
CGCGACCGCGTGGGACTGGCGCTACCGCCCAGCCGCGTGCGGTTCGAGGAGATCCTGCCGTCGCCGTTCGACTTCCCGGAGCAGTGCCTCTTTGGGGTGCCGACCGACCTGGCGGACCCGCGTGGCGACCAGACGGGCCACGACCGGGCGATGGCCACCGCCATTCTGGAACTGGCGCACGCGTCGGACGGCGGCATGTTCGTGCTGTTCACCAGCCACGCCGCCCTGCGCCGGACCGCGGACGCGGTGCGGGGCGCGGTGGGTGCCCGCTGGCCGCTGCTGGTGCAGGGCGAGGGGCCGCGCGACCAGCTACTGCGCCGGTTCCGCGACGCCGGCTCGGCCATTCTGTTCGGGACCGATAGCTTCTGGGAAGGGGTGGACGTGCCGGGCCGCGCGCTCCGCGTCATGGTGCTCGCCAAGCTGCCGTTCAAGGTGCCGTCCGAGCCGTTGACGGCGGCGCGGCTCGAGCGCCTCCAGGCCGAAGGCCGGGACGGGTTCATGGAGTATCTGGTGCCGCACGCGGCGCTCAAGCTGAAGCAGGGGTTCGGCCGGCTCATCCGCTCGACCAGCGACGTGGGTGTCGTCGTGCTGATGGATCATCGCATCGTGAGTCGCCGCTACGGGGCGGCGCTGCTGGAATCACTGCCCCCCGCCGCGCGCATCATCGGGCCGTGGGCGGCGGTGCGAAGCGCGGCGGAAGACTTCTTCGCCCGCCATGGGATCGGAGCGCCGGTATGAGCGCGGGACGCGAGCGGCGGGAGCGGTTGCCGGCGTACGCGGTGCATCGCATCGCCACCATCAAGCGCCGCCTCCTGGCGGCCGGGCGGGACGTGATCGATCTGGGCGCGGGGGACGCCGATCTCCCACCCCCCGCGCTCGCCGTGCGCACCCTGGCCGACGCGGCGCGCGATCCCAAGATGAGCCGCTACGCGTTCCAGACGGGACTGCTCGAGTTCCGCCAGGCGGCCGCGCGGTACCTGGAGCGGCGCTTCGGCGTGGCGGTGGATCCCGTAACGGAGCTGCTGCCGCTGGTGGGGTCCAAGGAGGGTCTCGCCCACCTGACCTTCGCCGCGCTGGATCCCGGCGATGGGTGCCTCATCCCCGAACCGGGGTATTCCCCGTACATGGGGGGCGCAGTCCTGGCCGGCGCGGAGCCGCTCGTGTATCCCCTCCGGCCCGAGAACGGGTTTCTGGTGGAACTCGAAGACCTGCCGCCAGCGCAACTGGCCCGGACGGGTCTCGTGTTTCTCAACTATCCCAACAATCCCACCACCGCGGTGGCGCCCCGCGAGTACCTGGAGCGCACGGTGGCCTGCTGCGCGCGGCACGGCATCGTGCTCGCCTACGACAACCCGTATTGCGAGATCACGTTCGACGGCTATCGGGCACCGAGCATCTTCGAGATCGCGGGGGCCAAGGACGTCGCCGTGGAGTTCCACTCGATGTCGAAGACGTTCTGCATGACGGGATGGCGCATCGCGTGGGCCGTGGGGCATGCCGACCGCATCGCCGCGCTCCAGCAGGTGAAGAACTTCGTGGATACCGGACCGTTCCTGGCCGTGCAGCGGGCGGCGGCCGTCACCCTGGATGCCAGCGACGACATCGTGCCGCCGATCGTCGACACGTTCCGCCGCCGCCGGGACGCCGCCGTGCGCGCGCTCGCCGCCATCGGGCTCGCGGTCACGCCGCCCAAGGCCACGATGTACCTGTGGGTGCCGCTGCCGGACGGGATCCCGTCCGGTCCGTTCGCCGAGCGGCTGCTGGAGGAGGAATTCGTGGCCGTCCTCGCGGGCTCGTCGTTCGGGCCCGCGGGCGAGGGGTTCTTCCGCGTGGCGCTCACCGTCGATGAGGCGCGGTTCGACGAAGCGGCCGCGCGGATCGCCCGCGCTCTCGCCCACGCTCGCCAGGTCGTGTAGCCCTGATGCGTCGCGACTGGCTGCCGCCCCCCGTGCCCCGCGCGAGCCCCTGGTGGGTGGGCGTGAGCGTGGCGGTGCACGTCGCGGTGTTCCTGCTCGTGATCGTCTCCACCAATCGCACGTTCCCGTCGCCGCCGGTGACGATCCTCCTCGTGCCCGGCGAGCCCGGCGGGACCGTGGTCGAGATCCCGTGGGCGGAGGTGGGGCGGACGGACGGCCCGGTGAGTGGGCGGTCGGCCGCGCCCCAGGGTGCGGCGCCCGCGCCGGCGACGGTCACCGCACCGTCGGTCGTGCCGAGCGCCGTGCCGCCAGCTGGCCCAGCCGCCCAGCCGCCCGGCCGACCGGGGGGAGTGGCGGCGGCCCCCCGCGCCGGTGAAGGCGACGCGCGTGGGATCCCGGGGAGCCGGCTGTTGGGGGCGCGGTTCGGGGACGGTCGCCTGTGGGTTCGCCCCTGGGACGCGATCGCCGCCGCCATCGCCGCCGGCGGAGGGGACTCCGGAGACGCGGCCGCGCACGCCGCCCGCATCGATAGCGCGGTGACCCGGCGGATCCTGGCGTTCCTCGACACGCTCCCGCCCGATTCGTTTGCCATCGCTCGTCCCACGCCCTGGGTGACGGAGATCGACGGGCAGAAGTGGGGCATCGATGGGTCGTGGATCTACCTCGGCGGGCTCAAGCTGCCCACGATGATCCTGGCGCTGCTGCCGCTCCCGCAGGGCAACTACGAGCAGGCGCAGCGCGCCGCGGAGATGCAGCGTATTCGCGAGGATATTCTGCAGGCGGCCCGGCGGGCGGAGAGCGCCGCCGAGTTCCGCAAGAACGTCGAAGAGACGCGCAAGCGGCGGGACGCGGAGCGCGAGGCCAAGCGCAATCAGGCCGTTCCGCCGGACTCGATCAAGACCTGACGGACCGGCGGGCCGCGTGGCCCGTAACGAGACAACCCGCCCGGAGCCACCGGCCCCGGGCGGGTTGTCGTGTCCCCCCAGCGGGGGGAGCCCGCTAGCGCACGCCGCCCATCATGTTCCGGATCGGTCGGTAGAAGAGGATGAAGAAGAGGCCCGCGACGGCCACCGCGACCGCCACTCGGAAGAACAGGGTCGGCAGCGGCAGCGTCTCGAACATGCCGGCGACGAGTCCCGCCACCAGGTTGCCGAGCGCGGCGCCCATGAACCACGTGCCCATCATCTGCCCGACGTAACGGGGCGGCGACAGCTTGGTGATGCTGCTGAGTCCCACCGGGCTCAGGGCCAGCTCGCCGCAGGTGTGCAGGAAGTACGTGGAGACGAGCCAGGCCGGGCTCACCAGGTCGCCGTTCCCGGTGGTGTAGGTGGCGCCCCACGCCATCACCAGGAAGCCCACGCCAAGGAGGATCAGCCCCGCGCCGAACTTCACGGGCAGGGGCGGTTCCAGGGAGCGCGAGTTGAGGAACACCCAGAGCCAGCCGAACACCGGGGCCAGCGCGATGATGAAGAGCGGGTTTACCGACTGGAGCCAGCTAGCCGGCATCAACCAGCCGAAGATGCTGCGGTCGGTGAGCCGCTCGGCGAACAGGTTCATCGAGGAGCCCGCCTGTTCGAACCCGGCCCAGAACATCGCCGCGCCGAGGAACAGCAGGAAGATCACGATCACGCGCTTGCGCGCGGGGCCGTCGAGCCCGCCAAACAGCAGCACGGCGAGGAAGAACAGCACGGCGATCGCCAGGATGATGAATCCGGTGGCCTGCGCCACGCCCTGGAGCGTGAGGGTCACCGCGCCCGACTGCGACAGGAACCAGACAACGACGGCGATCGCGACCACGAGCCCGACGCCGAGCAGGCCCTTCTGCAAGGCGTCCCCGCGGGTAGCGCGAGCTTCGTCGCGATACAGGCCGGCGAGCTTGAGGTAGTCGTACCCCAGGCGATACTGCAGCAGGCCCAGCACCATCCCGATGCCGGCCGCCGCGAAGCCCAAATGCCAGTTGATGGTCTCGCCCAGGTACCCGCAGACCAGCGGGGCGACGAAGGCGCCCACGTTGATGCCCATGTAAAAGATCGAGAAGCCCGCGTCGCGGCGTGCGCCGCCCTCGGGGTAGAGGTCGCCCACGATGGCGCTGACGTTGGGCTTGAGCAGGCCGGTGCCCAGGATGTTCAGGCTCAAGCCCGTGAAGAAGAACGCCAGCCCCGGCGTGGCGAGACTGAAGTTCCCCGCCGCGATCAGCACGCCCCCGGCAAAGACGGCGTTGCGTTGCCCGACCAGCCGATCGGCGACCCATCCGCCGGGGAGCGCGAAGAGGTACACGCCGGCGGTGTAGAGGCCGTAGACCGCGGCCGCCGTGGCGACGGTGAAGCCCAGCCCGCCTTCGGCGATGGCGGCCGGCATGTACAGAATGAGGATCGCCCGCCCGCCGTAGTAGCTGAAACGCTCCCACATCTCGGTGAAGAACAGGGTCGCGAGACCGCGCGGATGGCCGAAGAACTGCTTCTCGGGCATGGTGCCGGGAGCGCTCATGGCGTCTGGGGTCCTTGGTGAAGGGCGCCGGAATCTACTACGGTGGGCCGGGCCGCGCCGTCAGGGCGTGTCCGCCCCGGTCCATTGCTGGGCCGCGAACAGCCTGGCCAGGCTCTCGTCCCGGCCCACTGCCCACAGGAGGAGGTTCACCGGCTCGGAGACCGTTGTTCCGGTGAGCGCGATCCGAATGGGCTGCATGACCTTGCCGACCCCCACCCCGATGGCCGCGGCGAGGTCGCGCAGCTCCGCTTCGAGGCGGTCCGCAGTCCAGGTCTCGTCCGTCAGGTCCCCCAGCCGGTCCTGCGCCGCCGCGAGCGCCCGGCGGAACCCGTCGACGTCCTGCGCGACGGCGTTCTGCGCCTTGGGGTCCCGCTCCAGGTAGGCGCGGTCCAGCCGGGTGGCGACCCGCTGTGCCAGCTCGATGGTCGTGCGGGACCGGCCGCGAATCGTCTCGATGCTGCGGACCACGCGCTCGCCGGGAAACGCGGCCGGGTCGAGTCCGAGCGTGTGCAGGTGCGGCGTGATGAGGGGCAGCAGATCGGCTGGCGCGCCCTGGTTCAGGTACTGGCCGTTCATCCACTCGAGTTTCGTCATGTCAAAGACGGCACTCGTCTTCTGGATCCGCTCGAGCGAGAACGCGGCGACGAGGTCGGCGAGGTCGAAGTACAGCTCCCGGTCGTCGCCCGGGTTCCAGCCGAGCAGGGCCAGGAAGTTCCGCATGGCGTCGGGCAGGATCCCCATGGTGCGGTAGTCGCCGACCGCCGTGGCCCCGTGCCGCTTCGACAGCTTCTTGCCGTCGGGGCCGTTGAGCATCGGCAGATGGACGAACACCGGCGGTGCGGCCCCGAGCGCGCGGTACACGGCGATCTGCTTGGGCGTGTTCGAGATGTGGTCCTCGCCGCGCATCACGTGCGTGATACGCATGTCGATGTCGTCGCAGACCACGCTGAAGTTGTAGGTGGGGGTCCGGTCGGAACGGAGGATCACCCAGTCCTTGATGTCGCGTCCCTGGAAGCTGATCCGCTCGTAGACGGCGTCGTCCCAGGCGAGTTCCCCGTCCGGCATCCGGAGGCGGACGGCACCCTCCTCCAGGTAGGCGGCGCCGCCGGCGACGAGCCGGTCGGCGAGCTCCTGGTGCCGGGCGAGTCGTGCGCCCTGGAACACGATCTCCTCGTCCCAATCCAGGCCCAACCAGGTCAGGCCGTCGAGGATGACGCGGGTATGCGCGTCGGTCGAGCGCTGCTTGTCGGTGTCTTCGATCCGCAGCAGGAAGGTGCCGGCCCGGCGCCGGGCGAAGAGCCAGTTGAACAGCGCCGTGCGCGCGCCGCCGACGTGGAGGTAGCCGGTGGGGGAGGGGGCGAAGCGGACCCGGATCGTCAACGGAGAGGGGGGGATTCGAACCCCCGATAGGGGTTTTAGCCCCTATAACGGTTTAGCAAACCGCCGCCTTCAGCCACTCGGCCACCTCTCCTGGGGCACGCAGGGAGCGGGGAGCCGCCCCGCCGGTCCTGGCGGGAACCGCTCCCCGCTCCCTGCATCACCGGAGCGCGCGAAATCTGTCCCGCGACGCGCCGAAACTCAACCGCTACATGCCGCCGGCCGCGAGCAGCGCCGGGAAGTTCGCGATGACCTTCTTCTTGCCGTCGCCGGAAATCGGTTTCTGCCCCAAATACACGTCGAACAGGGCCCAGCACAGCGCCGGCGATTGAATCGGGGCACGCGCCTCGCCCTTCACGCGCGACGCCAGGGTCCCGTTGGTGCACGAGAACAGTAGCTCGGACTCCTTCGTCATCTCTTCGACGCTGAAGTACCCGCGGAATGCGTCGAGGGCCGCCTCGCCACCCGGCATGTTCATCTCCGCCGCCGCCTGCTGCACGCGCGGCCGGAGCGCGCCGTCGAACGCCTCCGCCATGTCGTCGCCGCCCACGTCGCGGGTCATCACCAGCCGCAGGGTCATCGGGAACGACATCTTCAACAGGTCGCTGTAGAAGGCGTCGTCCTTCTCGAGCGCCTTGTGGTCCTTGCCGGTGAATGCGGCCATCGCCGCCTGACCGGCGGCCGAGTCCACGTACAACCCGAAGGCGTAGACCTTCACCTTGAGAAACGTCTTCGTGCGCAGGCCGGTGCCCATCAGGATCTGATCGCCGCCGGACGGCGCGGAAAGACGCAGCGGAAACGGCACGCCGCTGCTCGGCTCATTCACGGCCTGCTGGGCGGCGACCCCGCTCAGGGCGCCACTCAGGGTGAGAGCGGAAAGCACGGAAACCAGGGTGCGTCGCATGTCGATCATCCTCGCTCGCGAGAACCTCTCAGGAAACGTCGGTCAACGGTGTAAGGTAACCGGGGGGCCGGCCGGGTGAAGCCGATCTCATCGGGGCGGCCGAGCGCGGCGGGCCACCAGGCGGGCCCCGAGGGCCGGCCGCCCGCCGTGCTCCCGGACGTGCGCCGCCACATCCACCCCGATCTTGAGCACCACCAGCAACGCGAGCGGCAGCATGGGCGAGCCCAGCGCGAGCACGAGGAACCCGCCACCCAGGATGACGAGGTGCAGAACGACCACGCGGCCGTAGGGCTGGTGCATCAGGCTGCGCGAGTCCGCACGCCGGTATTCCCCGGAGCCGACGTAGTTCCACGCGAACGACACGGCGTGGCTCACGAACAGCGTGATGACGGGCAGCACCAGGTCCTCGCGGTAGACCGCGTCCCGGAACGTCGTGAGACTGGGGAAGTCGGCGCCCTGCGCCATGCCGCCGCCGAACAGGATGATGACGAACATGCCGTGTACGAACGTGAACATGCCGTAGTGCACGACGAAGAACGGGATCAGGAACAGCTTCGCTCCCCAGGAGGCCCCGTCGTCGGGCTTGGCCCACAGCATCCGCAGCACGTTGAGCGCGCCGACGATCACGTTTTCCGCCCAGAAGAGCAGCACGACCGAGAACACGGTCCACTGCAGGAACAGCACGCCGGCCAGCGGCCAGAGGTTGGCGGCCATCAGCAGGCCGACGGACAGCCACAGGTCGCCGATCGTGCGCGTGGCGTGGGGCGCGGACTCGGCGGATGGGGGCTTCCGGACGGACATGGCCCAACGTTGGGCTGCGCGTGGCCGCCGCGCCAGCCCGCGCCGGCGCCTCTGCCAATCGTTCCCACCGTCACTATCTTTCGTCCGCCATGCCCCCCGCCCCTGACGCGCGTCCCGGCATCCGGCCACCCCCGGACACCAACCCGCGAACCGACCCGGTGCTCGACTTCCCCGACCGCGACTTCGGCGCGCTCTCGGCGGATGACTACGCCGTGCTGGGGTTCATGGGTGGACTCGAGGTCCACCAGCAGCTCGACACGCGGTCCAAGCTGTTCTGCCGCTGTCCGGCTGGCCGATACTCCGAGCGGTGCGAGGGGGAAGTGCTGCGGCACATGCGGCCCACGCTGAGCGAGCTGGGCGAGTACGACGGCACGGCGCTGATGGAGTTCAAGACGAAGAAGGAGATCGTCTATCTGCTGGATCGTGGCTCGGTCTGCACGTACGAGCTGGACGATACGCCGCCGTTTCCGATCGACGACGCCGCGGTCGCCATTGCCGTCGAGATCGCCCAGGTGTGCGACCTGAACCTCGTGGCCGAGCTGCACGTCATGCGCAAGCAGTATCTCGACGGGTCCATCCCGACGGGCTTCCAGCGCACGGCCATGGTGGGCCTCACCGGCCGCATCCCGTTCCGCGTGCCCCACCTCGGGGTGGACCGGGAGCTCACCATCCGACAGCTCTCGCTCGAGGAGGATTCCTGTCGCGAGGTGTCGGACGTGGGGCACCGGATCACGTTTCGCACCGACCGGCTCGGGATGCCGCTCACCGAGCTCGTGACCGAGCCGGAGCTGCGGACGCCCTGGGAGATGCAGGCCGCCGGCCGGCTGCTCGCGCGGGCGGCGCAGGCGACGGGGAAGGTGCGGCGGGGACCGGGCGCCGCGCGCCAGGACGTGAACGTGTCGATCGCGGGTGGACGCCGGGTCGAGATCAAGGGCGTGGACAACCACCGCCGTCTGCCGCGGCTCGTGCACATCGAAGCATACCGCCAGCTGAACCTGCTCCGCCTTCGCGCGGAGCTCGAGCGCCGCGGCGTGGCGGCGGCTCCGCTCGTGCTGCCGGCCAAGGGACGACCGTGGGACCTCTCGCCCCTCGTGGCCGACGTGAGCCGGCTGTTCGAGCGTACGCGCCATCCGGCGATTCGCGTGGCCCGACGCCACGCCCTGACCGTCTGTGCGGTGCGGCTGCCGGGATGCGGGGGGCTGCTCGCACATCGCACGCAACCCGGACTGAACTTCGCCCACGAGCTGCGCGAGCGCGTGCGTGTCATCGCGTGCCCGTCCCATCGCGAGTTCCTGATCCATTCGGATGATCCCCACGGAGGCGTCACGCGCGCCCGCTGGCGGGAAGTCCGCGCCGCGCTGCGGGCGCACGCCGACGACGCCATCGTGCTGGTCTGGGCCGACCTCGACGATGCAGCGACCGCGGCCCGCGAGGTGCTGCTCCGGGCGCACGAAGCGACCGTCGGCGTCCCGGCGGAGACGCGGCAGGCCCACCGCGACGGCACGACCGGCTTCGAGCGCATCCTGCCCGGGCCCGATCGGATGTATCCCGACACCGACACGCCGCCGCTGCCGATCGCCGACGCCGTCATCGAGCGGATCCGCGTGTCGCTGCCCGAGACGCCGTGGGCCCGAATGGATCGGTACGTGGCCCTCGGACTGCCCGCGGCGGTGGCGCACCGGCTGTCGGGCGCGCCGTGGGCCGACCTGTTCGACGCCGCGGCACCACCCGGCGGTACCCTCGCCCGCCGGCTCGCGCAGAGTCTGGCGAAACGCGTGCCCTATCATCGACGGCGCGGACGCGCGCGTGGGCCGGAGACGGGCCGGGTGCTCCGGGCGGCGGTGCGCGCCGTGGACGCGGGCGAGATTCGCGTGGAAGCGCTGGATCGCCTGGTGGACGCGGCCCTGACCGCCCCGGGGACCGATCCCGACCCGGTGCTCGCCCGGTTCCGCAGGGACGGCGGGACGCCCGAGCTGGAGCGGCGGCTCGACGACGTCGTCGCCCGCGCCGGCGCGCTGGTGGGTCGCACGCCGGAGACACGTCTCCGCTGGGCGCTGGGGGAGATCGTGCCGCTGGTGCTGGGCCAGGTGGATCCGGTGGTCGTGCGCCGCCGGCTCGCGGAACGCCTGCAGAGGGTCACGTCGGAGGTCGCCTCGTGAGCGCGTCCGATCGCTATCGCGGCTATCGCGGGCCGTGCGTGGCGCTGATGGAGCGCACCGGGTTCCGTGTGTGGAGCGAGGTGCGGATGGAAACCACGCGGGGCACGTTCGAGGGGCTCGTGCTTCCGCGCTCCGAAACGAGCGACGAGCACCACATCGTACTCAAGCTCGGCACCGGCTACAACATCGGGATCCGGCACGACACGGTGCGCGCCGTGGAGGAACTGGGGTATCGGGAAGCGGTCTATAAGATCCCGGAGCAGGCGTTCCCCACCAATCCCGCCAACCCGCGCGTCAAGCTCTTCGGGACAGGCGGGACCATCGCGTCGCGGCTCGACTACCGCACGGGGGCGGTGATTCCCGCCTTCACGCCGGGTGAGCTGTACGGCTCGGTGCCCGAGCTCGCGGACATCTGCAACTTGGAGACGGAGAAGCTGTTCAGCATCTTCTCGGAGAACATGGGACCGGAGCAGTACCTGGTGCTGGCCGAGAAGATCGGCGAGGCCGTCCGGGCGGGCTACGCGGGGATCGTGATCGGCCACGGCACCGACACGATGCATCACACGGCCGCTGCGCTCAGCTTCATGGTGCAGCGACCGCCCGTCCCAGTGGTCATGGTGGGGAGCCAGCGGTCGTCCGACCGGCCGTCGTCAGACGCGGCGCGCAACCTGATCAGCGCCACGTGGACCGCCGCGCGGGGTCCCATGGCCGAGGTCATGGTCTGCATGTTCGGCCCCACGTCGGACCGCTACAACCTGCTGCACCGCGGCACCCGGGTCCGCAAGATGCACAGCTCCACCCGCAGCACCTTCCGCACCGTCGGTGACATTCCGCTGGCAATGGTGCAGGACGCGGTGCTGACGCCGCTCCAGGACGAGTGGGCGCGCCGGCGCGACGACCGCGACGTCACGATTCAGGCGGCGTACGACGAGCGGGTCACGCTGCTCTACTACTACCCGGGCATGCAGCCCAACGTGCTCGACGCGATGGTGGAAAAGGGCTACCGCGGCATCGTGATCGCCGGCACCGGGCTGGGCCACGTGAACCGCAAGATCTACCCGGCGCTCGCGCGGGCCCGCGACGCCGGCGTCCACATGTACATGACGCTCCAGACGCTGTGGGGCTTCGTGCAGATGCAGGTGTACGAGACCGGCCGCGAGATCCTCCAGCTGGGGGTGGTACCGCTGGCGAACATGATGCCCGAGGTGGCCTTTGTGAAGCTGGGCTGGGCCCTGGGGGTCCATCCCGACGATCCCGCGGCCGTGCGCGCTCTGATGACCGACAACGTTGCCGGCGAAATGACCGAGCGGGAACCGCACGACGGCTACCTGATCCTGCAGGGGGGCGTGCCCGAGGTGGCCGAGTTCCTGGCCACGGTCTGGAGATGAGCACAGCGACGGGAAACCCATGACCGATCACCCTCTCGAACGCGGACTCGACTTCATCCGCGCCATGGTGACGCGCGACGTGGCCGCCGGGAAATGGGGCGGGCGCGTGGCGACGCGCTTTCCGCCAGAGCCCAACGGCTTTGCGCACATCGGGCACGCCAAGTCCATCTGCCTCAACTTCGGTCTCGCCGAGGAGTTCGGCGGCACCTGCAACATCCGGTTCGACGACACCAATCCGCTGACCGAAGAGCAGCGCTACGTCGAGGCCTTCAAGGAAGACGTCCGGTGGCTGGGCTTCGACTGGGGCGACCGGGAGTACTACGCGTCGGACTACTTCGAGCAGCTCTACGAGTTCGCGGTCATCCTGATCCGCAAGGGGCGGGCGTACGTCGACTCGGAGAGCGAGGATGCGATCCGGCTGGCGCGGGGCACCGTGACGCGGCCGGGCACGGCGAGCCCGTACCGCGACCGGACCATCGAAGAGAACCTCGACCTCTTCCGCCGCATGCGGGCCGGCGAGTTCCCCGACGGCGCCCACGTGCTCCGCGCCAAGATCGACATGGCGAGCGCCAACATGCTCATGCGGGATCCGCTGCTGTTCCGGATCCGGCACGCGTCCCACTACCGGCAAGGCGACGCGTGGTGCCTCTATCCGCTCTACGACTTCACGCACTGCCTGTCGGACGCGATCGAGAAGATCACGCACTCACTGTGCACCCTCGAGTTCTCCGACAACCGGGCGGTGTACGACTGGATCGTGCACGAGGTGGGGATCCCCGATCCGCCGGAACAGACCGAGTTCGCGCGGCTCAATCTCGACTACACGGTGCTGTCGAAGCGGAAGCTGGTGCGGTTGGTCCGGGACGGCATCGTCGCGGGGTGGGACGATCCGCGCATGCCCACCATCGCGGGCCTGCGGCGGCGGGGCGTGACGCCGGAGGCGATCCGCGCGTTCGTGGACATGGTCGGCGTGGCGCGCGTCGACAGCCGCGTGGACATCGGCAAACTGGAGCATGCCATCCGGGACGATCTCAACATGCGGGTGCCGCGGGTGCTGTGCGTGCTCAAGCCGCTCCGCGTGGTGCTCACCAACTATCCGGAGGGGCAGACCGAGGAGCTGGACGCGCCGTACTATCCGCACGACGTGCCCAAGGAGGGCTCGCGGACGCTGCCGTTCTCCCGGGTGCTCTACATCGAGCAGGACGACTTCATGGAGGACCCGCCGAAGAAGTTCTTCCGCCTCGCGCCGGGCCGGGAGGTGCGGCTGCGGTACGGCTACTTCATCACGTGCACCGACGTGGTGAGAGACTCGGCGGGGAACGTGGTGGAGCTGCGCTGCACCTACGACCCCGCCACCAAGGGCGGCGACGCGCCGGACGGGCGCAAGGTGAAGGGCACCATCCACTGGGTGTCGGCGGCGCACAGTCTGCCGGCGGAAGTGCGCCTGTACGACCGGCTGTTCACGCAGTCCGACCCGGACGACGTGCCCGACGACCAGGATTTCATGGCCTCCCTCAATCCGGACTCGCTGGTCGTGCTGGCGAACGCGCGGATCGAGCCGAGCGTGGCCGAGGATCCGTCGGGTACGCGGTACCAGTTCGAGCGCCAGGGCTACTTCATGAGCGATCCCGTCGACTCGAAACCAGGCGCGCTGGTGTTCAACCGCACCGTGCCGCTCCGGGACACGTGGGCCAAGATCGTCGCCCGGGAGTCCTGAACCGCCCGCCGGACTAGTTGCCCCAACCGCTGAGCGGGCCGTCCCAGGTCGCGGCGAAGATCCCGATGGCGATCGCAGCGGACAGGGCGAGGCCGCCCACGACGGCGGCCGTCGTCGCGGCGGCGCTGACGCGGCGGACGCGGATTTCCTTGACGTCGGCGATGGCCACTGCCCGCGGGTGTGGCTGGCGTCCGCCAGTGGTCCCGACGATGGAGTCGCCCACGACCGTCGGTCCGACGATCTCCAGGCGGTCGCCCGAGGAGGTGAGGATTCGGACACGCGGCGGCTCGGCGGCGGCGACGTGCTGGGCGGGGGCCACGCCCGTGTGCGGGCGCTGCCACGTGGCGCACGCGCTCACCTGGGCGCAGAGCAGCAGCAGGGCGACGGGACGGCCGGCGGGGATGGGCACGTTCATCTCCTGAACAGGGTCCGCCCGCAGGTTTCCACCGAGCCGTCAAGTGACCGTCAAGCCTGGCCCGGCGCCTAGGCCGCTCCTCGGACCGCTCGTGCCTGGAGCGCCTCGGTAACGGGCGGATCGAAGTGCACGTCGAGCTGGGGGAACGCGATCACGACGTGTGCCTCCTTGAGCGCCCACCAGAGCGCCGTGTTGAGATCGGACAGCGCCCGCCGGGAGTCCCAGGGATCCTCGATCCAGACCGACACCTCGAAATCCACCGACGAGCTTCCGAACGCCAGCAGCAGGATGCGCGGGTCCCGATCCTGGGTGCGCCACTCGAGGGCGGCGGCCGTCCGGGTGAGCGTGTCGAAGACGAGCCGGAGATCGGAACCGTACACCACGCCCACGGCGGCGCGGATGCGATAGAGCGAGTCCTGCAGGGTGAAGTTCTTGACCGTCGTCTGCACGAGCACCGAGTTCGGGATGATCAGCTCCTCGTCGTCCCGCGTGCGCGCTACGGTCGCGCGGATCCCCATCCGCTGCACCCGCACGACCGTGTTCTGGACCTCGAGCACGTCCCCCGGCTTGATGGACCGCTCGATCAGCAGAATGACCCCCGACATGAAGTTCTGCGCGATGTTCTGCATGGCGAACCCCAGCCCGATCGCGAAGATCGCGCCGGCGGCGAACAGGGCCGCCAGGTCGATCCCCACTGTCTCGAGGGCCACGGCGGTGCCCACCAGCATGACGGTGTAGTGCACCAGCCGCTTCCCCGCCGCCAACGACCCTTCCTGCGTGATGCCGCGGCGCACCAGCGCGCGCGCCAGCCCGCGCTGCACGATCCGCGACGCCACCCCGGTCACGAGGAGGATGATCAGGGCCATCACGAGCGTCCCGATGGTGATCGGTGTGCCGCTCAACGTGAAGAGCTGAAGATCGAGGATGTCGGTCAACATGGTCGCTCCCGAGATGAGGGGGCCCGGCGGAGCGGGCGGGCGCACGGTGTCGGCCAATCATGGGTCGTCCGGGCGGTGCGGGCCAGGGGACGCTCAGGTCACGCCGAGGCGCACGCCCCGGCAACGGCGGCACGGCATCCTGGCGCGTGCGCTTGACGAGCGCTCGACGGCCCTGGCGGCACCTGTGGTTCCGCCCAGCAACACCCGAGGGAGACCCGATGGCCTTTGCCCGACTCGCCGCGCTGCTCCGGCGGCGCCGCGGCACCCGCGCGGACGACGTCATGCTCCGGATCTCCGGCGCGCTCGCCCTCGCCGCATTGGCGGCGGCGGTGCTCGTGCCGGTCGTGGTGCCGTTGTTTCCGTTCGTGCTCTACACGATCTGGACCAACGGGCCGCATTCGCCCGTCCTGCCGGCGTCCTACGAGCCGGTGCTCATGCTGTACGGTCGGCTCTATCCCCCCGTCCTGATCGGTGCCGCGGGAACGGCCGCGACGGTGTTCGTGGAGTGGGTCAACTACCACCTCTACACCCGCGCCGCGGAGCTGCGCACCGTTCGCCAACTCCAGGACGGGCGCCTCGTGGTCCGGCTCCGCCGCCTCTTCGCCCGGCGGCCGTTCTTCACGGTCTGGCTCTGCTCGATCACGCCGCTGCCCTACTGGGTGGCCCGGGTGCTGTCCGTGCTGGCGCAGTACTCCAAGCCCCGGCACCTGACCGCAACGGCCCTGGGCCGCTTCCCCAAGCTCTGGTGCATCGCGGCGCTCGGCGAGCCCTTGGGCCTGTCCATCCGGTGGCTCGTGGCCGCCAGTGTAGCCGCGCTCGGCCTGGCCGGTGCCCTGGGGCTGTTCGCCCGCCTGCGCCGATCCCTGCGACGGCCGAGGCCCGCTGCTGGCCTCGTTCCCGTCGTGTCCGTCGTCCAACGCACGTCTCACTGAGGGAGTGCCCCATGTGGATGCTCGCCCTGCTGCTGGCCGTCGACAGCGCCACCGTCAGAACCGTGGCGCTCGCACCGGCGGAATCCGTGGCCGTCAGTCTCAGCGGGCGCGGTCAGCCCGTCGTGCTTGTGCCGGGTCTGTTTGGCTCCGCGTACGCGTTTCGCGAGGTCGCCCCGCGGCTGGTCGCGGCGGGCTACCGCACCGTGATCGTCGAGCCCCTCGGCATCGGACGGTCCAGTCGCCCCAAGGACGCCGACTATTCGCTCACCGCACAGGCTCGCCGGCTCGGCGCCGTGCTGGATACGCTGGGCCTGCGGGATGCCGTCGTCGTGGCGCACTCCGTGGCCGGGGCGATGGTGTTCCGGCTCGCGATCGAGCGGCCGGACCTTGTGGCCGGAATCGTGTCGATCGAGGGCGGACCGGTGGAAGACGCCACGACCCCCAGCTTCCGGCTCGCCATGAAGTTCGCGCCCCTCCTCAAGATGCTCGGCGCGCGCGACGTGATTCGCGACCAGGTGCACCGGCAGCTCGTCTCGTCGTCCGGCGATCCGTCGTGGGTTACCGACCCGGTCATCGAGGGGTACACCGCCGATGCCGTGCGTGACCTGGGCGCCACGCTCGACGCCTTCCAGGGCATGGCGCGGGCGCGCGAGCCGTGGCCGCTCGTGCCCGCCTTGGGCCGGATCGCGTGCCCCGTGCGGCTGGTGCTCGGCGCCGCGCCGCACAAGAGCAGTCCGCGTCCCGAAGAGATCGACGTGCTGCGCGCCGCGCTCGGCGCCTTCGGCGTGGATTCGATCCCGGGCGCGGGACACTTCGTGTTCGAAGAAGACCCGGGTGTGGTGCTGCAAACCGTGGAGGCGCTGCGGGCCGTGCGGGCCGCGCGGGCGGCGTCATGAGCCCGCGACCGTCGAATACGTGGTCCGCGGAACACGCGATTCCCGTCCCGGTTGGCCTGCCGGTGCCGGGCGTGCGCGGCGGGCGGACGGCCCGCCTGCCACGGCACGTGCGGGTTCGGGAAGAGCGGGACATCGTCGCCGCGGTCCGGGCCGCACGAGACGCCGGAACCACGGTGCGCGCGGTGGGGTCGGGCGGATCCAAGAACGACTGCTACCGGACCGGGGGCTCGACGCTGCACCTCGACCGCTATGACCGGGTCCTGGCCATCGACGGCACCCGGGTCGTGGTGCAGGGGGGAATGACGGCGGGCGCGCTGAACGCGGTGCTGGGCCGGCACGGCCTGGCGCTCCCGACCCACGGCGAATGGGCCGGCGCCACGGTGGCCGGAGCCGTGGCGACGGGAACGCACGGCGGGTCGCTCAGCCACGGCATCTTCCCCAGCTCCATCGCGGCGCTGCGCCTGATCACGGCGGATGGTGGCGTGCTGGAGCTTAACCGCGGCTCGGAGTTGTTCGAGCACGCCGGAGTGTCGCTCGGCATGCTGGGCGTGATCTCCACCATCACGTTCGACTGTGTCACGCGGTTCCACCTGGCGCTGGAGATGCGGGCGGTGCCGTTCGACCGCTATCTCCGCGACTTGGAGATCGAGAGCCGGCGGCACGAGTTCTACAGTGCCGTATGGATCCCGACGGCGCGGCGCGTGATCACCTTTGCCGCCAACCGCACGGATCCCCCGGCCACCCCCGTGCGCCGGCGCGAGCGGTTCGGTGGGATGACGTTCGCGCTGAGCCTGCTCTCGCGTCGGCTTGGCGTGCCCGCGTTCCCTGACCGCTGGTTTACCCACGCGGCGGCCGATGCCTGCGAGCACATCCTCAGTCCCATCCGAGCCCGCTCGAACCGCGTGCAGCTGTTCCGGCTCCTGAGCAGTGACTGGAAGGCGGCGGAGTTCGCCGTGCCCGCGGCCGGGGCGGTCGAGACGCTGAGCGTGCTGGAGGAGTTTTTGGCACACCATCGCCACGCGCTCACCAACCCCATCGGGCTCCGCGCTTCGGCCGGGGACGGGTTTTCCCTCAGTCCGTGCTACCGGCAGGAGACGTTCTGGATCGATCTGTTCTTCACCGGCCAGCACGGGTTCGCCACCGCGCTGCGCGACCTGTTCGAAGCCCGCCGTGCCCGCTGTCACTGGGGCAAGCACGTCGCCCTCTCGCCGGAGCATCTCCAGCGTCAGTACCCGCGCTGGACCGCCTTCCGCGAAACCCGTCGGGCGCTGGATCCGGCGGGTGTGTTCGCCAACGCCTTTACCCGGGGATTCGGATTATGACGTCGCCCAGACTGGTCGCCATCACCGGCGCAAGCGGATTCCTCGGTCGGGCGCTGCTCGAGCGGCTCGTCCCGCGGCAGCGGGTGCGCGCCCTGTTCCGCCGCCACGACGACGTGAGCGCGGGGTGGGCGCGGCGCGGCTGCGAGATCGTGGTCGGCGACCTCGACGATGCGGACGCGCTCGCCTACTTGGTGCGGGGGGCCGACGTCGTGCACCATTGTGCCGCCACCATGGGGAAGAGCGATGCCAGGATAAGCCACCGGGTGAATGTGGCCGGGACCGAGCATCTGGTCCGCGCGGCGGTCGAGGCCCGGGTGCCGCGGGTGATCTACGTCAGCTCGATTTCCGTCTTTGCCGCCACGCGCCGGCCCGACGGGACCATCACGGAAGCCGTCGAGCCGGAGCGCGTGGACCGGCTCAACCACTACGGCCGCTCGAAGTACCAGGGCGAAGTGGCAACGCGGGCGCTGACCGCGGGCACCGGCACGCGGTATACGATTCTCCGGCCCACCAACATCTACGGGCCGGGGTCCGGTCCGTGGTTCCACGCCTTCGAGCGCCTGCTCCGCCGGGTCCCGGTGGCGATCGGCGATCTGCCGATCGACGTGGTGTACGTCGACGACGTGGTTGACGCGATGATCCTCGCAGCCGGCGCTCCCGCCGCGGCCGACGGCGTGTTCCACCTGAGTCACGAGATGGTCAACATGAACCGGTTCATCCAGAAGGTGGCCGAGGTGACCAGACAGCGGGCGTGGACACTCCCGCGCGGCGCCGACCGCCTGCTGCGCAGCGCCATCGACCGGGGGTATCGGACGGTGACGCGAACGCACATGTCCATGTCGCTCGTGCACCCGGCCTGCTATCCGCACGGCCATGCCCACGACACGTTCGGGTACGCACCGCGCGTGCGGCTCGCGGAGGGATTCGCGCGGCTGGCGGCGTGGTACGGCGCGACGGTACACGGGCCGACACTCGGGCCGGCGTTGCGGCTCACGTAGTGCGGACGAGACCCGCCAGCCGGTGCCTCCGCGCGCTTCGCTACCCGCTGGTGCGTCGCAGGGATGTCATCCACTCGGAGCGTTGCGGCGCGGAGAGCGGTCCGATACCCTAGGAGGTGGAACGAGCCATACCCACGATCCTCACGCGCCCGCAGCCCGCGACCGGGAGTGAGCCGTGCACGACGCCGAACGCATCTCCGCCAAGCTGGGAAAGTTCCGCCCGTCCCTCACGCTCGAGCTGAAACGAATGGTGGGCGAGCGGACGGACGCAGGGCTCCCCGTGTATGACTTCGGGCTTGGGGAGACCAAGGGTGACCTCGCGCCCCACATCCGTGAGGCGGGCGAGCGGGCGTATCGCGAAGGGCGCACGATGTACGGCGATCCCGCCGGCCTGCCGGAAGTGCGCGAGGCGGTGCTGGAGTGGCTCGATCTCCGGACGCACTACTCCGTGCAGGACGTCGTCATCACCACCGGTGCCAAGCAGAGCCTCTTCAACATCTTCCTGGCGATCTGCAACCCCGCCGACACCGTGCTGTTCGACGCCGCGCCGTGGGTGAGCTACCAGCCGCTGGCCGTGGCCGCCTACGCCGCACCGGTCATGGTGCTGCCTGCCGCCGGCGACGCCAACCGGCTCAAGGTCACGCCGGCCGACCTGCGGCGGAACCTGCGCATGCGACCCCACGCCAAGTTGTTCCTGCTCAACAACCCCGTAAACCCCACGGGGCAGCTGTACTCGGCCGAGGAGGTCGAGGCGCTGCTCCAGGTGTGCGTGGAGGCGCGGATCTACTTCGTGCTCGACCGGCTCTATTGGCGCATCGTGTTCGACGGGGCGCGGTTCCCCGAGCCGCGCGTGGACGCCGAGACCAAGCCGTGGCTCATCCAGGTAGACGGGATGTCCAAGAACTTCCGCCGCACCGGGGGGCTCCGCATCGGCTGGTCCGTGGGACCCGGCGACGTGACGCGGGCGATGGTGAACCTGCAGAGCCACTACACGTCCGGTCCGGCCATCCCCACCCAGCACTCGGCGCACGCCGCGATCAGGGAGGCGTACGATCCCGAGATGGTGCGGGATCTCGAGGCCAAGCGGAACCTGCTGTTGCGGGAGGCCGCGGGGATGGCGCACGTCCGCGTGTGGCCCACGCCGGCGAGCTTCTACTCGTTCTGGGACGTGCGGCCGGCGTTCGGCAAGACCGCGCCCGGCGGGGACGTCCTCCACACCTCGGACGACGTCGCCACGTATCTCATCCGTGCAGCCGGCGTCGTGACGGCCTCCGGCGGCGGGTTCATGCAGGATGGGTACCTGCGGATCTCGTTCGCCACGCCGGACGAGACGATCGTGGCCGGTGTGCGCGCGGCCAAGGAGGCGTTCGCCCGGCTCACGTAGCCCGGCGGATCGCCTCGAGCGCGTCGGGATTCTGGAGCGAAGACAGATCGCCCAGGTCCCGCGCGCCGAGGTGCGCGGCGCGCACCAGGCGGCGGACGATCTTGGCACTCCGCGTCTTGGGCAGATCGGTGACGAATCGGACGGATTCCGGCCGGTCGATCTTGCCCAGCCGGTCCACCACCGCCTGCCGCAGCTCCTCGCGCAGCGTGTCCGTGGGTCCGTGACCGGGTTTGAGCACCACGAAGCACACGATCCCCTCGCCCTTGACGTCGTGGGGCACGCCGATCGCCGCGGCCTCACTCACCGCGCCGGTGGCGATCAGCGCGCCCTCGATCTCCGCCGGCCCGATCCGTCGGCCCGCGACCTTGAGCGTGTCGTCCGCGCGGCCCTGCAGGAACCAGAAGCCGTCGTCGTCGATCCACGCCCAGTCGCCGTGGTTCCAGACGTCGGGCCACGTGGACCAGTAGCTTTCGAGATAGCGATCCGGGTCGTTCCACAGCCCGCGGGTCATGGAGGGCGCGGGCTGCGTGCAGACCAGGTAGCCGACCTCGCCGCGCACGGGCTCGCCGGCCTCGTTCCAGACGTCCACGGCCATGCCGAGCCCCGGCCCGACAAGCGTGGCGGGCTTGAGCGGGTGCACGGGCAGGGGCGACAGGAAACACCCGATGATGTCGGTGCCGCCCGAGATGTTGATGATCGGGCAGTGCGCGCGGCCCACCGCCTCGAAGAACCAGCGCCACGACGCCTCGTCCCAGGGCTCGCCGGTCGAGCCGAGGATGCGGAGCGCCGACAGATCGTGGTGGTCGATGGGGCGCACCCCGCGCCGCATCGCGAGCCGGACGGCGGTCGGTGAGATGCCGAACACGGTGATCGCGTGCCGCGCGAGCATGGCCCACAAGCGGTCCTCGTCCGGCCAGTCGAAGGCGCCGTCGTACAGGACGACCGTGGCGCCGTGAAACAGCCCCCCGATGAGCGTCCACGGGCCCATCATCCACCCGATGTCGGTGAGCCAGCAGAACCGGTCCGCCGGCTTCAGGTCGAAGGCGTAGCCCACCTCCTTGGCGATTTGGACGAGCGCGCCCGCGTGGCTGTGCACCGTCCCTTTGGGTCGACCGGTCGTACCCGACGTGTAGAGGATGAGGGCCGGGGTCATCGAGGGGCACATGGTGGTCGTCGCGTCGGTGCCCGCGTCGAGGAACGCGTCCCACGTGACGTCGCGCTCCGAGTCCCAGGAAATCTCGAGAGTCGTGTACCGCACCACGACCAAGCGGGTGAGCGACGGGGTGGCGGCCGCGGCGGTGTCGGCGCCGCTCTTGATGGGGACCACCTTGCCGCGGCGGATCGTGGCGTCGGCGGTGAACAGCAGCGTGACCGCCGCGTCGCGCAGCCGCTCCGCGACGGCGGCTGGCGCGTACCCGGAGAAGATCGGGACGAAGGTGGCGCCCACCTGGAACGTCGCGAGCATCTGGATCGCGACCTCCACCGTCATCGGCATGTACGCGGCGACCCGATCGCCCGGCGTCACGCCTACGGCCCGAAGGCCGGCGGCGCACCGGTCCACGACGTCCACAAGCTCCCCGTACGTGAGCTGCCGGACCGTGCCGTCCTCGCGTTCGCCCACGAGGGCGGGGCGATCGGCCGCCCGCGGGAGATGCCGCGCCAGGCAGTTGGCCGTGAGGTTGAGCGTGCCGCCCACGAACCACTCGGTCCAGGGGATGCCGCGGCTCGTGTCGCGTACGGTGTGATAGGGGGTGGCGAACGCGATACCGAGGTCGCGCACCACCGCATTCCAGAACCACTCCGGCTCGGCCACCGACCGCGCCAGCAGGTCCTCGACGCGTGAGATCGCGTGCGCCCGCATGAAGCGCGTCACGTTCGCCGCCGCGATGAGGGGTTCCGGTGGGCGCCAGACGATGCGGGTCATGGGCCCAAGGTTCGGCGCCGCGCGGCCGAGGGCAAGGGGCCGACGGAGTTCAGGTCCAGGACAGGCGGTAGCGGCACACCGTCCCGCCGCGCGCTCGGCACTCTTCCTCGACGACGGAGACTCGGGTGCAGCCGCACATCTCGAGGGCCTTGCGGTACCACCCCACGACGGTGCGGCAGTCCGCCGCGCTGAACGTCTCGGCGTCGTGCGTGGTGAGCAGGGCGGAGTGCTCCCCGGTCTTTTCGTAGACGCGGCGTCCCGTCCGGTAGTACGAATCGTAGATCTTCGGGGTATAGCGGAGGAACGCGTGAGGGTCGCCTGGCGTCAGATACGCCTTATGGGGACCGGCGAGATTCGTCGCAGCGGAGGAGGCACCGAGGCGTTCGAAGTACTCGATTTGTCCGCCCCCGAGGACCTGCACGATCGCGTCGTCGAGCCGTTTGCCGAGGTCGAAGGGATACCAGCCGACACCGACCACCGTCTTCAATGCTGCCCGGTCGTCGTCTGCCAGCGCCGCCAGTACCTTGCGGAGTCCGTCACTGCCGGCGTGCTGCTCCACGAACGCCATCCGCGCCTTGAGCACACTGCCTTTGACTTCCTGCATGCGGCCCTCCTGCGAATGCCGATGACCCCAGTCTACTACCGCGCAGGGGAATGTGAAATGCGACGCAGGCCCGCCTGGCGGGTCCGGGGGATGCGGCTCGACGAGACCGCCGTGCGGCCCGATGTGCGAGGGGTGGCGATCCCCCGATCCGGGCCCCACCTTGCACACGCAGAGACTTCGGAGGATCGGTGACCGGCGAGACGACCCGAGACATCGAGCAGGCGCTGGCGCCGCGGTACCGAGTCGACCGGCTGGTGGGCCAGGGTGGGATGGGCACCGTCTATCTCGCCGATGACACCAAGCACGAGCGCCGGGTGGCCGTCAAGGTACTCCGCCCGGAGTTGGCGCGCCTCGTCGGGCCCGAACGCTTTCTCCGCGAAATCCAAGTCACGGCGCAACTGGATCATCCGCACATTGTGCCCCTGCTGGACTCGGGGGAGGCGGACGGGCTGCTCTACTTCGTGATGCCGTACGTCGAGGGCGAGTCACTGCGCGCGCGGCTCGTCCGGGAAGGCCCGCTGCCGCTCGACGACGCGGTGCAAATCGCGCGCGAGGTCGCGGACGCGTTGTCCCACGCGCATAGCCGCGGCGTGGTGCATCGCGACATCAAGCCGGA
>JBFGDF010000036.1:0-22602 GCA_041580775.1 Gemmatimonadales bacterium
ACTTCGTCTTGCCAGCGGATCTCGATCTCCTGCGCCGCACGCTCGCGGCCCGGGTGGAGGCCGGCCGCGAGCGGGGACGCCGCTCGGGCGAGCACGCTGTGGCCGATCCGTTTCGTGAGCTCATCGGCGACAGCCCGGCCCTGCGCGCCACCATCGAGAAGGCGCTCCGCGTCCTCGCGCACCGCGACGTGACCGTCTTGATCGGCGGCGAGACCGGCACCGGGAAGGAACTGCTCGCCCGCGGGCTCCACGACGGCGGTCCGCGCGCCGAACGGTCGTTTGTCGCCGTGAACTGCGCCGCGATCCCGTCGCAGCTGCTGGAGAGCGAGCTGTTCGGACATGAGAAGGGCGCGTTCACGGACGCCCACCGCGCCAAGGCAGGCCTGTTCGAGGAGGCCGACGGCGGCACGCTGTTCCTCGACGAGATCGGTCACCTGCCGCTGCCGCTCCAGGGCAAGCTCCTGCGGGCCCTCGACGAGCGGCGGGTGCGCCGCGTGGGTGCCAACCAGTCGCGCGCGGTCGACGTCCGCATCATCGCGGCCACCCACGTGGAGCTCGGCGACGCCGTACGGCACGGCGCGTTCCGCGAAGACCTGTTCTACCGGCTCAACGTCGTCCACCTCGTGCTGCCGCCGCTGCGTGACCGCGGAGACGACGTCGTGCTGCTGGCCCGGACGTTCGCCGTGCAGCTGGCCCGGCGCTACGGTCTGCCGGAACCACGCATCACCACCGAGGTGCGCGACGCCCTCAAGCGCCACCGCTGGCCGGGCAACGTGCGCGAGCTGCGTCATGCGATCGAGCGGGCGCTGCTGTTGTCCCCACCGGGCACCCTGGAGTCGAGCGAGTTGGCGCCCACCGGGCAGGCCGCCGCCGACCCGGCCACCGACTCCGGCCTGCTCCCGTTCCCGGCGCGCATGGCCGACATTGTGCGCGCCGCCGCGCAGGCAGCGGTGGACCACAACGACGGCAACAAGAGCGCGGCGGCCCGACAACTCGGCATCTCGCGGTCGCGGCTCCAGCGACTGCTCGAGCAGGGAGGGAACGATGCAGATGCTGAGTGATCCTCTCCGCTCCGCCCGGCTCGCCGTCCGCGCAGGGCATTTCCGCGACGCCGCGTCGGCGCTGACCGAGCTGCCCGCCAGCGTCCGCAGCGCGCCGGAGTGGCATCTGCTCTCGGCGATGACCGCGTGGCGGCTGGGGGACTTCGAGGAAAGCCGCCGGCACGCGCTCGAGGCCCGTGCCCGGTTCCGCGCGGTGGGTGACGCCGACGGCGAAATGCGGGCGGAAAACGTCGCCGCGGCGGGCGCGTTCGGGCTGGGGCAGTTGCACGAGGCGGAAGAGGGCTTTGCCCGAGCGCGGCAGCTGGCCCGCCAACTGGGGGACGACCTGGTGGTGGCGCGGTGCTCGAACAACCTCGGTAACATCGCGCTCTATCTCGCGCGCCACGAGCAGGCGCACGGGTTCTACCGATTGGCCCGGGCGGGGTTCGAGCGGCTCGGGTTCGACTACGGGGTCGCCGAAACGTGGATCAACACGTCCATCGCGTGGCGCGACATCGGGCAGTTCGATGAGGCGGCGGCCGCGTCCGATCAGGCCCTCGACGCCGCGGAACGGGCCGAGGCCCCACGGCTCATTGCGGAGGCCCTGTCGACGCGTGGTGAAGCGATGGCCGCCAAGGGTGACCATGCGCTCGGCCGGCTGCAGGTGGAGCGCGCCCTCATGCTCGCGCGCCGGGAGGGAGATCGCCTGGCGGAAGCCGACGCTCTGCGCATCCTGGCAACGATCGCACGCGCGACCGGCGCCCACGACGAGTCCGAGGGATTGGCGTACCGCGCCCTGGAGGTCGCCACCGCCGTGCGTCATCCATGGGGCATCGCGGAGATCCAGCGAGAGATCGCGGAGTTGTACCGGGCGCTGGGGCGGCAGGCCGAGGCCGCGGAGCGGTTTACCGCGGCCGCCGTCGCGTTCCAGCAGCTCGGCGCCACGCCGCGCGCCGACCGGATGCGGGAACGCGCAGAAGCGACGGGCGCGGGGTAGACCCACTGCGGTTGGGCGGTCTCCCACCCGTCGTCCCGTCATCCCCCCTATCTTCCACGTTCCACCACCCCCAGGGCTTCCCATGTCCGACCGCCGCGAGTTCCTCCGCACGACGGCAGCCGGCGCCCTCGCTGCGGGCGTCGCCGCCCGTGGCCTGCAGGCCGCCGAGCAGTCCACCTCGGGCCCGTCGCACCCCATCGCTGTTCCTCCGCTCGAGACGGTGCGCATCGGGTTTGTGGGCGTCGGTCACCAGGGCGCGAGCCACGTCGAGAACTTCCTCAGGATTGAGGGCGTGGCCATCACGGCGATCTGCGACATCAACCCGGCGAAGGTCGAGAAGATGCAGCAGCTGGTCGTTGACGCCGGCCGACCACGCCCGACGGGGTTCGCGCGCGGACCCGACGACTTCCGCCGCCTGTGTGACATGGAACAGCTCGACCTCGTGTTCACGGCCACGCCCTGGGAGTGGCACGCGCCGGTCTGCCTGGCCGCCATGCGCGCCGGCAAGCACGCGGCGACCGAAGTTCCGATGTGCGTCACGCTGGAGGAGTGCTGGGCCCTGGTCGAGACCGCCGCCCGGACCCGACGTCACTGCGTGATGATGGAAAACTGCTGCTACGACCGGACGGAGATGATGATCCTCAACATGGTCCGTCAGGGGCTGTTCGGCGAGCTGCTCCACGCGGAGTGCGGCTACCTCCACGACCTGCGGGAGCTCAAGCTCACGGACTTCTACGAGCAGCGCTGGCGCGTAAAGCACTCCATCCGTCGCAACGGGGATCTCTACCCCACGCACGGCCTCGGCCCCGTGGCCCAGTGGCTGGACATCAACCGCGGCAACCAGTTCGACCATCTCGTCTCGATGGCCTCGAACGGCCGCGGGCTGTCGCGGTGGGCCGCGGAGCACATCGGCTCCGAGAGCGCCGAAGCCCAGCAGCGCTACGCCCTGGGCGACGTCGTAACCACCCTGATCCGGACCCACGCCGGCCAGACCATCCTGATCACGCACGACACGAACTCCCCCCGACCCTACAGCCGGAAGATCCTGCTGCAGGGCACGCGAGGCATCGTGCGCAAGTACCCAGAGCAGAAGATCCACCTGGAGGGGACGAGCCCGGCCCATCGCTGGGAGGATCTGCTCACCTACCGCGAGCGGTACGAGCACCCCGTGTGGCGCGCGCTCGAGGAGCGGTCGCGGGGCGCCGGGCACGGCGGGATGGACTTCATCGAGGATTACCGCCTGATCCAGTGCCTGCGCGAGGGATCACCGACCGACATGGACGTGTACGACGGCGCCGCGTGGAGCGCCGTATCGGCGCTGAGCGAGCGCTCGATTCGCGACGGCAGCCGGCCGGTGGCGTTCCCCGACTTCACTCGCGGGGCGTGGAAGACCCGCGAGCCCCTGGGGATTGTCGGACCGTAGCTTCATCCGACGGGAGGAAGATCGATCGCCCCAACTCGGCGCGCCGGAACTCGCCGATCGCCCGCTGCGTCTCGGCAGACAACAGATAGTCCATGAGACGCTCGGCACCTGTGGCGTTCAGGTGCGGGAACCGCGTCGGATTGGCGCGCATCACGTGGTACGGGTTGGCGAGCACGGAGTCACCTTCGACCAGGATACGCAACTCCAGCGGTGCCTTGTGGGCCAGGAAGGTGCCGATGTCCGTGAGCGTGTAGGCGCGCAGTTGATCGGCGATGACCAGCGTCGCCCCCATCCCCTGACCGGTCTCGCGGTACGAGCGTGGCGCCGGCCGGACCCCGGCAGCCTCCCACAGCGCCAGCTCCTTGACGTGCGTGCCTGAGCGATCGCCCCGCGAGACGAACGACGCACCGTGCGCCGCCAGCGCGCGACACGCCTCCAGCATCGAGCGTCCCCCCGCGCCGGCCGGGTCGCTCGGCGGACCGACCAGCACGAACGCGTTCTGCATCAGCGGCCGCCGGTCGATGCCGGAACCGTCGGCCAGGAACCGCCGCTCTCCCGCGGGATCATGGAGGATCAGCAGATCTGCCTCTCCCCGCCGCCCCAGCTCCATGGCCTGGCCGCTCCCCACTGCGATGACCTGCACGCGGTAGCCCGTCCGACGCTCGAACGCCGGGAGCAGGACCTCGAGGAGGCCCGCATCGCGGACGGACGTGGTGGTGGCGAGTCGGACATCACGCTGCGCGACCGCGGGGGACGCGAGCAGCACGCAGACAAGCGGCAGCAGCCGCCGGACCGGCCGGGCGCTCAGGGAGCGGTGTCGGCCGGAAGCGCCCCGCCCCCCTCGGAAGCGCCGGTTGTGCCGCTGGTATCGAGCGGGATGGGGATCGGACGCGTGGGCCGTTCGGCGCGCTCGCCGCCGATCACCGCGCCGACCGCGAGCGCCGCAACAAACAGGACCGTGACCAGCGCTGCCCGCGTCAGCCGACGCCGCAAGCTCGGCAACAGGCGTGCCCGGAGCTCACGGTTTTCGCGTCGCAGATCGGCCTTCTCGCCCGCCTTGCCCACCGCGGCGGCCAGGTGCTTGAGGTCGATCGGCTTTTGCAGGAAGTTCTCCGCGCCAAGGCGCATGGCCTCGACCGCCGTCTCGATTTCCCCGTGCCCCGTCAGCATGATGACCGTCGCGTTCTGCTTGCGGAGCACCTCCAGGACTTCCAGCCCGGACATGCCGGGCATGCGCAGATCCAGGATGACGACGTGAGGCTCGACCGTCTGATAGAGCGCTATCCCCTCTTTGCCCGACGCCGCCAGATGGACCTCGTGCCCGATCTCTCGGAAGTACTTCCCCAGCGAGCGTCGCACGGGATCTTCATCGTCGACGAACAGCAGGCGGTAGCCGCTCACGACCGCTCCTTTCCCAGACTCACCGCGAGGCCACGCATCCGCGTCCCCTCACCTAATTAAAAAGATCGCCCTGCTCCCGCAATGCGGCCGGTGCGACCGGCTCTTCCCCCAGCGCTTCCTGCAGGCGCCGAGCGCTTTCCGGTGCATGGCCCTGAAAGTGGTTGTTGAAGTACGCGTAGACGGTCCGCACGCGCGGCCGCAGGGCCCGCAGGGCCTCGACCCACGGCTTGAACACATCATCGCGATTCACCTGCACGTGCGAGAAGTCCGTCAGCGCCCGATCGGGCCCCATCCAGCGCACGTAGGCAAAATCGGCGGTTGGCGACTCGGTGAGCGCGAGCATCTGCTCGCGACGGACCCAGCGCCCTTCCGCATAGGTCAGCGCCACGCCGTGCGTCCGCAGCAACTCGAGTACCTCCGGCCGGAGCCAGCGGGGATCCCGGAACTCCATCGCCCACCGCACGTCGGTCGGGAGCTCCGGCACGAACCCGTCGAGGGCGGCGCGGGCAACCGGGGTCGGCGCCCAATCGGGCGGCATCTGCAGCAGCAGCGGTCCAAGTCGATCGCCGAGGAGCCGCACACGACTCAGGAACTGCTCCAGCAGGTCGGTCGCATCCACCAGTCGGCGCTCGTGCGTGATGCTCTGCGGCACCTTGAGCGCAAACCGGAATTCCGGCGGCACGCGCTCCCGCCATCCCCGCACGACGTATTCGGCTGGCGTGCCGTAGAACGTCGCGTCGACCTCGACGGTCGGGAACGCGCGGGCGAAGACGCGCAGCATGTCGGCGGCCCGCGTCGCAGGTGGGTAGAACGGACCGACCCACGCGGGGTAGTTCCAGCCTTGCGTACCGACGAGCACCGACCCCGCCGTCTCAAACACGCCGCACCGTGCGCTCCCAGTACATGCGTGCCTCCGACAGCAGCCCCTCGGCCGTCTCGCAGAACAAGGCGCCGCGCACGGTGACCTGCTCTCCCGTCCGACGGCGACGGAACGTGCACTTGAACTCGGTGGCGAACCAGGGGCCGGCGACGAAGATTTCGCCGATGCGGAAGACAATCTCCGCCTGCTCGCGCGGGATCTCACGCCAATACCGCCGGATGGCGTCCCGCCCGCGAGCCGGCGGCTCGAACGGGCCCGGCACGAACACCCCGTCCGGGGTGAACACGTCGGCGATGAGGTCGGCGTTGCCCTGTTCCCACCCGACGCCGAACCGCGCGACGAGCGTCGCGAAGTCGGCCGTGGCGGAGCCGGGAGCCGCACCCGTGGACATGGCTCAAGGTTAGACGGTGACGCCCTCCCCGTCCATTCCCGTCGTGATCGACACCGACCCCGGAATCGACGATCTCGTGGCCCTCGCCCTGGCCGCCCGGGCTCCCGAGCTCGACCTCTTGGCCGTCACGACGACGTACGGCAACGCCACGCTCGCCGACACCACGAGCAACGCGCGTCACCTGCTCCGCCTGGCCGGGCGGTCCGACGTCCCGGTGGTGCCGGGTGCCGACCGCCCACTCGTGCGGCCCCTCGCCGTGGGGCGTGCCTCCCACGGCCCGCATGGGCGGGGATACGCGACCGGACCGTCGGGGGGGAGGGCGGATGCGCGGTTAGGCCCGGCCAGCGGACGATCCTGCGGCGAGGGCGGGCGACCCAACCCGCAGGCGCTTCTCGAGGCGCTGATCGCCCAACCGCCCAACCGCTCGACCGTCCTCGTCACCCTCGGCCCCCTGACCAATCTGGCGCACGCCCTCGAGCGAGACGTCCGTGCGGTCCGCACGCGGGTGGGCCGTCATGTCGCGATGGTCGGCGCGCTCGACGAGCGTGGTGGCCCGGAACGGGCGGCGGACTTCAACGCGTGGGCCGACCCCGAGGCGCTGGACGTCGTGCTGGCCGCCGGCCTGACGACGGCGCTCGTCCCGCTCGACGTCACCCGGCGGGTCCGCATCCCGGGGCACACGGTGAAGGCGTGGCGGCGACCCTCCGACCCCCTCGTGACGTGGCTCACGGATGCGCTGCGGTTTGCGGTGGAGGTTCACCGCGCGCGCTCTGGCTTCGACGGATGCCACGTGCACGACGTCCTGGCCGTCGGTGCCCTCCTTGACGACCGCGTGCTGGATTTCACGGAGCAGCGGCTCAAGATTGGGTTGACCGACGACGCGGACCGCGGCCATACGCGCGCAGACCCGAGCGGCGTTCCGGTTCGGGTGGCGCGGCGGGTCGCCGTCCCGGCGGCGCATCGACTGCTCGATCGCGTGTTCGGGCCGGTGGGAAACGAAGGGGCCGGAGGTGCCGGATGACCGGAGGCGTGGTGCGGGTGGGAGTGGTCGGGACGGGCGAGATCGGCCGCGGGTGGGCAACCCTCGTGGTCGCCCACGGCTGGCCGGTCACGTTGTACGACCTCGATGCCCGGGTGCTGCGGAGCGCGCGCGAGGAGATCGTGGGTCGGGCACAGGCGCTCCTTGGGCTGGTCGGGGCGGACGGCGCGCTGGTCGACGCCGGCATTGCCGCATTGCAGGAGGGGCGGAGCCTGCTCCAGACCTGCGCGGAAGCCGAGTGGGTCATCGAGGCCATTCCCGAAGACCTCATCGCCAAACAGAAGCTGCTCGAGGCGGTCGAGTCGGCCGCGCCGAACGCCCGGGCGGTCACCAGCTCATCGGCGACGTTTCATCCCGAGGACCTCGCGGCCCGCTGTCGCCGCCGTGACCGCGTCCTCGTGGCCCAACCGCTGAATCCACCAGAACTCATTCCGCTCGTCGAGTTGCTCCCCGGCCCGCACATCGATCGGGTCACGTTGGAGCTGCTCAAGGGATGGCTCCGCGCGCTGGATCGCATCCCCATCACCCTGCGGAAGCCGGTACGCGGCAACGTGGCCGGCCGTATCGTCGCCGCCGTCTGGCGCGAGGCCATCCAGCTCGTCCTCGACGGCGCCGTGGACGTGGACGATCTGGACCGCGCCATCTCCGTCGGTCCGGCTCTGGGCTGGGCCGCCGCGGGACCGCATCTGACCCATCACCTGGCCGCCGGGGCGCGAGGCGCCAGTGGCTATTTCCAGCAGCTGCTGCACACCTTCGAAGAGATCTGGCCGGATCTGGCGAGCTGGGACAAGCTCGACCGCGAAAAGCAGCAGCGGGTGATCGGCGCGATCGAGCGCGCGTACGAGGGCCAGCTCGAGGAGATCAAGCTGGCACGGGACCGCCGGCTCGCCGCGATCCTCCAGGCCCTGGAGATGGCCCGGGGGCGGTAACCACCGCGCTCGTGCGTGCGTTGGTCCGGCGTTCGCCCGTCAGCCGGCGACGAGCAAACCGGTGCCGTACATCACGAGCAACCCCGTCAGCAGACCGCCGGCCGTGAGCGGCGTCCACACCGGGCGACCCCGCGTCTCCCGGGCCACGACGCGGTAGAGGGCCACCACCACCTGCGCAATGGCGCCGGCGCCCACACTCAGGAACAGCGTGGCCAGCGTCGCCGAATAGGCGAGCCCGCCGAGCCAAGCCCCGGCAATCGTCGGCAGGCCGGCGAGGGCACCGAGCCCTGCGAGCGTCACGAGCCCGGGTCGATCGCTGGCGACGGGCGCGACGATCCCGAGACCCTCGGTCGAGTTGTGCACCATGAACCCCACGATCAGGAACGCGCCCAGCGACGCTTCCCCCACCGCGTACGCGGCGCCGATCGCGAGTCCCTCGCCCAGGTTGTGCAGCCCGATTCCCAGCGCGATCAGCCACGCGACCGCGCGCCGACCTGCCGCCCCCTCCGCACCGACCCGCATGCCGGCCGCCGCCTGGAGCAGCAGCACGGCCCCGCCGGCCCCGACCAGCACGAGCAGTACCCCCTGGTACGCGCCGGCCACCCGCTCCGCCGCCTCCAGGGCTTCGTGCAGGGCGTCGACGCCGAGGAAGATCAGCAGCCCGGCCGTGAGGGCGAGCACGAAGTGCAGCCAGCGGCGCTCGATCCGCCGCAACAGGGGATACCACAACAGACCGATCGCGACCGGAATGACGCCGACGTACAGGCCGATCAGCGTGAACACGCCGAAGTAACGGGCGTCGGGAATCGGGGTCGCGCGGGCAACGGCGATTTCGTGCGTGAAGGTGAGTCCAGTGGAGGTGAGCACCGTGACGGCATGCGCCTCGTGCTCGACCCAAGGGTAGGGAATCTCGAGCGTCGTGCGACCGAGCCGGCCGATCGTCGTCGACCCCGAGCTGGTAAAGGTCCAGAATGCCTCGTCGACCATCACCTGTGCGACGGTGACGGCATCCGGACCGCCATTGACCAACTCTACCCGAATGAGGCCCGGCGCCAGCGTCACGCGCTCGAAGGTCAGCTCCTCCACCGGCGGAGCCCCGCCGCGGAGGACGTCCAGCAGGCCACCGCGGACCAGCGTCACACCCAGCGCCGCCAGCAGCACAATCGGCAGCAGGGCCCAGAAGGGGGTCGGGATGCGCCTCATGCGATCGCCCGATCCACCACGTTGAAGAGGCCCATCCACCCCAGCTCCGCGAACTCCGACTGGTGCGCGTGGAACATGAAGCGTCCGAGGTCCTCGTAGACGAATTCGAGGATGTGCCGCTCGCCCTGGCAGAACATCAGGGTGTCGGTGAACTCGTCGGCGGTGAGCTTCGTCCCCGTTCGGTACACATGGAAGAAGTTGCCGTGCAGGTGCATCGAGTTGATCAGATCGAACTCGAGCAGGTTGACCATGTAGATCCGCTGGAGCTCGCCGCGCCGAACCACGATCGGCTCGTGGTGATAGGCGAACGGGACCGTATTGACGGCATACACCTCGTTCTCGCCGTCGAAGTTCGTGTCGAACCCGTTCAGTACCATCACCATCTCGCGGGCCTCGGGGCGGGGCGTGCGCGGGTCAACGAGAAACGTCCCGTACAGGCCCTTGGCGATGTGCTTCTTGAGCGGTACCGCATGGCAGTGGTAGAGATGGAGCCCGAACGGCTTGGCTTCGAACTCGTACACGAAGCTGTCACCGGGGTGGACCACCTCGAACACCCCATCCATCCGGGCGGCGTGAATCCCGTGAAAGTGGATCGTATGGGCGTGCGTACCGCCGTTCCGGAAGTGAACGCGGACCAGATCACCTTCGGTGGCTCGCAACGTGGGACCCGGCACCTGACCGTTGTACGTCCAGGCCGGGTAGAACACGCCGGGTGCCACTTCGATGTCGCGGTCGACGGCCGTCAGGTGGAATTCGCGCACGATCCGCCCGCGCGGGTCGCGCGAGATCTCGCCCCCATCGAACTGCTCCAGAAAAACCGTGGGATCGATCGACGCGTCTCCCACGCGCCCGCGCCCGACGGCGTTCCCGGGCTCGTGCGCGCCGTGCGGCGAGACGGACGCCGGCAACCCGCGCTCCGCCGCTCGCAGAGCCTGGCTCGCCGCGGCGACGCCCGCCAGACCCAGCGCGCCACGCCGCACCAACTCGCGCCGGCTCACCCGCCGGGAGGATTGGTCATCCGTCATGCCGCGCCCTCCGGTTCACGCGCCGCGCAGCCCAGTGACCGGGCCAACTCGTTGCCGAGCGGCTGCGGTTGCCCGCCCGCGACGCAGATCGTGACGGGCCCGTTGAACGGCTGCCGCGCGACAACCTGGAAGCGCGTGCCCACGTCCAGCCCCACCGATTTCAGGAACCGCAGTCGCTCGGGGTCCTTGTCGCTCACCATGCGCAATTCGGCCCACTGCCCCACCTCGAGGTCTGCCAACGGCACGTGCTTCAGTTCTTCGACTTCGCCGCCCGGGGTGGGGATGGGTGCGCCGTGGGGATCGTACGGAGGGTTGCCAAGTACGTGGGCCATGCGGTCGATGAGGTCGTCCGACACGGCGTGCTCCAGCCGTTCGGCTTCGTCGTGCACGGAATCCCAATCGTAGCCGAGCTCGGACGTGAGGTAGCACTCGAGAACCCGGTGGCGCCGCACCATCCGCAGGGCGGCCCGGCGCCCATCATCGGTAAGCCGGACGCCGCGGTAGGGGATGTGCTCCAGGAACCCGGCCTCGGCGAGTCGGCGCAGCATGCCGCTCACCGACGGTGCCGCGACCCCCAGCGTGTCGGCGATCGCGGCCGTCTGCACCGGCAGCTCGGCATCGCCGCCGAGCGAGTAGATGGCCTTGAGGTAGTCCTCCGTGGACCTCGTGAGGACACGTGACGCGGCGGCGTTCATGAGATGGGCCTCAACCAATAATTAGGTGGCCCTAAATATGAAGTCGAGCTGGCTTTCCCGCAAGGATGGCGCGCTCGCGCCTCAGGGGCGGGCCAGTAAGTCCAGGAACGGCGTGAGGATACGCTCCGTCATGCCCCACAGGAAATAGGAACTCACCTGGTAGCCGGGCATACGGCGTGGGGCTCCCAGGATGGTGAGGGTCCGTTCAGTGCGGCCGAGGAGGAGTTCGTCGCAGGCTACCCACACGTGAAGAGCGACTTCATCGCTCGGGATGATCGCCGGGCGGGAGGGGAGCCCGAACACGAAGGGGCGCACGATCAGTTGAGGCAGGTGCGCCGACACCGGGTGCAGGTCGTCGAGCTCGCCGAGCAGCTGATCCGACGTCAGTCGGACGCCCGTTTCTTCTGCCGTCTCGCGCACAGCGGTAGCCAACAGGTCGTCATCCCCGCCATCCCGGCGTCCGCCGGGTAGGGCAATCTGTCCCGACCAGGGGTCGCCCTCACGATCCGCCCGCTTGATGAGGAGCAACTCGTACGTCCCGGGCGGTGCGGGCACGAGGACAACGGCCACGGCGGCCTCGCGCATTTTGGCCGTCAATGTTGCACGTTGCGGACGGGTGGTCCGCAGCCGTTCCCGCACCCACTGGAACTCCGTTGTCATGCGTGGAGTTGAAGGCAGGGCATAGCTCTTGCGGCACCGATTACCATTAGGATGAAGCCCACGTGCACTCACTCAGGAGGGGTCTATCAGGAGCTTTGGTGTCGGGTTGATTGCCTTGGCCGCGGTCGCCGCGGCCGGATACCTGCTGCGCCGCCGCCGACCGGTTTTGAGCACAGCAGCTGGCAGACTGCGCTACCGCGACGTTGGAGAGCTGTACGCAGCCGGACTGTAACCTAGGGACTGGGCGCACAGACGCCTAGACGGTGCACAGCCAAGAGGGGGCAGCGACGTACGCCTGCCCCCTCTCGCTATGTCCTGCTGGGGGCCTCAGAACAGGGTCCGTGCAAACCACGCCACCGTGGCCTCCATCGCCTGTTCCAGCTCCGGGGTCGCGCCCGCCCACGGGTGCCTGGCCCCGAACGTGTGCGATCCGTGTCGCACGACCAGCAGTTCCGCCCGTTCAGCCGACCGGCGGTGCAGCATCTGCGCTTCCCGGACCGACACCGTCTCGTCGGCCTCCCCGTGCACGATCAGCCACGGCACCAACACGCGACCGGCGGCCGCCGCGATGTCCAATTGTCCGTCCGCATCGCGCTCGATCTCGTCCAGCACATCCGTGTAGAGTGGCAGCACGTCTCCCGTTCGTTGGTTCGTGATTTCGATCTTCCCGTTCCGCCGCCATTGGGCAATCGTCTCCGGCCCCCAGCGGAGCGGCGCCCCCACGGCGGACCAGGTGACCACCGCCCGCACCGCCCGGTCCGCCGCCGCATGGAGCACGACGATGCCACCCCCTCGGCTGTGGCCAAACAGCCCGAGCGCGGTCGGCGGTGCGAGGTCTGGGACCAACGAGCGCTGCCGCAGGCCCTGCACGATCATGGCGAGATCTCGCAGGTCGTTGCCGAACGTGGCATGGCCGAACCGCTCGGGCTCACTGAACGTCTCCCCGTCGGGTCCAACGCCGCTGCCGGAGAAGTTGAACGAAACGGCAGTCAGTCCGGCACGCGCCAGACGGTCGGCGAGATGGGGAAAGAAGCCCCAGTCCTTGAAACCCTTGAACCCGTGGCAGATGACGACGGCAGGCCGACCGCTACCACTGCCGGCCGCCCGCACGTCCCCGCGCAGCGGACCGCCGTCGGCCCCCGTCAACTCAAACGGAATGCGAACAGGCGTAGCCATGGCCCGGTTTTTGACCTCTCTCGTGGGTCGTCCTTAGATTCCTCTCCGCTCATTCCAGCCCGGGAGTGGACCATAGGACTCGTCATGCGCCCCTCACAGCCCAGCCTCGCGGCGGTCAGCCGCGCGCTGGCCGTTGCCCGCGACGACCTGGTACGCCAGTGGACGCGCTGGACCCTGGAGCGGGTCGCGGCCCATCCGACCGTGCGGGCTCAGACCGTGCAGCGTCAGATCACGCTGCTGGTCGACATTTTGATCGAAATGGCGGGGCCGCTCCGGCGCAAGGCACTCGAGTTGTGGCTGGTGGCCTGCGAGGGCTATGGGCGGACGGCCGCGGAACGCGGGCTCGCGGCGGGCGAGGTGGTGGAGGAGCTGCAACATCTCCGCGAGCTGCTCATCCGGCAGCTCTCCGAGGTGATCGCCGCGATGCCGGCCCGCGCGTCGATGGCAAGCGTGCTCCGGCTGAATCGCGTGCTCGACAAGGGCATTGCCCACGCCGTCGTGGGGTACACCGACACGCTGGTTGAGACCCTCTTCAACCAGCGGGGTGTGCCGGTGGGCGTCGTGGGACCGGTGGAAGACGACATCGGCCAGCGGCTCGAGTTCGGGGAGTCCGAGCTGGCGCGGCTGCGCCAGGAGTCCCGCTGACCGCGGCACGCCTCACCCGCCCGACACCTCCTCCCCCCCATCCACGTTGATGACGTTGCCGGTGATCCAGTCGGTGCCGGGCACGCTCAGCGCGACCACCGCACGGGCGATGTCGGCCGGCGTCGTCAGCCGACCGCCCGGGTTGCGGCGTGATGCTTCCTCGAACAGGCGATCGCTGCCCGGGATCTTCCGCGCCGCGGGTGTGTCGGTGACACCGCCGCGCAGGGCATTGACGGTGATCCCGCGCGGAGCCAACTCGACCGCGAGCTGGCGCGTGTGCGATTCCAGCGCGCACTTGGCCGCGGAGACGGCGCCGTAAGAGGGAATGACGCGGGTGGAGCCGGACGACGTCATGGCGAAGACCCGCCCACCCTGTCCCATCAGCCCCCGTTGCACCAGATCCTGCGCCCAATACACGAGCGAGTGCGCCATCACGTCGAGGGTCATCTCGATGTTCGCCTTCGTGAGCGGGTCGTCGCCGAGATACGGCTTCAGCGTCCCGAACGCCAGGGAGTGCATCAGCACCGCCACCGTGCCGCCGCTGCCGGCCAGCTCCTTCGCCAGCGCCTCCACGACGTCACGGCGCTTGCTCTCGTCGGCCGCGTTGATGTTGAAGAAGGACGCGCGCCGCCCGTGCCCCTGGATGTGACCCTTGATCTCCTCGACGCGCTCGAGTCCGGCCTTGCGGTCGAGATGCACCCCGCATATGTCGTAGCCGGCGGCCGCGAGTGCGCGGGCACACGCCTCGCCGAACCCGCTCGAAGCGCCGAGAATCACCGCCCAACGGGGCGTCGTCGTCTGCGCGTGTGACACACCAACCCTCCCGTGACGGGACGCGGAAATTAGCGGATGACCAAGAACCTCGCCATCATGCTCGGCCTCGTGCTCGGACTGGCCGTCGGGTTCGCCGCCGCCACCACCGGAGCGCCCGCCCTCCACGCCGTCGCCGAGGGCGCTGCCCCATTCGGCACTGTGTTTCTCAATCTCCTCCGACTCGCCGTCATCCCGTTGGTCGGCACCACGCTGTTCACGGGGATCGCCACCCTCGGCGATGTCCGACAGCTCGGCCGCCTTGGCGCGCGGACCCTGGGATGGGTGTGGGGCACGACCCTGCTCGCCATCCTCACGGGCATGGCGGTGACCGCCATGGCCCTGCCGTTTGCCGGCGCGCCGCCGACCGGACTCCCGACCGCCGACATCACGCCTCCCGATGTCCCGGGCGTGGTGGAGTTCCTCGTGAGCCTCATTCCCGCAAACGCCGTGAAGGCGGCCGCGGATGGCGCCCTGCTGCCGCTCATCGTCTTCACCGCGCTGTTCGCCGCCGCCGCGGGCACCCTGCCGCCCGATCAGAAGCGCCGTCTGCTCGATCTCGCGGAGAGCATCACTGGGGCGCTCGTGCGCCTTGTGCACTGGATCCTGTGGACGGCCCCCGTTGGCGTCTTCGGGCTCGCCGCCCCTGTCGCGGCGGAGACCGGGCTCGGCCTGCTGCGCAGCCTCGGGGTCTTCGTGGTGGCGGTCCTCGTCGGTCTCTTCCTCTTTACGGGGCTCGTCTACCTGCCGGCCGTCCGCTGGGCGCGCGTGCCCCTGCGGCAGTTCCTGGCCGCCATGCCCGAGCCCGCGGCGATCGCGTTCACGACGACGAGCTCCGTCGCCACGCTGCCCGCCATGTTCGAGGCCGCGGAGGCGCGCCTCGCGCTCCCACGACCCACCACGAGCTTTGTGCTGCCGCTCACGGCGGCCCTCAATCGCTCGGGAAGCGCGCTGTACCAGGGGAGCGCGGTGATCTTCCTCGCCCATCTCTACGGCGGCGGGCTCTCCGTTACGGCCGTCGGCGGGGCCGTGCTCGCCACATTTCTCGTGGCGCTCACGATCGCGGCGGTGCCGAGCGCGAGCGTCATGACGCTGCCCCCGGCCCTTGCTGCCGTCGGCGTGCCGCTGGACGGCCTCGGGATGCTGCTCGGCATCGACCGCATTCCCGACATGTTCCGCACCGTCGTCAACGTCACCGGGGATATGGTCGCCTGCGTCGTCGTGCGCGGACGCGCGCACCCATGAGCGCCCTTCCCGTGCGGTTGGTGAGCATCAACATCTGGGATCTGCCGGTGCCGCTGCCGCGCGTGCAGCGCCGCTTGCGCCGGAGGCGGTTGCTCGACCAGCTCGCCGCTCTCGACGCCGACGTGATTCTGGTGCAAGAGGCGTTCGTCCCGCGATTCCGGCGGCGCCTGATCCGCACACTCCCGCGGTATCACGCCGATGGGCGTGGCCGTGACGCGCGCTGGGTGGGGCCGCTGCGGCTCGACGCATCGGGCGGGCTGCTCACGCTGTCTCGCTGGCCGATCCCCATTACCCGCTACCGGCCGGCCCGGCGGATCCGACGGATGAAGCCCGATGAGCGGATCGGGAAGAAGGGCTGTCTGTGGACGACCCTGCGGACTCCGGCGGGCGATCTCCTGGTCGGCAACGTCCACCTCTACGCCGGCAACACGCCGGTGGACGCGCACGTCCGCACAGTCCAGACCCGCGACCTGCTCCGCCACGGCGCTCGCGACCCGAACCGACCGACCGTGCTCGCGGGGGATTTCAACTGGGATCTCGATTTCGAGCACAGCGAACGGGGGCCAACCGGCTACGTGGAGATGCGGCAAGCCGGGTTTCGAGAGGTGGCCGAGGGACGCACCGACGGGATTGCCACGATGGATCCACGGCACAACCGGTACGCACGATACAGTCCCTGGCACCGCCCGCCCCGGCGGCTGACACATGTCTTCTTGCGCGGTCGCGGCCTGCAGCCGAGCCACGAGGCGCCGGTGCTCTGCCTGCACGACCCACCCGTCTCCGACCATTACGGTCTCCGGGTCACGCTCCTGCTGGCGTCCGACTGACATGCTCTTCCGGCTCGCCGCCGACGTCGTGGTCGCGCTTCACTTCGGGTTCATCGTCTTCGTGGTGGCGGGCGGGTTTCTCGTCTGGCGTTGGCGACGCCTGGCATGGGTGCACCTTCCGGTGGCGGCGTGGGGCGCGCTCATTGAGTTCACCGGCTGGATCTGCCCGCTCACGCCGCTCGAGAACGCGCTCCGGCGCCGGGCCGGCGAGGCAGGCTACGCCGGCGGCTTCATCGAGCACTACGTCATCCCGATCATCTATCCGGCGGGCCTCACGCCGCGGCTGCAGATCATCCTCGGCATCGCCGTGCTCGTGGTGAATGCGGTGGCGTACGGCGTGCTGGTCGCGCGGCGCCGGCGCCGGCGCTGAGGGCCAGCGCGTCGGGCGCATCCCGGTCATCGAGGGGGAGCCTCCCGTCGCCAGCAACGCGAGGCGGCACCGCTCCCGGCTCCCCGCCGTCTATAATTCACTCCATGCCCGAGCCCGGATTGCCTCCGCTCATCCCCCGCACCGTCCTGTTCGGCAACCCCGACCGGGCCAGTCCGCGGCTGTCCCCCGATGGCCGGCGCCTTGCCTACCTCGCGCCCGACGACGGGGTGCTCAACGTCTGGGTGGGAACGCCGGGCGGCGGAGACTCCCGCCCGGTCACTGACGATCGCGATCGAGGCGTCCGGCTGTACGCGTGGGCCCACGACAACCATCACCTGCTCTACCTCCAGGACAAGGGCGGGGATGAGAACTGGCGGCTCTACAAGGTCGATCCCACGGGTGGGGCTGTCGAGGACCTGACGCCGTTCGACAACGTGCAGGTGCAGCTGGTCGCGCACGACAAGCACTACCCGCACGACGTGCTGGTGGCGCTGAACCGCGACGACGAGCGGCTCCACGACGTGTATCACCTCGATCTCCGCACCAACGCACTGACGCCGGTGGCCAAGAACCCGGGCGACGTCGTGCAATGGGTGGCGGACGCCCACCTCGTCGTGCGGGCCGCCGTGGCAACCACCGCCGACGGCGGGGCGGTGCTGCGGGTGCGGGACGACGAGGCCGGCGCGTGGCGCATCGCCGCGACCTGGGCCCCGCACGACGCGCTGGCAAGCGGTCCGGTCGGGTTCACTGGCGACGGGCGGGCCCTGTACCTCACCGACTCCCGCGACGCCAACGCGACGCGCCTGGTGCGGCTGACGGTCGCCACCGGCAGGACGGACGTCGTCGCGGAAGATCCGCGCTACGATCTGGGTGGGGTGGTCGTGCACCCGGACACACGGGAGGTGCAGTTGGTGGCCTTCACCCGGGCCCGGCAGGAGTGGACCGTGTGTGATCCCGCCCTCGCGGAGCACGTCGCCGCGATCCGCGCACTCAACCCCGGGGATTTCGACATCGTGGACCGGACGCACGCGGACGACCACTGGATCGTGGCCTTCACGCGTGACCGTGAGCCCGTCTCCTACTACCGATACCACCGCCCCACCGGCCGGGGCCAGTTCCTCTTCCACACCCGGTCCGACCTCGCGCAGTACACGCTCGCGGCGATGGAGCCGATCGCCCTCGCGGCCCGCGACGGCCTGCCCCTCGAAGGCTATCTCACCCTCCCACCCGGGCTCCCGCCGCAACGACTCCCGGTCGTGCTCAACGTGCACGGGGGGCCCTGGCATCGCGACGTCTGGGGCTACGACCCCGAGGTGCAGTGGTTCGCCAATCGCGGGTACGCCTGCCTGCAGGTCAACTTCCGCGGCTCGACCGGGTACGGCAAGCGCTTTCTGAACGCGGGCAACCGGGAGTGGGGCGCCAAGATGCACGACGACCTGGTGGATGCCGTGCAGTGGGCCATCACTCGCGGCATCGCCGACCCGTCACGCATCGCGATCTACGGGGGATCGTACGGCGGGTACGCGGCGCTCGTGGGCGCGACGTTCACCCCCGACCTGTTCCGCTGCGCGCTGGCCATCGTCGGCCCGAGCAACCTCATCACGTTCATCAATACGATTCCCCCCTACTGGTCCACGTTCCTGGCCATGCTGAAGGAGCGGGTCGGCGATCCGGAGACCGAAGCGGAGTTCCTGGAGTCCCGCTCGCCGCTCACCCACGTGGACCGGATTCGGATTCCGCTCTTGATCGCCCAGGGAGCCAACGATCCCCGCGTGAAGCGCGCCGAGTCGGAGCAGATCGTCGCCGCGATGCGGGCCAAGAACATCCCGCACCGGTACCTCGTGTTCGAGGACGAGGGCCACGGCTTTGCCAAGCCGGAAAACCGGCTGCGGTTCTACGAGGCCGCGGAAGAGTTTCTCGCCCAGCACCTCGGCGGGCGCGCCGAGCCTGTCGGCACGGCGTGATTCGCCCACCGCACTAAGCGGCCACGAGCCGCAGGGAGCAGCGTGCATGGAACCGTTCCTCGAGCAGTGGCTGTTCGATCCCACGGTCGCGCGGATTGTCACCGTCGCCGTCGGTCTCGTCATCATCGCCGCCATTGCGCGCGGCGTGCGGAGCTCGGTCGGCCGCTACATCAAGGACAACGACACGCGCTATCGCGTCCGCAAGTTCATCTCGTTCCTGGGCTATCTCGCGGCGTTCTTCTTCCTCACGGTGGTCTTTCGGGCGCAGCTCGGCGGCCTCACGGTGGCGCTGGGTGTGGCCGGCGCCGGCATCGCCTTCGCCCTCCAGGAAGTCATCGCGAGCGTCGCAGGCTGGGTGGCGGTCGCTCTGGGGAACTTCTATAAGGTGGGCGACCGCGTGCAGCTGGGCGGCATCCGCGGGGACGTCATCGATATCGGCGTCCTGCGCACCACGCTGATGGAGTGCGGCCAGTGGGTCAACGGCGACCTGTACAACGGGCGTATCGTGCGCGTGGCGAACTCGTTCGTGTTCAAGGAACCCGTCGTCAACTACTCCGGCGACTTCCCGTTCCTATGGGACGAGATCACCGTCCCGGTGCGCTACGGCAGCGACCACCGTTTGGCACGCGAGCTCCTGGAGCGGATCGTCCGGGAGGAGGTGGGCTCCTACGCCCAAACGGCCAAGGAGGCGTGGGCCGAGATGGTCCAGAAGTACCGCATCGAGGATGCGCGCGTGGACCCCATGGTCACCCTCGTCGCGAACGACAACTGGATGGAGTTCACGGTTCGGTACGTCGTGGACTACACCCGCCGACGGATCACCAAGGACCGCCTGTTCAGCCAGATCCTGGACGCCGTGGACGGCACCGGCGGACGGATCGCGCTCGCGTCCGCGACCCACGAGATCGTCGCGCTCCCCGAGCTCAACGTGCGCGTGGCTGGCGACGGTGGAACTAGAAGTCTCACAACAGGTTAAAGCGCTGTTGGTGGGCTGGCGCTGCGCTGCCGGTTCGACTATGTTTATCTGTTGTCCTAGATTTTATGAGAACACGCCCGTTTACGTGCTCCTGACCGCGGCCCGCAGCAACGGGCCGCCCCGGAGCCGAAGGAGCAGACTTGCGCACCTTTCTTCACTGGATCGTCGGCGGCGCGCTGTGCGCGATGGCCGTGTCTTCCCCGCTGGCGGCTCAATCCGACGAGCCCGAGTTCGGCCGGCTCGTCGAGTCTTTCAAGAAGCCCTATTTCAGTGTCGGCGTGCTCATCCAGACCGTGGCCGACTTCCAGATCGAGCGGAGTGAGCCCGGCGGGAACGGGTTTACGCTCGCCAACGCCCGGCTCAACGTGGGCGGCGAGCTCGACGGCGGCTTTGGGTACTTCCTCCAGGCCAACTTCGCCGGTTCCCCGACCATTCTCGACGCTCGCCTCTCGTACCGGCCCACCCGCGCGGTGCGGCTCTCCGTGGGCCAGTTCAAGGCCCCGTTCAGCTATGAGTTCCTTACCAGCGCCGCGAGCATCGACTTCGTCAACCGCGCCCAGGTGGTGACCACGTTCGCGCCCAACCGCCAGCTGGGTGCCGAGGTCGCCGTCGGTGCCGCCAGCGGACCGATCGGAATCTCGGCCGGCGTGTTCAATGGCAACGCCTTCCGTGCCAACGGCAACGACGGGAACGACCTGATGTACGTCATGCGGGTGAGCGGCACGCCGGTGCGGTCCCGGCCGGACCGGAACACACAGCTGCGGTTCGGGGTCAACGCCGCGTTCAGCCAGGACGCCGCGGCGGCGATTCCCGGCCTCGTCACGGCGTTCACCGGGGACCGCACGCTCCTCGGGGCCGATGCCCGCCTTACCTCGGGCCCGGTGCTCCTCAGCGGCGAGGTGCTGTACGGGCGTCTCGATCCACCCATCGGCACCACGCTGGAGCCCTGGGGCTTCCACGCCACGGCGGGATACAAGTTCACCCCCAAGACTCAGGGGCTCGTGCGGTGGGACCGCCTGGACCTCGATTTCCTCGGGTCGCGGGATCTCGTGATCTTCGGGTTCAACGTGTGGCCCACACAGGCCACCGAGATGCAGGTCAATTACCTGTTCGATACCGATCAGGCGTCGTTCGACAACCACCAGCTGCTGGTCAATTTCCAGGTGGGGTTCTGATTCGGCCGTTGCAGCCATCAGCACCGGACGGCGTCCTGCCCTTTCGAACCGCGCCCCCGTTCGGTGAGCGGGTGATCGCCATTCGAGAAAGGCCCACATCATGCAACAGATCTTCAGCGACCTGACGAGCCAGCTCGGCGCATATCTGCCGAGCTTGCTTGGCGCGCTCGCGATCATCCTGGTCGGGTGGGTCGCGTCGCTCGCCGTGGCCGCCCTGGTGCGCTCCGCGCTGGTCAAGCTGCGCGTGGACGCCAGGCTGACCTCCGCGCTCGATGAAGAGCCGCGGACCCCACCGCCCATCGCCACCTGGATCAGCCGGGTCGTGTTCTACCTGCTGATGATCTTCGTGGTGGTCGCGGCATTCCAGACCCTGCAGCTCGACGCCGTCACCGGGCCGCTGGAGCAGATGCTGGCGGGGGTCACGGCCTTCCTGCCGCAACTCGTCGGGGCCGCGGTCCTGCTGCTCCTCGCCTGGGTGATCGGCGCGGTGCTGCGCGCCATTATCACCAAGGCGCTGGCCCGCACGTCTCTCGACGAAACCGTGGCCAAGGAAGCCGGGATGGACGAGCAGCGGCCGCTCAGCAAGACGCTCGGCGACATCGCGTTCTGGCTGCCGCTCCTGCTGCTGTTCCCGGCCGTGCTCGGCGTGCTGAAGCTCGACGGGCTGATGGCGCCGCTCCAAGGAATGCTCGACGACCTCCTCGCCGTCCTACCCGATCTGCTCGGCGCCGCGGTCATCCTGCTCCTCGGCTGGCTCATCGCCAAGATCGCCCGCCGTATCGTCGCGTCGCTGCTGGCCGCCGTCGGCGTCGACCGGTTGGGCGAACGGGTCGGCATGGGCCCCGCGGCCGGCCCGCGGCGACTCTCTGCCGTGCTCGGGCTCGTGACGTACGCGCTCATCCTCATTCCCGCCACCGTCGCCGCCCTCGACGCGCTCCGGCTCGAGGCCATCAGCCGGCCCGCGCAGACGATGCTCGGCGACGTGATGCGCGCCGTTCCCATGATCTTCGGCGCCGCGGTCATCCTCGCGGTCGCCTACCTGATCGGCCGTATCGTGTCCAGCCTCGTGACCGGCGTGCTCGGCGGGCTCGGGTTCGACACGCTGTTCACCAAGCTCGGCCTCGGCTCCGGGGGCGGCACGACCCAGCGCTCGCCGTCGGCGATCGCCGGCTACCTCACGCTCGTGGCCGTCATGCTGCTCGCCGCCGTCGAAGCTGCCAACATGCTGGGCCTGGGCGCGCTCTCGCTGCTGGTGCAGGAGTTCTTCACGTTCGGCAGCCGGCTCCTGCTCGGGCTCGCGATCTTCGGCGTCGGTCTCTACCTCGGGAACCTGGCCTATGAGGCCATCCCGCGCGGACCGGGCAAGGCCACGGCCCTCTACGCGAGCGCGGCCCGGATCGCCATCGTAGTCCTGGCGACCGCAATGGCCCTGCAACAGACGGGCGTCGCGGAAGAGATCGTCACCCTCGCATTCGGCCTGGTGCTCGGCGCAATCGCCGTGGCCGCCGCCATCGCGTTCGGGCTCGGCTCCCGCGATGCCGCCGCCGGCCTCGTCAACCGCTGGATGGAGCGGCAGGGGCGGGGAGCCTGATCACGGCACCGGTCGGCCTGTTACCGGTCCTGTGTTTCCTGCTCGCTCTGCTGTATCTGGACAGCTACAAGCTCGTGAGCCTGCGGACGGTCCTGGCCGTGATTGCCGCGGGCGGACTGGCGACCGTCGCCGCCTATTTC
>JBFGDF010000037.1:0-22324 GCA_041580775.1 Gemmatimonadales bacterium
GCAGCAGGAAGAACGCGAGGATGATCAGCCCGATCACGGCAGCGGGGATCCCCTCACTCGTGACGACACCTTCGGGCGGTTGCGACGCACCGGTCAGCTCGAAGCCAAATTCCTGCGCATACCCAGCGGCCAGCAGCTGGACGCCCACCAGCAGACCGGCATCGAAGCTGCCCTGCTCGACCGCCGTGCGGCCGATGGCGTCGCGGATCCGGCCGGCCTGGGCGTCGGTGATGAAGCCCTCGGTCCCGAGCCCCGTCGCGATGAACACGTCGGACTGCCCGTCGCCCGGGCGCTCGCCCGGCTTGAGCAGCAGCACGACCCCGGCGTTCCGCGCGCGGTCGCCGGCACCGCCCCGGGCGCCCACCCGCCACTCGCGGCCGAGCTGGAGGGCCACGTCCGCCGCGGGGCGGCCGCCCAGGTCGCGCAGCGTCACCACGACGATCTCGCCGCCCGACTTGGCGCGCACCTCGTCGATCACCGCCTGCAGGCGTGCAGCGACCTCGGGGCGGATCACGCCGGCGAAATCGTTGACGTACCCCACCGGCTGCGGGAGCTGCAGCTGGAGCAGTGCGAGAAGGCCGAGCCACCACATGGTTCATGAAAGGTAATCCCCGGCCAGGCCCGCGATTGGCTACCTTTGGACCTCGGGAGACCCATGGGGCGAATGGCGTTCGACGCAGACGGCACCCGGCGCGAGTTCGTGCGGGAAACGGTCGGCCGGCTGGCCCGTGAGGTGGCCGTGCGGACCGAGCGCCGGGTGGTGGTGGAGCGCTACGTCCGGCCCCCGGGCGCGGTGGACGAGGTCTCGTTCCTCTCGCTCTGCACCCGCTGCGACGCGTGCATTCCGGTCTGCCCGGCGCATTGCATCACGAAGGCACCGCCCGCCGGCGGGCTCGCGGCCGGGACGCCCATCCTGCTGCTCGACCGGGAGCCGTGCACCGTGTGCGCCGACATGCCGTGCGCGGTGGCGTGCCCCACCGGGGCGCTCGTGGTGCCGGACCGGGGCTGGACGGGCTACCGGCTCGCGCGCCTCGAGCTGGTGCCCGAGCGCTGCATCGCGTTCCACGGCGTGGAATGCGGCGTCTGCGCCCGTGACTGTCCCGTGGGAGAGGCCGCGCTCGCGCTCGACGAGGCGGGCCGGCCCGTGCTCAAGGCCGAAGGCTGCGTGGGCTGCGGCGTGTGCGTGAAGGTCTGCGTCACGACCCCACCCTCGCTCGTCATCCACCCGCTCCCGGAGTCCTGATGGCGGCACCGTATCGCGTGGAGAAACCGTGGGGCTACGAGCTGATCTGGGCTTCCACGGATCGGTACGTGGGGAAGATCCTCCACATCGAGCCGGGGCACCTGCTGAGCCTCCAGTATCACGAGCGGAAGGACGAGACCATCTACGTGCTCCGCGGCGAGATCATCTTCCGCGTGCAGGAACCGGGGAGCCCCGCCTTGCGGGAGCTCCGCATGGGGGAGGGCGAGGCCTACCATGTCACGCCCCACACGATCCACCAGATGGAGGCGCTCACGCCGGCCGACCTGCTCGAGGCATCGACGCCGGAGCTGGATGACGTGGTGCGTCTCAAGGACCGTTACGGGAGGGTCTAGGTGAAGGTCATCATTCCGCTGGCCGGCAAGGGAACACGGCTGATGCCGCTCACGCGCCACGTGCCCAAACCGCTGATCCGGGTCGCGGGGCGACCGGTAATGGACTACGTGATGGACATGCTCGACGGGCTGGATGTCGAGGAGCTGGTGCTCATCACCGGTCACCTCAAGGAGCAGGTGGAGCAGCACGTCCGCACGCGCTACCGGGTGCCCGCCCGGTTCATCGAGCAGCGGGTGCAAGACGGCACCGCCGGCGCCGTCGCGCTCGCCGAACCGCACGTGGCCGGTCCGGTCCTCATCATCTTCGTGGATACGCTGTTCGACGCCGATCTGACCCTCGTGCAGCGCGACGGCGCGGACGGTATCATCTGGGCGAAGGAGGTCGAGGACTACCAGCGGTTCGGCGTGGTCGTGACCGACGCCGACGGCTACATGACGCAGATCGTCGAGAAACCGTCCGAGCCCATCTCCCGGCTCGCGAACATCGGGCTCTACTACATGCGCGACTGGCAGACCATGTTCGCCGGCATCCACCGCACGCTCGACGGACCCAAGCAGAAAGGCGAGTGGTTTCTCACGGACGCGTTCCAGTACATGATCGACCAGGGGCGCAAGATCCGGGTGGCCGAGGTGACGGGCTGGTACGACTGCGGCAAGGTGGAGACGGTGCTCGAGACGAACCTGCACCTGCTCCGGACCGGACGCGCCCGGCCGCCACGGGCCGCCGACGGAGTGCGGATCGTGGATCCGGTGCGCATCGAAGACGGGGTCACCCTGGAGCGCTGCACGATCGGTCCCAACGTCACGGTCGAGGTTGGCGCGGTGATTCGCGACAGCACGGTGCGGCACACGATCGTGGGTGCGCGGGCCCGGTTGACGGGCGCGACCATCGACGCGACGCTGGTAGGCGAGGATGCCGTGATCGACGGGGGGACGCTCGCCGGTATGGTGGTTGCACAAGACGAGACCGCGCCCGCGCGATGATTCACCCCGTCGCGGACGCGGACGCCCTCGAGGCAGCGCTGCGGGAGCCCGTGGCGGTCCTCTACAAGCACAGTCCGCGGTGCGGGACCAGCACGGCGGCCGAGCGCGAGGTGCGCGGGTTCGCCGAGCGACACCCGGGGATTCCCGTCTACCAGGTGGACGTGGTGGCCGAGCGCGCGCTGTCCCGGCTGATCGCGTCCCGGCTCGAGCTCCGGCACGCCTCGCCGCAGGTGATGCTGTTGCGAGCGGGGCGGGTGGTGTGGTCGGGCACACACTGGGACGTGGCGGCGGACGCGCTGGAGCGCGAGCTGGAGCGGGTGCAGGCCACGTGACGACGCGCGCGCGCGCGGCGGAAGCGCTCGGCCGGGTCCTCGCCCTCCTCGACCGGGAGGGCGTTCCCGTTGTGGCCGTCGGCGGGCTGGCGGCGCTGGCGCACGGCGCCCGGCGGCGTCTCGTGGACCTGGATTTCTGCGTGCCGGATGCGGCGCTGGCGGCGGTCGCGGGACGGCTCGAAGGCCTCGAGCGAGGGCCGACCTGGATCGAGTCCGAGCACTGGGAGGTGCGCGGGCTCGCGGCCACGGTGGCGAACTGTCGCGTGGAGATCGCCGGCGCGGAGTCCGCGCGCTATCGGGCCGGCGCCGACCAGCCGTGGCGGCCGTTCCCCGCGGACCCGGCGCACGCGGTGTCGGTGTCGGTGCTCGGGACCGCCACCCCGGTCATGCCGCTGCGGGACTTGATCAAGTACAAGGCCGTGCTCCGGCGCGAGGTGGATCTGGTGGATCTCCACTACCTCGCCGGTGTGGGGGGCGCGGTGGATACGCGGCTCGCCGTGTACGGCACGCTGGCCCCGGGAGAACGAAACGCGCACGTCCTGGCCGGACTGGACGGCACGTGGTTCGATGGGGTGGTGCACGGGGAACGGCACGAGCGCGGCTGGGGCCGGACCTTCGGGTTCCCGGCGCTCGCGTGGCATCCCGACGCCCCGGCCGTGCCGCTCAAGCTCTTCGTGTCGCCCGACCTGCCGGCTCACTGGGACCGGCTCGACCGGTTCGAGGGGTCGCCGTACCGGCGCACCGTCGTGCCCGTGACGCTCGCCACCGGCGAGCGCGTGTTGGCGCACATCTACGTGGTGTCCCCGTGACCCCGGCGCGGACGGCGGTCGATCGCGCGACGTGGCTCCGGCGGGCGCTCTGGCTCGTGGGCGGCACGATGGCCTACAATGCCGTCGAGGCCGGCGTGGCGCTGTGGGCGGGCATCGACGCGCACAGCATTGCGCTGGTGGGGTTCGGGCTCGACAGCGTGATCGAGTTCGCCGCGGGCGCGGTGGTGCTGTGGCGCATGACCATCGAGGCAGACGGGGCCCCGGCCGAGCGGGTGGCCCGCGTCGAGCGCGGCGTGCGACGGTTCGTGGGCCTCACGTTCTTCGCGCTCGCGCTCTACGTCACGCTGGACGCGGGCTGGGTGCTGTGGCGGCGCGCGATCCCCGCGGAGAGCGTGGTGGGAACGGCGCTCGCGGTGCTGTCCCTGCTTGTCATGCCGATCATCGCCTGGGGCAAACTGCGCGCGGCCCGCGCCCTGGGGAGTCGCGCGCTCGCCGCGGAGGCCAAGGAGACCCTGGCCTGCGCTTATCTCTCCTTCTGCCTGCTGCTGGGCCTCGGCGCGAACTTGGCGGTCGGGTGGTGGTGGGCCGACCCCGTGGCCGCGCTGGCCATGGTGCCGTGGCTCGTGCGGGAAGGCCGCGAGGCGTTCGAGTCCGAGGAACAGGATTGACCGCGGTCACCATCGATCCGATGCTGCCGGCGCACTGGGAGGCGGTGCGCACGATCCTCCAGCAGGGCATCGATCAGGGAACGGCGACCTTCGAGACGGCCGCGCCCGACTGGGAGGCGTTCGATGCCGGCCACCGCGCCGACTGCCGGCTGGTGGCGCGGCTGGACAACGCCGTGCTCGGCTGGGCGGCCCTGACGTCCGTGTCGGCACGCCGCGTCTATGCGGGTGTCGCCGAAGTCAGCGTGTACGTGACACCGGCGCGCCAGGGCCAGGGGATCGGCCGGGCGCTGCTCGACCGTCTGATCGCCGAGGCCGAGGCCGCCGGGATCTGGACGCTGCAGGCCACCGTCTTTCCCGAGAACACGGCGAGCCTGGCGCTGCACGCCGCCGCGGGCTTCCGCGAGGTGGGGCGGCGGACCCGCATTGCCCGACTCCATGGCACGTGGCGCGACACCGTGCTGCTCGAGCGCCGCAGTGCGCGCGTCGGCACGGCTTGACGGTCTGGTGGGGCACTCCCACACTTCGAGGACGATGCCCGCGCGCCCCCCCACCGACCGGTGACCGCCTCCGACGGCCTCACCCGTCTGGCGGAATCGTATCTCGATCTCCGCTGGCACCTGGATCCCGTCGACGGCTCCGGTGCCGGCGCCGCCTCCCACGACGACCGACTCGGGACCTTCGACGACGAGAGCGTGCGCCAGCACGTGGCGGCCCTGCGCGCGCTGATGCACGCGGTGGAGGAATTCGACGCCCCATCGCTCGACGACGAAATCGACCGCACCGCGCTCCTCTACCAGGTCCGGCTCGACGTGCAGCGGTACGGGACGGAGCGGCCGCAGGCACGCGATCCCGGGTTCTGGGTCGGTCATGCGCTCGAGGGACTGTACCAGCTGCTCACGGTCCGCGACCGGCCGGAGGCGACGCGCGCGCGGGCGGTCGCGGCGCGGCTCCGGGCCATGCCACGGCTGTTCGACGCGGCGCGGGAAACGCTCCGCGAGTGTCCCGCGGTGCTGGTGGAAGCGGCCCAGGACGTGACAGACGCCGGAGTGGCGCTCGTGGCCGAAGTGGTTCAAGCGTTCGCCGGAGCCGACGGCCATGACGGCGGACCGGCCGGGGCGGCGGCGCGCGATGCCCTGACGGGGTTCCGCGGACATCTCGCCGGGCTGCTGCGCGAAGGCAGCGACGGCCATCCCGCCGCGGTCGGCGAAGTGACGCTCAACTTCCGGCTGCAGTGCCAGCACGCGGTCCCCGCCACGGCGCCGGAGCTGCTACGGTATGGCGTGCGGCTCGTGCAGGACGTGGAACGCGAGCTGACGATGCTGACCGAGCGCTTGGCGCCGGGCCGCGCGTGGCCGGACGTGATGGACGCTCTGCGGGACGCCCACCCGGACCCCGACGACCTGGTGCGCGCCTACGAAGCGGAGATGGCGCGCGCGCGGGCGTTCGTCCGCGAGCGCGACCTCGTGGCCGTGCCGGAAGGGGCGCTCGAAGTGGACGCCACGCCGGGCTACCTGCGTCCGGTGATTCCGCTCGCCGCGTATCTGCCGCCCGGGCCGCTGTCCGCCGACCGGACGGGCCGGTTCTTCGTGTCGCTGCCGGCCGGGAACCCGGCCAACCGCGCGGCCGTGCTGCGCGACCACTGTACGCACGAGATCCCGACCACGGCGCTGCACGAAGGCTACCCGGGACACCATCTGCATTTCCTCGCCCTGCAGGCGCAGCCGCGCATCGTGCGCCGGTTTCTCACGACCCCGCTCACGGTCGAGGGTTGGGCCCTCTACTGTCAAGAGATGATGGGAGCGGAGGGGTTCTACCGCTCGGTCGAGGAGCGGTTCTTCCAGCAGGTGGCGTTGCTCTGGCGGGCCCTGCGGGTCGTGCTCGACGTGGGCCTGCATACCGGAACGCTGGACATCGCGGACGCCATGCGGTTGGTGCAGGATCGCATGCACTTCTCCCGCGATCACGCCTTGGCCGAGGTACGGCGCACCGCGGCGGAACCCGCTTACCAGCTGGCGTATGCGGTGGGCCGACGGGAGCTGTTCGCGCTGCGCGAGGCCTATCGGGCGCGCAGGGGCGAAGCGTATACGCCCCGCGGGTTTCACGACGCGGTCCTGGCGTTCGGGGCGCTGCCAGTGAGTCTGATCCGCTGGGGGCTCGAGCTGGATGGCTGAATCCGACGCCGGACGACGCGCGGGGGCGGCGGGCCTGCCCCCGGTCGTGCGTTCCCTCGGCGTCGTCTCCTTCCTCAACGATCTCGCGAGCGAAATGGTGTATCCGCTGCTGCCGGCGTTTCTCACCGGACGGCTCGGCGCGGGCGCGCTGGCGTTGGGGGCCCTGGACGGGATCGCGGATGCGGCCGCCGCGGGCGTGAAGCTGGGTGCCGGCTGGCTGAGCGATCGACGGGCGTGGCGGCGACCGCTGATTGTCGGCGGGTACCTGGTCGCGGCCGTGACCCGCCCGCTCATGGGACTGGCCGGCGCGGCCTGGCAGGTGATTGGGCTGCGTGCCACCGACCGGCTCGGCAAGGGCGCGCGGAACCCGCCCCGCGATGCCGTGATCGCGGACGCCGCGCCACTCGCTCTGCGGGGGCGGGCATTCGGGTATCACCGCGGGATGGATCACGCGGGCGCCGCAGTGGGGCCGCTCGTCGCGAGTGGCCTGCTGGTGGGATTCGCCCTCTCGCCGCGGGACGTCATCCTCTGGAGTGTGGTGCCCGGCCTCGCCGCGGTCGCGGTCGTCGCCGTCGCCCTGCGCCGGCTGCTGCCGGTGGCCGAGGGCGGCATGCCGCCCGAGAGTCCCACGCCGGCGGGGACCCCTCCGCCACGAACGCTCATTGCCGCCATCATGGTGTTCGCGTTCGCACGGCTCCCCGAGACCCTGTTCATTCTGCGGCTGCAGGATGTCGGGGTGCCCGTCGCCCTGGTGCCGGTGCTCTGGTCGTTGCTGCACGTCGTGCGCACCGCCGGGAGCTATCCGGGCGGCTGGCTCAGCGACCGGGTGGGGCCCGCGCGGACGATGGCGCTGGGCTGGCTCGTGTACGCGACGGTCTGCGCCGGCCTCGCGACCGCGGCGTCGCCGCTGGCGGTCGCTGTGTGGTTCGTGGCGTTCGGGCTGGTGGCCACGGTGACGGAGTCGCCGGAGCGGGCCCTGGTGGCGGCGTGGGGTGGACACGCCGCCCGCGGCCGTCGCTTTGGGATCTACCACGCGGGCATCGGGCTCGCGGCCCTGCCCGGAGGGCTCGTCCTCGGTGCCCTGTATCAGTGGCGCGGCGGGCCGACTGCGCTGCTCGCGAGCGGCGCCGTGGCGCTCGGCCTGGGGTTGGTGGGCGCGCTCGTGAGCGGCACGGGAACACCCGATCCGCCGGCACGCGTGGCCGTATGACGGGGCGACACGTCTGGAGCCGGGTGCGCGAGACACTCCGGGCCGCGCGGGACATCTACGAAGGCGTCTTCATCGCGCCCTATCGCGCGGAACTGTATCGCGAGTATCTGCGGCGGCGGGACCAGTTCTTCCTGATCGCGTTCGCGGACCTGGTGGGGGCGCCCCATCCCATCGGCTTCTATACGCTGGAGCTCTATCCGCATCTCATCGAGGAGTTCCACCAGTGGCATCGCCGGTTGGGGCTCGAGCAGGCGCCCGACGGCGGCTTCCGGTGCTGTTGACGACGTGACGCCGCCGCGGGTGCTCTTCTTCGGCGGCAAGGGCGGCGTCGGGAAGACCACGCTTGCCGGCGCCGTCGCCGTGGGCCTGGCCGACCGCGGGGAGCGCACGCTGCTCGTCTCGACCGATCCCGCGCACAGCACGAGCGACCTTTTCGAGCGGCCGCTCGACGACACGCCGCGCGAGGTGCTGCCGAACCTCCAGGCCCTGGAGATCGACCCGACCCGCGAGGCGGATCGCTACATCGCCGACGTGAAGGCCCGACTGGCCGACACCGTCCCGCCCCGACTGGCCGGCGAGGTGGAGCGCCAGATCGACATCGCGCGGGTCACGCCGGGGGCCGAGGAGGCGGCCCTGTTCGACCGCTTCGCGCGCATCCTGACCGCGGACGCGACGTCGCATGACCGCCTCGTATTCGATACCGCGCCTCTGGGTCACACGCTGCGACTGCTGGCCATGCCGGAGCAGCTCGACGCCTGGACGGCGGGACTGATCGCGCGGCGCGAGCAGGTGCACGTGCTCGGGCGGATGTGGCAGCGGGTGGCGGGCACGGTGGCCGCGGAGGCGCCCGATCCCGTGCGGGACGTCCTCGAGGCCCGCCGGGCCCGATTTGCCACGGCGCGCGCGATCCTCACCGACCCCGCGCGCACCGCGTTCTACTTCGTCGTGTTGCCCGAGCGGCTGCCGATTCTCGAGACGGACCGCGCCGTCCGCACGCTCGCGAAGTACCGGATCCCGGTCGGTGGGGTCCTGGTGAACCGGGTGCTGCCCGACGACGCGGACGGGGAGTTCGTGGCGCGGCGCCGGGCGCGCGAGCGGCACTACCGCGACGACATCGCGCGCCGGTTCGGCGATCTGATCCGCGCCACCGTCCCGCTCCAGGCGGCCGACGTCAGTGGCGTGGCCGGGCTGCGCGCGCTGGGCGCCCTGCTGGCGTGCGACTTCTGATGCGCCCCATATTAGCCCCGCGTTGGCCGGGGAAGCGACCGTGAGTTCCGTTACGCTGCTCGTCGTCGGACTGACCGCGTTCCTGCTCGGGTACCTCGGGTACTCGCGCTATCTGGCGCGGCGCATCTATCGGCTCGATCCGGACTTCGTGACGCCCGCTCATCAGTTCCAGGACGGCGTGGATTTCGTGCCGACCAACCGGCACGTCCTGTTCGGCCACCACTTCACGTCGGTCGCCGGTGCGGCCCCGATCGTGGGGCCCGCCATCGCGGTCATCTGGGGCTGGCTCCCGGCCGTGCTGTGGGTGGTGCTGGGGACGATCTTCGCCGGCGCGGTGCACGACTTCGGCACGCTGTGGATCTCCACCCGGCACAAGGCGACGTCCATCGGGACGCTGGCCCGCACGATCGTCGGCGAACGCGCGCGGATCCTGTTTCTGCTGATCATCTTCTTCCTGCTGCTGCTGGTGAACGCGGTCTTCGCGGTCGTGATCGCCAATCTGTTCATCGCGAATCCGGGCTCCGTCATGCCCATCTGGGGCAACCTGGCGGTGGCGGTGGTGGTGGGCCTGCTGATCTACCGCACGGGCGCGGGCATCTTCTGGCCGTCCATCGGCGCGCTGCTCACGCTGTACGTCATGATCTGGCTGGGGCAGTACGTGCCGCTGAGCCTGCCCGACGTGTTCGGGTTCGCGCCGAGCGCCGCGCAGCTGCAGGCGGCGGGCGGGGACCTGGCGGCCGCCGAGGCCGCCGCGCACACCGATGGCGTGCGGGCCGGGTGGGTCGTGATCCTGTTCGGCTACGCCTTCGTGGCGAGCGTCTTGCCCGTCTGGCTCCTGCTGCAGCCGCGGGACTACGTGAACGGGCACCAGTTGTTCGTCGCGTTGGGCATCATCTTCCTCGGCGTGCTCGTGACCCGGCCGCCGGTGATCGCCCCGGCGATCAACACGCAGCTGCCGCCCGATGCGCCCAGCTGGTTCCCGCTGCTGTTCATCACGATCGCGTGCGGCGCGATCAGCGGGTTCCACGGCCTGGTCTCCTCGGGGACATCGTCCAAGCAGCTCAACAAGGAGACCGACGCGCGGTACATCGGGTATGGGGGCGCGATCGGGGAAGGCACGCTGGCGCTCACGTCGGTCATTGCCACCACGGCCGGCTTCGCCGTGTTTGCCGGCGTCGACGGGTGGCACGCGCACTATGCCACGTGGGCACGCGCGTCGGCCGGGGCGACGGGCGCGTTCGTGAACGGCGTGGGGGTGTTGGCGGAGGGCATTGGCATCCCGCATGGGGTCGCCACGGTGTTCGCGGCGGTCGTGGTGATCAGCTTCGCGGCCACCACCATGGACACGGGGGTCCGGCTGCAGCGCTACATCGTGACCGAGTTGGGCGACCACTACGACCTGCCGCTCATTCGCAACCGCTGGGTGGCGACGACGCTGGCCACGGTGAGTTGTGCCGTCCTCGCCCTCGGCATCGATCGGGGCGCGGGGGGCATGCGGCTGTGGCCGCTCTTCGGGACCACCAATCAGCTCACCGGCGCGTTGAGTCTGCTCGTGGTCACGCTGTTCCTGCTCCGCCTGCGGCGGCCCATCTGGATGACCGCGATTCCCATGGCGTTCCTGCTGGTGATGACGACCTGGGCCATGGTGCTGAACCTGATGCGCTACTACACGGACAGTCAGCCCCTGCTGCTGGGTGTGGGGGCGGCGGTGTTCGTGCTGGAGTTGTGGCTCGTGTTCGAAGCCATCGCCGCGGTGCGCCGGGCGATCGGCGCGCGGCATGATCCGCCGGCCGTGACCGGGTAGGCGTTGGTTGCCGCCGGTCGACCGGCGGGCTACCTTCTCCCGGCCTTTATCGGGCGGTCGGTATTCCCTTCACACCCCAGGATCCCGAGTGGATGGCGAGCCCGCGCCGGCGGGAGTCGGGTGCCGCGCTGGCGCCGCAGCCCCAGGCCGTACAGCCGAACGAAATCGGCATGCGGGGCAACGTGGCCGTCGTCACGGGTGGCGCCACCGGCATCGGGCGTGCCGTGGCCCTGGAGTTCGCGCGTCGCGGGGTGGCGGTCGCGTTCAACTACATCGACATCGCAGGGCGGGACATCGTCGAGCAGGCGCTGCTCACCGAGACGGCCCTGCGGGCGTTCGGCGTGGCCGTATACTCGGCGAAATGCGACGTGCGGGACCTCGACGCGGTGGAACGGTTTGTCGAGCAGGTGAAGGCGGAGCTCGGCGGCATCCACTACCTCGTGAACAATGCCGGCATTGCCCGCGACGCCGCCATGTGGCGGCTCGGCTCGGATCAGTGGCGCGACGTGATGGACACCAACGTCACCGGGGCGTTCCACTGCACACAGGCCGTGGCGCGGCTGTTCCGCACTCAGAAGATGGGCAAGATCGTCAACATCGCGTCGATCCAGGCGTTCCATCCCAGCTTCGGCGTGGCCGCGTACGCCTCCAGCAAGGCAGCGCTCATCGGGCTCACGCGCGCCGTTGCCATCGAGCTCGGGCCCTCGCACGTCAACGTCAACGCCGTCGCGCCCGGGTACGTGCGGACGGAAGCGCTCGAGGCGCTGCCCGCGGACGTTGTCGACCGCGCCAAGAAAAACGCGGTGCTGGGCCGCCTGGCGGAGCCCGAGGACGTCGGCAACGTCGTGGTGTTCCTCTGCTCGCCGGAGGCCCGGCACATCACCGGACAGGTTATCTTTGTCGACGGCGGCCTGAGCATCGCGTGATCCCTCCCGGTCCGTGGGCGCGGTCGAGGGAACCCACCGGCTGAACGAGGACGTTTCCGTGACCAGTCAGTATCTCAGCTCCGACGTGTCGCATGACGGCATGGTGGCGACCATCACCCTGCGTCATCCGCCGTCCAACCTCCTGCACATCGAAATGATCGAGGAGATCAACTCGGCCCTGCTCGCGCTGCGCGGCCAGACGGGGCTGAAAGTGCTCGTCTTGCGGGGACACGGCGACGTGTTCTGCGGCGGTCTCGACCTGCGCGAACACACCCGGGACAAGGTCGGGCGCCTCATGCAGGTGTTCCACCGCGTGTTCGAAACGGTGCGCCTGCTCGAGGTGATCAGTGTGGCGGCGGTGAACGGTCGCGCCGTGGGGGCGGGGTTCGAGCTGGCGCTCGGGTGCAACCTCGTGGTCGCCACGGCGTCCGCCCGGTTCTCCCTTCCCGAGGTGGGCATGGGCGTGTTTCCGGCCGTCGCCTGTGTGGTGCTCCCGCGCGTATCCCCCCGGCGCAAGGCGATGGAGTGGATCCTGCTGGGCGAGCCCATCGCGGCGGCCGAGCTGGCGAGCTTCGGTCTGGTCAACCGCGTCTTCCCGGACGGCGCATTCGACACCGGGTTGCACGGCTTCCTCGGTCAGCTGATCGCGAACTCCGGACCCGTCATGCAGTTCGCGCGCCGCGCGCAGACGGAATCCTACTACGCGACCTACGAGGACGCGCTGTACAAGGCGGAGAACTTCTACCTGCGCGACCTCATGGGTCTGAGCGACCCGCACGAGGGCGTGCAGGCCCACCTCGAGCAGCGGCCCCCCCGATGGCGCAACGCCTGACCGTCGCGCTGGTGGCGGCGCTCGCGGCGGGCGCGTGCGCGCGTACGCCCGACACCGCTCCGGTGCCGGAACCCACCTTGCCGCTGCCGACCGCGGGCATCGCCGGACAGCGGGTGGCGGTGTATCCGCTGACCCTCCTGGCCGCCGAGGAAACGCTGGCGTGGCACGACGCCCTCGCGCCGCGCCGGACGGCGCTCGATCGGGCCGACAGCCTGATGGGCGCCCTCCTCGTCGAACGGTCCCCGGAAGTGCAGTGGGTGCTGCCGCCGGCGCTGCGCCGCGCCGCCGCGCGGGCGCCCGGGATGCTGGCCGATCCGGATCGGCTGGCCACGGCGCTGCTGCGCGCGCCGAAACTCGAGCAGATCCCCGATCCGCTGCGCAGCCAGATGCGGGCGCTCAACGGTACCACCGCCGATCGGTACGCCTTCGTCCCGGCCGCGCTCGTCTTCGTGCGCACGCCCGAGGGCGTGGGGCAGGCCGAGTTGACGCTCGTGCTCGCGGACGTGCGGACCGGGCAGCTGGGGTGGCGCACGGTGGCCCGCGGCGAGGGCGACGATCCGTGGACGGCGCTCCAGGCCGCGTTCAAGAAGCTGACTCCGGGCCTGCCGTGAGCCGCGTGGTCACGCTCATCCGGGGCGACGGCATCGGCCCGGAGATCGCGGCCGCCGCCGTGCGGATCCTGGCGGAGGCGGGGGCGGATCTCGCGTGGGACGAGCAGCTGGGCGGCATGGCCGCGCTGGCCGAGGCCGGCGATCCGCTGCCCGACGCCACGCTCGAGAGCATTCGCCAGCGTCGCCTCGTGCTCAAGGGTCCGCTGACGACGCCCGTGGGCACGGGATTCCGGTCCGTCAACGTCGCGCTCCGCCGGGAGTTCGACCTGTTCGCCAACGTCCGGCCCGCCCAGACGATCGTGCCGGGCGGGCGCTACGACGACATCGATCTCGTCCTCGTGCGGGAGAACACCGAGGGGCTCTACATCGGCTACGAGACCTACATCACGGTGGGTGGGGACCCCAAGGCGGTGGCGCAGTCCACGGCGATCGTGACGCGCCGCGGGTGCGAGCGGATCGTGCGGTACGCGCTGGACTACGCCGTGGCCCACGGCCGGCGACGGGTCACGATCGTCCACAAGGCGAACATCCTCAAGGCGGTGAGCGGGCTGTTTCTCGACGTCGCCCGGGAGGTCGCCGAGGGCTATCACGACCGGGTCGAGGTGAACGACGTCATCATCGACGCGTGCGCCATGAAGCTCGTCCTCGATCCCGGCCAGTTCGACGTGCTGGTGACGACGAACATGTTCGGCGATATCCTGAGCGATGAGATCGCCGGCCTGGTGGGCGGGCTCGGGATGGCGCCCGGGGCCAACATCGGCGAGACCGGGGCGCTGTTCGAGGCCGTGCACGGGTCGGCGCCCGACATCGCCGGGCAGGGCGTCGCCAATCCGACGGCGCTGATCCTGGCGGCGTGCATGCTGCTGGAGCACATCGGCGACTTTACCACGGCACGGCGGATCCGCACCGCGATCGCGCGGACGCTGCGCGAGGACGTGGTGCGGACGCGGGACCTGGGGGGCCATGCTTCGACGGACGAGTACACTGTCGCCGTCCTTCGGCGGCTTGCATGAGCGCGAGTGTCCCCGGTGCCATCGCGCGGTGGACCTGCCGTTTGGCGCGCTGTGCGACACGTGCCGCCGGGAGATCGCCCGGCGGGCGGGACGGGTGGCCCGCTGGACGAGCCTGCTCACGACGCTCGGCTTTGGCCTCTACGTGATGCTGGTCCTGCCGCCGGATCGCACCGCGCGGCTCGTGGGCGCGGCGGCGACAGTCACCTGGTACCTGCTGGTCCGGCGCATCGCGCAGCGCGTGGCCAGCGCCTGGTTCCGGGAGCGCCCGTGAGGTACCCATGCCGCTGAGCCTCCTGCACTTCGGCGACCTCCACTTCGGCGCCGTCGCCGACGTCGCGCAGATCGAGGCGATCGAAGCCCTCGTGCCCGACCTGGAGCCCGACGTGGTGGTGATCGCCGGGGACGTGACCCAGCGGGCGCGGCACGGCGAGTTCCAGCGGGCGCGCGCCTTCGTGCGCGAGCTGACCCGCACGGCCCCGGCGTACCTGTTGCCGGGCAACCACGACGTTCAGTGGTGGTGGCGACCCTTCGTGCCGTTCGGGGGCGCCGCGAAATACGCCAAGTATCGGCAGTACTTCGGTCCGCTGCTGGTCCCCACGCTGGAGCTGCCGGCGGCGATGATCGCGGGCGTGCTCACGTCGCACGGAGTCGCGTGGGGCTCGCTGACCCCCCGGCTGCGGGATCTCGCGGTGAAGGGGCACCTGCCCGCCGCAGAGATCCGCCGGGCGACCGAGATCTTCGCCCACGCCCGACCGGAGCAGGCCCGCATCCTGGTGCTGCACCACAACGTGCTGCGCGGCGAGCTGTCCCGCCGCATGGGACTCGCCCGGTGGCGGCAGGCCCAGCGCCGGATCGCCGCGTCCGGGGCGGAGCTGGTGCTGTGCGCGCACGACCATCAGGAGCAGGTGGACACGCTCGACGGGGTGGTGGTGGCCTGCACCGGCACGGTGTCCACGCGATCCCGCGGCGACCGGCCGTCGGTGTTCTTCCGGATCCTGCTCGAGGACGAGGCGATCCACGTGGAGTATTACCGGTGGGATCGGGCGCATGGCGTGTTCCGCCGGTCCGACCGCCATCAGTTCGCCCGCCCGCCGCGGGGTGTGGAGGTGCCGGCCCCCGCTGCCCATGACTGACGCGGCGCGCGAGGCCGATCGCGCCCTGCTGGAGCGCCGGCTCCGGCGCGCCGGGCTGCGCGGTGCCGATCGCGTGGTGGTACATGAGAACCGCACGGTGGTCGTGTCGGTCAGACGGGACGTGGTCCGCGTGCACCGCGGGTTTGCTTACGCCTCCGATCGGGTGCTGCGCGCGGTGGTCGAGTTCCGCGACGGCCGCAGCCCGGGCCGGCGCCGGGCCGCGCGCCGGGAGTTGCTCGCGTTCCCGGTGCACGACTACGTTCCTCCAGCGGCGGCGGCACGCCGCCGGCCGCCGCCCAGCCCCGGCGACCACGCCGTCGTGGCGGCCCTGCACGAGTTGCACGCCATGCTGAACCGCCGCCATTTCGCGGATTGCCTGTCCCAGCCCACCTTCCGGCTGTCCAATCGGATGCGGTCGCGGCTCGGGGAGATCGTCGTCGACGACACGGGCGCCCGGCCGCCGGAGATCGCCCTCGGCCGGTGGCACCTGAAGCGGGACGGCTGGGCCGAGGTCGCCCGGACGGTGCTGCACGAGATGGTGCATCAGTGGCAGGCGGAGACGGGGCGTCGGCTGGATCACGGCCCGGAGTTCCGCGACAAGGCGCGCGCCGTCGGCATCGAGCCGACTGCCCGTCGCCGGGTGCGGCCCGGGGCACGCGGTGCGCGCCGGTGGATCGACTAAGCGGGAGGACGGATGCCGTTCGAAGGCGTGGATTTCTATGATGTGGAGTCGCTCCTCAACGAGGAGGAGCGCGCCGTGCGCGATACCGTGCGCCGGTTCGTGGACGACGAGGTGATGCCGCACATCGGCGAGCACTACATCGCCGGCACGTTCCCGAGCGCGCTGATTCCGCAGATGGGGGAACTCGGGCTGTACGGCGCGAACCTGCCGGAGCAGTACGGATGCGCCGGTCTCAACAACGTGGCCTATGGGCTGATCATGCAGGAGCTGGAACGCGGCGATTCGGGGATCCGGTCGTTCGCGTCGGTGCAGGGCGCCCTGGTGATGTACCCGATCCACGCGTTCGGGAGCGAGGCCCAGCGGAAGACGTGGCTGCCGAAGCTCGCGAGCGGTGAGGTGATCGGGTGTTTTGGGCTGACCGAGCCCGACTTCGGCTCCAACCCCGGCGGCATGATCACGACGGCGCGGGAGACCAAGGACGGCTGGGTGCTGAACGGCGCCAAGATGTGGATCACGAGCGGCTCGATGGCCCACGTCGCGATCATCTGGGCCAAGATCGGTGCGCTGGAGGACGTGAAGTCCATCCGCGGCTTCATCGTGCCCACCGACGCGAAGGGGTTCACCGCCAGGGACCAGAAGGGGAAGCTGAGCCTCCGGGCGAGCGACACCAGCGAGCTGGTGCTGGAGGACGTGCACGTTCCCAAGGACGCCCTGCTCCCCGACAGCGCCGGGCTCAAGGCGCCGCTCAGCTGTCTCACGCAGGCACGCTACGGCATCGCCTGGGGCGGCATCGGCGCCGCCATGGCGTGTTATGACGAGGCCCTCCGGTACGCCAAGAACCGGGTGATGTTCGACCGACCCATCGGGGGCTTCCAGATTCAGCAGGCGCGGCTGGCCGAGATGCTCACCGAAATCACCAAGGCTCAGCTTCTCTGCGTGCAGCTCGGTCGACTCAAGGATCGCGGCACGATGACGCCGGACCAGGTCTCGCTGGCCAAGCGCAACAACGTCAACATGGCCGCGGAATGCGCCCGCGAGGCCCGCCGCCTTCTGGGCGCCAACGGGATTCTGGCGGAGTACCAGTCCATGCGGCACATGGCCAATATCGAGAGCGTGTACACGTACGAGGGCACGCACGACATCCACACGCTCATTCTGGGGCAGGCCGTCACCGGGATGAGCGCGTTCGGCGGATAGCGAGGCCCGGCCGCGCTCGGCCGGCGGGTGAGATCAAAGCGGAGATCGTACGAGGACGGCCGGATATCGGGAGGATGGCATGCAGGCCGAGATCCGCCTGTTGCTGGACACGCTCGATGCCGCATTCCTCGGCACGAGCTGGCACGGGACCACGCTCGCCGGGTCCCTTCGCGGCGTGACGCCGTCACAGGCGCGGTGGCGTCCGGCACCACGGCGGCACAGTATCTGGGAACTGGCGCTCCACACCGCGTACTGGAAGTACGTGGTGACCCGCCGCCTCACGGGTGACGAGACCCGCGGACACTTCCCGCGGCGCCCGAGCAACTGGCCGGCCCTGCCCGACCGTCCCGACGCCAAGACGTGGAAGGCCGACGTGCAGTTGCTGAAGCGCATGCACGCCGAGCTACGCGCGGCCGTAGCCGCGCTCCCCGCGGCCCGGTTGGGCAAGCGGTCGCCGTCGGGCAAGTGGACCTACGGCCAGCTGGTCTCCGGCGTCGCCGCGCACGATCTCTACCACACGGGGCAAATTCAGTTGATCAAGCGGCTGAGGAAACGGTAGCGGGGGCCGCGATGCCAAAACGCCACTGGCTCATGAAGGTCGAGCCCTCGGCCTACACGATCGACGACCTCGAACGCGACGGTCGGACGGGGTGGGAGGGCGTACGGAACTACCAGGCGCGCAACCTCCTGCGCGACGAGATCCAGGTGGGGGACAGGGTCCTGTTCTACGCGTCCAATGCCACCCCGTCCGGCGTGGCCGGCATTGCCGAGGTCGTCACGGCCGGGTACCCCGATCCGCTGCAGTTCCGGAAAGGGGATGACTACTTCGACCCCAAGGCGACATCGGCCAAGCCGATCTGGTTCAGCGTGGACATCGCCTTCGTGGAGCGGTTCCCCGCCGTCCTCCCGCTCGCCGCCCTCAAGGGGAACCCCAAACTCCGGAAGATGCTGGTCGTGAAACGCGGCATGCGTCTGTCGGTCCAGCCGGTCACCGCCGAGGAGTTTGCGGAAGTACGTCGCATGGGACGCCAGGCGGCCGGCTAAACCCGCCCGGCTCGGGCGGCATCCTATCGATGTGTCCAATCCGGCTCTCCCGTTCCCGCCGCGCGCCTTCAGTGGGCGGCGCGCGGTGCCCGCGCCCCGGGTGACCGATACCGTCGCGCGTGCCGCGGCGGGGGACCGGGCCGCGTTCGAGACGCTCTACCGGGAGCATGCTGGGCGGGTGTACGCCTTGTGCCTACGGCTGGCTGGCGATGCCGCACGCGCGGAGGACTACACCCAGGACGTCTTCGTGCGGGCCTGGGAGCGCCTGGGGTCGTTTCGGGGCGAGGCAGCGTTCTCGTCGTGGCTCCACCGGCTCGCGGTGAACGTGGTGCTGCAGGACCGGCGGGCGGAACGGCGCCGGCTCCGGCGGGTCGAGCCGACCGACGACCTGGGCGCGGCACCCGCCCGGCGGGACCGGATTGCGGCGCGGCTCGATCTGGAAACGGCGATCGCCGCCCTGCCCGACGCGGCACGGCAGGTGTTCGTACTCTACGACATCGAGGGGTACGGACACGCGGAAATCGGCGGGTTGCTGGGGATCGCCGAGGGAACCTCGAAAGCGCACCTGCACCGGGCGCGCCGGCTCTTGCGCGAGGCACTGGAATGATGAACGACTGCGAACGGATCGGCCTACGGCTGGACGACTATCTGGGGGGCATGCTGAGCGCCGGGGCCCGGGCGGAGGTCGAGCGCCATCTCGAGACGTGCTCCGCGTGTGCGCGGGACGCGGAGACGCTCCGCCGCCTGCTGGCCGACGCGCGTGCCCTGCCCCGGAGCATTGCGCCACCGCGCGACCTCTGGTACGCGATCGATGCCCGGCTGGGCGAGCAGGCACCGGCGCGACCGGGGGTCCGGTTCATTCGGGTCCGACCCCGGCTGCTCGCCGCGGCGGCGGTCGTGCTGGTGGCCGTCACGGCGGCCCTCACCATGCAGCTGGCGCGGCGGCCGATTCAGGCGCCGCTTGCCGCTGGTCCCGCGGCGGCGCCCCGGTACGCCGCGGTCGCCGCCGACTACGCCGCGGCGGTGCGGGAACTCGAAGCGCGCTTCGTGCACAGCTACGATCGGCTCCCGCCGGAGACGCGCGCGGTGGTCAGCCGGAATCTCGCCGTGATCGACACGGCGATCGCCGAGGCGCGGGCGGCACTGGCCGCGGCCGGCCCCAACCCCGATCTGGAAACGCTGCTCTGGACCTCGTACCGAGCCAAGCTCGATCTGCTCGGGCGGGCGACCAAGCTGTAGGAGACGAGCCATGCTGCGCATTGCCTTGATCACCGTGTCGTGCCTGCTGGTGGGGCACGCCCTGCCCGCCGCGGGTCAACAGCGGGTCGAGCGGCGTCTGGCCGTGGGGGAGCGCACCCCGATCCGCGTCCACAATCTCACGGGGTCCACCACGGTGCGCGGCTGGGCGCACGACTCCGTGGTCCTCACCGGCGCGCTGCCCGCTGGCGCGACGCTGTATTTCGGCGGTGGCGCGGCAGGGGTGAAAGGCGGGGTGGAGTTGGCCGACCCGGCGGATACGGTGCCGGCGCATCTGGAGCTGCGTGTCCCTCGGGGCGCCCGGGTGTGGATCAAGTCCGCGAGCGGCGACATCACGGTCGAAGGCGTGGCGGGCGGCCTCGACGTCTACACGGTGAGCGGTCGGGTCTCGGTCCGCGGTGCCGCCGCTGAGCTGACGGCGGAGTCCATGGACGGCGCGGTGACCGTCGAGGCGGGGCGCTGGGCGCGGGTGAAGACGGCGAGTGGGGCGATTGCGGTGACCGGCGGCGAAGACGTCGGGGTGGCCACGGTCACCGGCACCGTCACCTATGCCGCGGATGCGTTTCGGCGCGCGCGCGTGGAATCGGTGAGCGGTGACCTGACGTTCCGTGGCGCGCTGCCCCGCGGCAGCCGGCTCGAGCTGGAGAGCCACGGAGGGCAGGTGACCGTGGAAGTGCCGGCCGCGCTGTCGGCCGAGGTCGCGATCACGACGTTCCAGGGCGAGGTCCGCAACGCATTCGGCTCCCAGGCGCTCCGCTCGCTGCCGGACCAGCGGGGCCGCGCGCTCGAGTTCACGGCCGGCGCCGGCGGCGCCGACCTCATCGTCCGCACGTTCAAGGGCGACGTTCGGATCCTGCGCGCGGGCGCCAAGGCGTCGCGCTAAACCGGTGCGACCCGGGCGGCATCCTAGCAACGTGGGTTCGAAACGCTGTTCACACACAAGGAGGCTATGCATGCTGCCGCCCGTCCGTCGTCTCTCCCCCGCGCTGGTGACGGGGCTGCTCGCGCTCGCGCTGATTGCCCCGCCCGCGCACGCGGGCCCACCGTGGATCTCGGTGGAACTGCCCGCCAACCCCCACGATCCGGCCACCCGCGGCGCGCTGCTCGTTCTGCATACGTATCACCACGGCACGCCCGTGGCGCAGCCCATCACGTGCACGCTCGAAGGCATCGTGAAGGGTGACCGACGCAGCGTCACCTGCCAGGCCGTGGCAACCGCGCGCGGCGGCGTGTACGCCATTCGCGGAAACGTCCCGACGGACGGGCTGTGGATGCTCGTCGTGACGAGCCGCGAGGAGCACGCCAGCGCACAGATCCTCGTGGATTTCTCGCGGGACGGGCAGGTCGCGGCCGTCCGCGTGCCCGCCCGCTCGACCGAAGGGGGCCGCTGGTCGGTGCCCACGCCCGCGGGACCGGGGGAGATCGACGCAATGTTGCGTACCCGGTGGAACGCCCTCTCGCACGCCCCCGACGCCGGCCCGCCCTCCGGCACCACCCTCGCCGGACTCGGTGGCGCGGCGCTTCTCGCGCTCGTTTTCGTCTCTCGTCGTCGCGCGGGCTGACGGCTCGCGCCGGACGCCCTATCTTCCCTCCGTGCGACGCCAGCCGGCGCCGCACGGAGGGAATGATGCGTAGGGACCAGCAACTCCTGTTCATCGGGCGCCTACGGCACGCCCTGGGGGAGGGAGCACCGCATGACGGGTGACCGTGCGGGACACCAGGCGAGAATCACGCTGAACGGGCCGCACCGCGTAGCCCGCGAGTCCCGCAAGCTGGGCATGTCGCCGGGCTCACTGATCTACGTGGGTGATCGGGTCGCGGAGCACGTCCAGATCGAGGCGTACTACTACACCGACGGCGGGGAACTGGAACGGCGCGTCGTGACTGACGTCGACGAGCTCACGGCGTACCGGAGCGGACGTGGGACGTTGTGGCTGGATGTCAACGGCGTGCACGAGGTCGAGTTGGTGGGGCGGCTCGGCCAGGGATTCGGCCTGCACCCGCTGTTGCTCGAGGACATCGTCAACGCCCACCAGCGGCCCAAGTTCGAGCAGTACGGCGATCACCTGTTCCTCGTGCTGAAGATGATCCAGCACAACGATGCGACCGACGAGATCGAGCTCGAGCAGGTCAGCGTGGTGCTGGGTCCAGGGTACGTGCTCACGTTTCAGGAGCGCGAGCGCGACACGTTCGACCCGGTCCGGCGGCGGCTGCAGGACCCGGTCACCCGACTGCGGCAGCACGGCGCGGACTTCGTGGCGTACGCGCTGGTGGACACCATCGTCGACAACTACTTCGGCGTGCTGGAGAAGGTCGGGGATCGCATCGAGGAGATCGAGGACAACATCATCGAGAACCCCGACCGCGAGACGCTGGAGGAGATCTATGCGATCAAGCGGGGCCTGGTGGAGCTCCGCCGCGCCATCTGGCCGCTGCGGGACGCACTGGCGGCAATGGGCCGCGGGGACACCCCCCTGATCCAGGCCGGCACGCTGCCCTACCTGCGCGACGTGCAGGACCACACGCTGCGCGTGATCGACACGATCGAGACCTACCGGGACACGGCCGCGACGATCGTGGAGATGTACATGTCCAGCATCAGCAACCGCATGAACGATGTCATGCGGGTCCTGACCGTGATCGCGACGCTGTTCATTCCGCTCACGTTCATCGTCGGCGTGTACGGGATGAACTTCGCGCACATGCCCGAACTCGCGTGGCCGTGGGCCTATCCGGCGGTCTGGGCCGTGATGGTGGCGGTCACCGTGGGCCTGTTGGTGTTCTTCCGGCGGCGCGGCTGGTTCTGACGGCGTTGCGGCCGTCCCGCACTGGACGTTAGCTTCCGGCGGTTCCGGACCGCCCGGTCC